>NZ_BAAGSN010000003.1:117978-337394 GCF_054782415.1 Sinomonas soli | reverse complement strand
GGCCTCCTCCTGCACCACGAAAGTAGCGAAGCATGGCGCGCAAAGTTGTTGTGACCGGCCTTGGTGCCACGACGCCCATCGGCGGCGACGTCCCGACCCTGTGGCAGAACGCCCTCAAGGGGGTCTCCGGCGTCCGCAGGCTCACCGATGACTGGGTCGAGCAGTACGAGCTGCCGGTCAAGATCGCCGCCAAGCTCTCCACCCCCGCCGACCAGGTGCTCAGCCGCGTCGAGATGAAGCGGATGGACCCCTCCACGCAGTACGGCGTGATCGCCGCCCGCGAGGCCTGGCGGGACTCCGGCATCGAGGAGATCGACCACGATCGCCTCGCGGTCGCCTTCGCCACCGGGATCGGCGGCGTCTGGACCCTGCTCAACGGGTGGGACACGCTCAAGGAGAAGGGCCCCCGGCGGGTCCTGCCCATGACCGTGCCGATGCTGATGCCCAACGGCGTGGCCGCGGCGGTCAGCCTCGACCTCGGCGCGCGGGCCGGCGCCCACACGCCCGTCTCGGCGTGCGCCTCCGGGACCGAGGCCATGGCTGTGGGCCAGGAGCTCATCCGGGCCGGCAAGGCCGACGTGGTGATGGTCGGCGGCGCAGAGGCCGCAATCCACCCGATGCCGCTCGCCTCCTTCGCCGCGATGCAGGCCCTCTCCAAGCGCAACGACGACCCCGAGCACGCTTCGCGGCCCTACGACCTCGACCGGGACGGATTTGTCATGGGCGAGGGGGCCGGTGCCCTCGTGCTGGAGGCCGAGGAGCACGCCCTCGCGCGCGGCGCCCGCATCTACGCCGAGCTCGCGGGCACTTCTGTCACGGCCGACGCCTACCACATCACGGCGCCGGACCCGGAGGGCCTGGGTGCCACCCGCGCCCTGAAGGCCGCAATGTTCGACGCCCGCGTCCAGCCGGAGGACATCGTCCACGTCAACGCCCATGCGACGTCCACCCCGGTGGGCGACAAGCCCGAGTACACCGCGCTCAAGGCCGCGCTCGGCAACCACGTGGACAACGTGGCGGTCTCCGCGACGAAGTCGCAGATGGGCCACCTCCTCGGCGCCTCAGGTGCCGTCGAGGCAGTGCTCACCGTGCTCGCCGTGCAGGAGCGCCGCGCCCCGGCCACGATCAACCTCGACCACCAGGACCCCGAGATCCCGCTCGATGTGGTCACGACCGCACGGGAGCTGCCCCAGGGGGACATCGTCGCCCTCAGCAACTCCTTCGGCTTCGGGGGCCACAACGCGGTCGTGGTGATCCGGAACCACTGACGCGGGCGCACGTCAGGGACGCGCGAACAGGGAGGGGCCAGTCGTGAGACTGGCCCCTCCCTGTTCGTCTCAGACGGACTGCGACGGGGCTGGGGGAAGGGCGGGGCTGGTGGAGGTCAGCCGACTTGGTGCAGCCAGCGGACCGGCGCGCCCTCGGCGGCATGGCGGAACGGCTCGAGCTCCTCGTCCCAGGCCTCGCCGAGGGCGAGGGAGAGCTCGTGGTACACGGCCGCGGCGTCCCCGCCCGCGGACTCGTAGGCGTACCGGATCCGGTCCTCCGAGATGACGATGTTGCCGTGCACGTCCGTCATGGCATGGAAGATCCCGAGCTCCGGGGTGTGCGACCAACGGCCCCCGTCCACGCTCGGGCTCGGCTCCTCGGTGACCTCGTAGCGCAGGTGCGCCCAGCCCCGCAGGGCCGAGGCGAGGTGTGCGCCCGTCCCGGGCTTGCCGATCCACGAAAGCTCGGCACGGAACATTCCCGGAGCGGCAGGCTGCGCCGTCCAGTCGAGGTCGGTCCGCTTGTCCACCACCGAGCTGATGGCCCACTCGACGTGCGGGCACAGCGCGCTCGGTGCCGAGTGCACGAACAGCAGACCACGGGTCATCACTGCAGACATTCCATCCTCCATCGCTGTCGGTACGTCTTCCCCTACGACCGTCAGCTGGCGGATCCAGCAATGCGTGGCTATTGAGTTGTCCCTCCGGGCGGAGGTGCCCCACGCCTTCAAGATGCGGGACCTGCTCCGACTGGGGCTTCGCGACCATTCTGCCGGACGAATCTGCCAGATTCCAGTGCGCCCCGCCAGTGGGACCGCCGGCTACGCGCGCGGATGGGACGCTAGGTAGCTTGCCCGGAGCCGTTCGACGGACACATGGGTGTACAGCTGGGTGGTCGCCAGGCTCGCGTGGCCGAGGAGCTCCTGCACGCTGCGGAGATCGGCGCCGCCGTCGAGGAGGTGGGTGGCCGCCGTGTGGCGGAGGGCGTGGGGACCGCTGGCCGAGGTGTCACCCAGCCCCCGCAGGGCGCGGTCGACGACGGCGCGGGCCTGCCGCTGCCCGAGCCGGCCTCCCCGGGCGCCGAGGAAGAGCGCGGCCCCGCTGGCACTCGTCGTGAGCGCGGCCCGGGCACCGAGCCAGCGCGTGAGGGCGTCTGCGGCAGGGACCCCGAACGGGACGGTCCTCTCCTTGTTGCCCTTCCCGAGCACCCGGATGGTCCGACGGCCGAAGTCCGCGTCGTCGACGTCGAGGGCCACGAGTTCACCGACCCGCACCCCGGTCGCGTAGAGGAGCTCGACTAGCGCGAGGTCCCTGACCGCCACCGGATCGCCACTGCCGGCGGCGGCCGAGGCGTCGCCGAGCAGGCGCTCCGCCTGGTCACGGTGCAGGACCTCGGGGAGGTGGGCCTGCCGCTTGGGCGCAGCGAGCCGGATGGCGGGATCAGCATTGACGTGGCCCTCCCGCGCCGCCCACGAGAGGAACGACCGCGCGGCCGCCGAACGCCGGGCGAGGGTCGACCGCGCGAGCCCGGCCTCACTCTGGCGGCCGAGCCAGCGGCGCAGCATGGCCAGGTCGACGGCGCGCAGGTCCACCGCGCCGTCGTCGGCGGCGGAAGCGAGCATCGAGGTGAGGTCCGATTCGTAGGCGCGCACCGTGTGGACGGATCGCCCGCGCTCCAGGGCCAGATAGCGCAGGAACGACCGAAGGGGCCCCTCCAGCCCTTCAGGCACCGCGTTGCTGCCCACACAGTCTCCTTGTCCCGGCCTCGGCCTCCTCCATCTTTCGCGGCGCGCGACGCCGCGGCAAGCCTGACACGCGCAGGAGGCGGCGGATCCAGGCCGGACCGCGGCACTGCGGAGCCGGATCAGTGCCATCACGCCTGCCTGCTGCGCTTCCAGCCGCCTTCGGACCGCTCGCACAGGCCCACAAGGCAGAGCCGCCCCAGGGCCGCCCGGACCTCTGCCTCGCTCAGACCGGCGACCACCGCCAGGCTCTCCACCCCTGCGCCCCTCCGCACGGGGAGCGCCTCGAGGACCATGAGGTCCACGAGGGAGAGCCCGTCATGGGCGCGGCCCTGCCCCTCCGGGTCCTCGGTCAGGCCTTCTCCCGACGGCGCCACCAGTTCGTAGGCCTCCTTCGCGTCGGTGACGCAGGTGGCGCCGTCCCGGAGGAGCCGGTGGCATCCAGCCGAGTTCGCGCTGTACACCGATCCGGGGACCGCGGCGACGTGCCGGCCGAGGTCCGCCGCCCGGCGGGCGGTGCTCAGCGCCCCGGACCGCCACCGGGCCTCAACCACCACGGTGAGCGCGGACAGCGCCGCGATGAGGCGGTTGCGCTTGAGGAAACGGTGCTTGGAGGGCGAAGCACCGGGAGGCAGCTCGGAGACGAGATGACCCCGCCGGGCGACCTCCCGGAGGAGTTCCTCGTTGCCTGAGGGATAGTAGCGGTCCACTCCCCCGGCCGTGACGGCGACCGTGGGGACCGCGGGCGCGCACGACGTGAGCGCGGCCCGGTGCGCCTGCCCGTCGATGCCGTAGGCCCCGCCACTGACCACGGTCAGCCCGAAGTCCGCCATTCCCCTGGCCAGCTCGCCCGCCACGGAGATCCCGTACCCGGTGGCGTCCCGTGATCCGACGATGGCCACGCTGCGCTCCGCTGCCGGGAGCGGCTCGTCGCCGCGGACCCACAGGCACAGGGGTGCCTCGGCCCCGAGTCCGAGGAGCCCGGCCGGCCATTCGGCGTCCTCGGGGATCACCAGCCGTCCGCCGAGCCGTGCGATCGCCTCGAGGTCCCGCTCGGGTGCCAGGTGCGCCACCCGCGGCGCCCACCGCTCGAGGGCGCTGGCGAGCGCGCCGGGCCTGGCTGCGGCCGCGCGCGGCCCGAACGCGTCCCCGCGGTCCGCACCGGCCGCTCCCTGGAGGGATCTCGCAAGGGCGCGCACCTCCTCGGCCGGCGCGCGACCGGCGGCGATCCTGAGGGCCTCCTCGGGTCCGAACGCCTCCACGAGGAGTGTCCCCACAGGATCCAGAGGCTCGAAGAGCCGGGACAGGGCCGCCCGGGCCACCCGTGCCTGATCCATGCCGCTGCCCCCCGCCTGCTGGGGCCAGCCGCCGCGCGGCTGCTGTCCTCCCGTCATGCCGCCACCGCCTGCCTGAGGAGGAGGGCCTGGCCTACCTCGTCCCCTCCTGGCCGTTCGAGCCCGGCGAGGTCGGCGATCGACCAGGCGAGTGCGTGGACACCACACTCGCCGAGGTCACAAGAGAGAAATCACCATGAGCATCACTGCAGCTTCCTACTCCCCCGGTACCCGCGTGATCCACCGCTCCTGGGGCGCCGGCGTGGAAAGCCGTCGCCGACGGCCGGCGGCGTCGCGGCACTCGTTCAGTTCGACAGCGGCCACACGGTCATGCTGCGAGCCGCGGACCTTCGCCCTGAGCACGAAGTCCGCCTCACGTGCCCCGAGCCCGTGGCGGCCCAGATCCCCGACCATGTGCCTGCCTCGTGGGCGCCGCGGTTCGATCAGGCAGGCGGCTGCGTCGCGTTCGACGGTGAGCCGATCCACGGGGACGGGTTCACCGTGGTGCCGGCGTGGAGCGTGGCCGAGGCGCGCATGCTCTACGTGATCGACTCGGCGGACGACCACTTCACAGCCGAGCAGGCCCGCGAGCTCGCCCGGATCCTTGCGGAGCTCGCCCCCTGAGCCGCTGTGCGCCTCTGTAAGCCCCTCTGGCCGACTCCAGCGGCACGCCCGCCATCAACGGCAGAGAGAGGCCTTCTCTGCCCCAGCAGTGGGGTGGAGAGGGCCCCTCTCTGTATGTGCTCAGTCCTCGAGGACGTGCTCTGGCGGGGTCTGCCCGAGTTGGTGGGCGATGCGGTCGGTGCGTGCGGCCGCGTGCCCGCGGATCCATGCCTTGCAGCGCTCCTCGTCCTTCCACGAGTAGGGATTGTGTCGCGGTGTGCGGCCGGTGCTGAACGCCCGGTAGCCCTCAACCTCTACACGTCGTGTCTCGCTCGAGGTCATGCGGTGGCTCTCGGTTTCTTGAAGCGGGCGAGCTCGCGCGCGGAGATCGCGCGTGCCTCGGCCACGCTGACGTGCCGGCCGAGCTTCGCGTTCACGTCGATGAACCGCAGCGCGAGGCTGTCGACTGTGTCGTCCGCCAAGACCGGCACCTTTTCTGCGACCTTTGCAGTGGGGCGAGCCTTCGCTTTCGCGCGCCGTGAGCGCCTGGCCCCCAGCCACACGAGGCCGCCCACAGCGAGGGCCACGAGCGGCCACGCGATGAACGGCGCCTTCTGGAAGAACACCACGACGGCGGCGACAAGAAGCAACGGGCCAGCCACCGTTGCGATCATCTGCTGCTTCTGCCGAGTGGTGAAGAGTGCCATGCGGTCACCCTACGCCGAGGCCGGGCCCTCGTCTTCGAATGGGAGAGGTATCTGCTGGGGGCCATGCTGATGGTCGAGGACGCGAAGGATCGTGTTCGTAACCTGCAGGGCTCCCCGCTTGGTCTTGCGTTGCTGCGTTCGCAGTAGCACTTTGAGGGTGTCGTTCGCCGCGAACCTTTCGGCGCCGGACTCGACACGCTCTCGGAATCCGAGGTCCTCGACTGCTGCGTGGAAGGAGTTGGCGCCGTCATTCACCTTCCACTTGTTGCCCTCGACGAAGGCCACGTTCTCCAGACGCACGACTACTTCGCGCTCCGTTGGTTCGAAGACGACTTCCTCCTGGTCGGGCACCTCAAAGGACTCCCGGTCCTCCTGAGAGACCACTACGGGTTGGGGGTCTGCCGAAGAGGTCAGAACTATCGAGTCGATGCCGTCCCGCTCAAGCGGCCGCGTCATCTCCTCGGCAGCTCGGCGGAACGCTGGGCTCTGAATGACCGAAAGGGACTCGGCCGGGAGGGTAATAGAGTCACCATTCGCGTCCGTGATCCGCACCTGCCCGGGTTCGATATGCTCGCGGCGCAGCCCGTGGCGCCCATGCATCCATTTCAGACCCCTGAACGCGGCGAGGACGACACCCAACAGACCTGTAGCGCTGAGCGTGGCCTGTGCCTCGCGGGACAGCAGCATGCCGAGCACCTGCTCATATATGCCGGGTATCTCGAGCATGAGGTCGACGGCGAACGAACCAGGCCGCTGCGCGTGGATGTCGAGTGACGCGGGCGGCGCATCATCACCGAGAGCCGTCTGCGCATCGCGGAAGAGGCGTGCCATCGCCAAGAGCGCTGGCGCCAGATCTTCGACACGCATGGCGTGGTCTTCGAGCGCGGGACCGTCAAATTTGACGCTGAACCCCTCGCGTGAAGTTGTCACTTCAGTCCCCCTGTGGCCTTCCTGCCCCCCAATGATTGCACGCGGCTCCGCGGCGACTCGTTTCTGAGCGAGGTCGAGTGCGTGTCACGTCTCGATCTGGGTGATTCGCGCTTGCCAGGACCGACGTCGCGAGCACGTGCACAGTGCGGTCGACGAGGATCCGAACGTCGCAGGCGCTCGAGAGCGCCGGCGAACGGGCCAGGGACAAGCCCATCGGCTAGGCAACAGCTTGCTCTGGACGGCGGCACGCGCTGGTGAGGGCGCGTTCGGCCCAGATTGGCGAAGGCTCCCCGAGCCACCCAAGAGCTACTGGGCGCGTGGCCTAAAGGGCAGCGTGGCTGGGGCTCGAGGCGGGCGCCACGCATCGCACTGCCCCCACCGCAGAGCATCTCGTTGCAGATTCAGCGCGATTTTCGTCGAAAACCGCCCGAACGGACGCTTTTCGTGCATACTAGGGGCATGTTCCTGCTTCGCTTCACCTTCGAGAACCACGGCAGCTTCCGAGATGAGGCAGACCTAACCCTTGTGAAACCCGAGCTGCGGAGCAGTCGCCCGAAGGAGGGGACTTGGGCGGAATGGACCGCGCCCGTCGCTGCGGTCTACGGTGCAAATGCATCTGGAAAGTCCTGCTTGCTCAATGCTCTCGCGTATATGCGGGATTTCATCGCCAATTCCGCTACCTCGTGGTCGTCGCGGAAGAGTATTCACCGTGATGCATTCGCCTTGGATGAGCGTTCGAAGAGCGCGCCTTCAACTTTTGCGCTTGACTTTGTGCTTGACGATATTCGATTCGAATACGGTTTCACCTTGGACTCCAAGGCTATCGTGGATGAATGGCTCTACACTTATCCCACTGGTCGCAAAAAGGTCTTGTTCGAGCGTAGCTCCGGAAGCGAGGGTCTAAGCTTCGGGCGCGCGCTAGGGGCGGGCGAATCGACTCTGGAGAAGGTGACCGGGCCTCGTGAATTGGTCCTGGCGAAGGGGGCGCTGCTGAAGCATGAGCAGCTGGGTCCCATATGGCTAGCCCTCACGAGAGACCTGAGTATCGCTCGGTTCGGTGAAGCGGACCGCCAAGGACGATTGCGATCCGTCATAAGCGACGTGGTAGACGGCACCTTCGCTCTGGACGACTTGAAGACCATGCTGAAAGTGGCAGATGTCGGAATCGCTGATGCTCGAGTTGAGCAGCAGGAGGCAGATCCGACGCTGACAAAGATACTTCAAGCGGTAATTAAGGCTGATGCCGAAGGAAAGGTGTTCGACGAAGAGATACCCGACGCAGCCTTCGAAAAGCTGCTCGTGGAGCTTGCGCGAAACCTTACCTTCGCGCACCGGGGCGAGAACGGAACCACTTTTGGCCTTCCGAGCGCTAAGCAAAGCACCGGGACCTTGACGTGGCTCTCCTTGGCTGCTCCCGCATTGAAGGCTGTGCGGCAAGGGGGCGTCCTTGCAGTGGACGAGCTGGACGCTAGCCTCCACCCGCAACTTGCAGAGGTTCTCGTGCAGATGTTCCAAGACCCCGAGATCAACACGAAGCATGCTCAGTTGATTTTCACAACGCACGACACATATTTCATATCGCCTAATTCAAAGGCGCAGCTGAATGAGAATGAGGTCTGGTTTGTCGAGAAGGCCGTTGATGGTGCTAGCGATTTGTTCAGACTGTCAGATTTTCCAACCCGGAAGGACCAGAACTTCTCGCGACGTTACCTTCAAGGCAGATATGGTGGTGTACCCTCTGTTGCTCCTTCCTTCCTAGCCTCGCTGATCGAGGCCGAGCAGGAACAGGCTGAGCAAGGAGAGACCGATGCCCCTACGAGTGGAAGCCTCTACGTTTAATGGTTCGGCGGTCTCAGCAGTTCAATCAGCGCCGAGGAAGGCGGCGGGAACGGTCGCGCATGTTGATCGTCACCGAGGGTACGAAGACTGAAGTGCAGTACCTCGAAGGCCTGGCACAGTTTCTGAGGTCAACCGGCGTATCCGTCCGCGATGCGCGTCGCAAAGGCGTCGGGAGGGACCCCATGGGGGTGCTGAGCGCAGCACTAGAACTGAATGAGCTTGACCCCGACGGTGGGTATGACGAGACATGGCTCGTTGTCGACGTCGATGAGCACGCGACTCTACAACCCGCCTTAGAAGATGCCCGCAGCCGCTCCATCCCGGTAGTAGTCTCGAATCCTTGTTTCGAGATATGGCTTCTCTGGCATTACGAAGACTGTGCTGCCCATCGGAGTCCGTCTGAACTCGCAAGAAAGCTAAGGGCGCACGGCCATACCGACAAGAAAGTGCCTCCAGGCTTCCCATTTGGAGAGTATGCGCGCGCGGAGCAGCGAGCCTCCGCTAGGCCCGTCCAGCACTCGTTGGCCGGTCCGAACCCTTCGAGTTCAATGCCAGTCCTTCTCAGGGCGATCCAGCGCAGTACTTGACCGCGGGAGGGGCCGCCTCCAGAACCCACCAGATCCCAGCCGCCGGGTGCACGACCCCCACTGGATTACCGCCAAACCTGAGGAAACGATACCCAAGAACGGTGACACGCCACCGTCCACGGACTGAAATTAGTCGACTCTTTCGATATCGGGTCTTTTTTGGTCTGGCGAGCTTGTGCCACCACCAGGATTTCCCCTGTTCCGGCGATGCGATCCAGCGGCGCGGAGGGCCATTGATGCGGCTATGCCCAAGATGCTAGGTAGCACTGGAGAACCTAGGATAGCGAGGAGAGACCTCCAGAACCCGGGATTAGACAAATACCCAGCGAAAACGGCAAAGAGCCACGCCAAGAAAATGACTATCAGGCCCGACGCAGTTAGTAGGGTGAGCTCCCGCCAGAAGCTGTCCTGCCTCACCCACGCGCGGAGGCCAGTCCTTCGGTCAGTTCCGTCGGCGCTGTGGTCGCCCATCGACCTAGGCTAGCAGCGAGGCTAGCCCCGGTGGCACCCCAACGACCGCTGTACCGCCTCGCTTCACGGCATCGGGCGCATTCCCGGCTGGCCACTGCCGGGTGCCTGGTGGCCAGGTGTGCCGTGCAGCGATGCCCGGCGGAACAGGCCGGCCACCTCGACGGCGCCCTGGGCCGCGTCCACGTGCTCCACGGCCGGCCCCATGACCGTGCCGTGGGGTGCGGCGACCGCCTGCCCGGTGTGCTTGTCTCGGTGCGGGACGGGCGTGGCGCTCACAGAGTGCCCTGCTGGGTCGGGACCGCTCGGCGGGTGGTGAGCTCCTGTGCAGCGGCCATGAGCTCGGTGAGGCCGCCGACCGGGCGGGGCGTGCTGCGCGCCGACGCCGCGACACGGGCCGCCATCGCGTAGGCCCCGGGCGTGGTGTTCGCCGAGGCGAGGGCAACGTGCCCGGACGAGTCGGTGGCCGGGATGCCCGGGACGACGAGAACGCCATCCGGGGTCCGGAACATCACGCCCCGGTCCGGGGGCGTCGAGGACGGGGACGGGCTCGCTGCGCTGGGATCTGTCACATGCCTCCGGTGAAGTGGGGGTTGATGGCGGCGGCCGCCGCGTCGGGCCCGAAGGCCTTCACGAGCTGGACGAACGCATGGTCGGATCCGAGCCAGGCGTGCCGGATGAGCGTCTGGACCCTCAGCACGTCGTCTTCGGACACCGGGGCCTGAGCCGGCGCGGCCCAGGCGAGCTTGGCGACGGCGAACCTCGAGTGCGGGTTCGCGGGGAAATCTACGAGTGAGACCTCGGAGAACACGCCGTCGACGACCCGGCCGTTCTTCGCGACCGCGTCCCGGACGATCCGCGGCTTCGCGACCCCGATCGAGAAGGCCTGGTAGACGCCTTCCTTCACGAGCCGCACCGCGGTCGGCTCGACCACGTGCGCCCTGAGCCACACCCCGCCCGGACGCTTCTCGAGCGCCACAGCCTTGCCAGCCGGCACGAGGCTCGAGGACTGCATCTGCCGCACGTTGCCGAACTGCTGAAACCAGGCGCGAAGTCCCTTTGCGGCGAAGTCCGAATCGATGATCTGGTCATCGAGGTCTAGGTCGTCAGTGGTTGCGATCCCGTGGGCATGTGACTTGTTCGAGCTTGGTTCCCGGACACCCGCCGTCGTGCCGACGAGGGAGCAGAGCGGCCCTGACCAGGCTCGGGATGGCCAGGGCCGACGCAGAAATGGAGATTCGGCGGGTCCAGAAATCCTCAAACGCGCGACCGCGGGCAGATTTCACCGCCGCATACTCGGTTCAGGCATCTTCTGGGTGATCCTCCCGGTAGTCTTCCATCACAGGCTCGCGACAGGGGGCAGTGGAGTTGCTCGCGGAACGACTGGAAGGCGTATGTCAGTAAAACCTCGGTCAAACTTGCCCGGCGTCCCGCCCTCGGCCGAAGCACTCCTAGACACCCGGCTCGTGGACATCGTCACCGACTTCATCGAGGGGCGCTGCAAGAACCACGCCTTCGTCACGGGGGGCTTCGGTACGGGAAAGTCGAAAGCAGTGGGCACCGCGGCCCTCGCAGCTGCTGCCGGTGGGAGCCGTGTTGCCCGCTTGGAGCAGGGTCCTCTGGGGATTTCCTCGTTTGACGACTTCCTCGCGGCTGTCGAGGTTGCCGCGGTAGTTACGGATGGTCATCCGGCGACGGATGGCAGCGGCCGGCGGGCTAGGAACTCGATTGAGCGCTCCCCACTTGTGATCGTCGTGGAGGGCTTGGATCAGCTCGTTCGCCAGATCCGCGCTGCTGACCGCCCTGCTTTCTCTGAACTCCTGATCGCACCGGAGGGGCCTCTCCTAATTGGCACCGCGATCCTGGGCGTCCTACCCGACGATTTCGCTCCCTCATTCGAGGTCCTCGAGACCGCCCCGGTCGGCGCCTTGGGCGAGGGCGTGCAAATAGCCGTTGAGCGCGCACTCCAGCATCGGGTTCTCGCGCCCTCCATCGGCTCTGACCTCTTGCGCATGTCGCGGCAAGTCGAACTCACTTTTCTCGGGAACCAATCATTTTGGGCGCTCGCAGGTGCGCACTTGGCGGTCGGGGATCAGGACCCGCTTGTCCGCGCAGAAGGCGATCTCCGTGCTCTGATGAAGGCGCACTACAGTGCGCTCCTCCTGCGGGTCGCACCGAGCGAGCAACGCGTCCTGCTGGAGATCGCCCGCGGTGGCGCGCCGCGAACCGTTCAGGAGATCGCTGAAGCCATCGAGGTGCGGAATCAGGCGGCTGCCAGTGCGATCGCAAGGCTGCACGCTGACGGTTGGGTGGTGAATATCCCAGCTCCGCCCGGCGCAGATAGAAGACGGAGCTGGTACGACATCGCCGACCCCCTATTGCGTGTCCATCTTCGGCCACAGGGCTGGGGTTCAGTCAGCGATCTGATCCGGTCAGTTGTCGACGCTTGGGAGGCTCCCTCGGCTACGGGAGTCGCAGCGCCTGACGCCGAGGATCTGGCCCAGGGTGACGATGAGGCAACGCGACGTGGCGAATCCGGAGAACCCGAGGTCGCCCGTGCATGGTTTCATGAGACGTTGCTGCAACGTGCCGAGGCAGAAGGACTCCGGGGCAGATCGATACTCGAGACGTACCGGGCTCTGGCTGTCTGGATGGGTAACTCAGGGGACAGACAACGGGCACAGCGCATGCTGATGGCAGCAATACGTGATCTGGACGATCTGATTGGGGCCAGCTCTCGAGAGGCCATCGAGGCACGAACACATGCGGCGTTGAACCTCGTCGAGCAGGGCGAGTTCGCGGAAGCCCGCCAGCGCTATGCGGAAGCGCTGGAGCTGGCGATCCGGGCAGATGAAGAGGACTTGACCGTCCACGCGCGACTGGGACTCGGTCGAACGCTCGGTGAGCAGGGCTACTTTCAACAGGCAGTTCAACACATCACCGGCGCGGTGGCGGACCTGCAAAGAGAGGCCAAGGCGAATCGCGAAGCACCGAAGGAGCTGTGGGCGCAGCTGTACCGTGCCCGCCGTGGTCTAGCGTACTGGTTGGCGCGCGGAGGTGATGCGTCCCAGGCATCGGCAATCCTTGAAGAGCTCCTCGAAGACCCGAGGATGAGCGAATACGACCGCCGGCGCGCCGAACTCGACCGCATCGGCATCGTGGCGCTCGTGGACCGAGCCCGGGCTGTATCCGACTATCAGCGGGCGGCCACTGAGATCGAGGCATCTGGGGTCGGTACCAAGCTCGCTACTTGGGCACGGTCTGCTGCTTTCGATATCGCCGTCGAGGAATGGCCGGGCGAGCCGGAGAAGTGGCCCATCCACGCGATGGACAGGCAATACCTCGAAGCCGCTGTCGTGCGATTGTTCGATGGCGGCCAGCTGGATCTTCAGGGGCTCGCCACGATGCTGGCCCAGGTCAGTGGGGCACAGGCGCGATCCCTTGCCGCCAGGCTATTGGCGATTCCAAGGCAACTGCCCCACGGCCAGCGTGCCGCACTGGTGCAGACGATCGTTCCATTTCTTCGGCGCGCGGCCGAACAGCGACTCCTCTCAGACCTCGCCTCCGCCTTGGAGCAAGATCCGGTGGCCGTGGCGAATCTTCCGGAAGAGTGGCGTCACGTGGTGGCCGGCATGCGCGATCTTGATCTCGATTCAATAACCTTCTGAGGTAGACACCGGTTCGGCTGTACGCTTTCTGGACGAGATGGTTCCCCAGCTATGGGCCTGCGCTCGAGCGGAGGTAATGCGGTTGCAGACAGCTCGCACGGAGGCGCTTGCTCGGGGCGGCTCAAGGCCGAAGACGAAGACGATGCGTCTCGACGGCGTCCGTGTGGTGGAAGTCCCGCTGGCTGCGAGGCCGGAAGGGGTGGGCCAGACGGATTGGGACGCTGTTTGCCGGATCAACGACGCCATCTTGAAACGGGTTCGATACGACCACGATCGAGCTCGTTCTGCATCTTCGCTCGCTCCACAGTCCCCACACGAGACGCTGCGGCGTGGGCTGGGAGTCTGCATGGACTATGCGGCGCTCTTCGAGGCCTCCGCCCGACGAGTCGGTCTCATAGCGAAATCAGTGATGAGCGAATCCTTGAACCACGCCTGGAACGCAGTTCACCTTGACGGCGTGTGGTGGAACGTGGATGTGACGTGGAATGTCGGCGGCGCGTTCACCAGCGGCGTGGTAGTTCCTGACCAGATCCGAAACGATGTGGACTTTCGGCGGCGTTACCTGCTCACTACTCCGGCGTCCGAGGCCTCCATGCTGAGCTTTGGCCTGACCCTGCAGACCCACCTGATTGACGACGTCCGGGACGTCGATTTCACAAAAACGCTCCAAGCAATGGCGCTGATCGCACGGATCGAAGCGCTCATCTCTGGTGGTGAGGTGCTGAACCGTGTACACCGCCCTGAACAGCGCCAAGGGCTCAGCGCGCACACGGCGCGCGCGCAGCAGGTGGCTTCTGCCGGCGTCGACAACAGGATCGAGATCTCCAGTCTTTACCAGGAGTACCTCCGTCTGGAGGGGAGCTACCCGTTGGCGGTCAAGTTCCGCCTGACGAGCTACCCCCGCAGAAAGGGCCCTCCTGCGAGGTGTGACGGATGACGAGACTTAACAAGGGAGAACCTGATGGTAAGTGGCAAGCCGGCTGAGCTTCGGAGCGCGGCCGCAAAGGCTCGAAGCGCGCAGCAGTCGCTCGAGTCCGACTTGCGCGCTGTTGAGAGTGCCTACAACTCGATCCGCTTCGACGTACCCAATAAGAGCAAGATCGATGACCTTCTTCGTGATGCCAGACAGAAGCTGAATGCTGCGAAAATTGGGCTCGGCGAATTCGAGAAGCGCCTTAACACGGTGGCACAACAGCTCGAAAGCATCAACCGCGGATAGGTTTGAACTCGCCAATAGAAGGGAACCGAAGTTGCGGCACGAGGCCCTTGTGGTGGTCGTAGACCAGACAGATGTGCCCGATTGGGAGGAATTCAGACGGACCGCCATGCGAGACGGCTCCTACGTCTCGGTGACGATCCTCACGGGCTCTCGGGCAGTGCGAGTTCTACCGCCGACTCCAGCCAAATCCGCACCCGCGACGGTCCCAATCCCCCAATATCGTGATGCCCCACAGGCGGAGGCCTATGTCGGCATCATCGATATGGTCTTGGAGGCGGAGGCAGCAGTTTCCGATCTCGGAGCGACACGACTCCACCTGTCCGGGCCCGCGTTGGCGAAGACTGCTATCGAGCAGTTATTGACTGGAAGTGCGATTTCGGTCGTCCGAGCCAGCATGCGCAATGCCCCCCTCGAACCGGCTGCTCCAGTCCTTGAGCACGCAGGACGGGGTGCAGACGCGGCGAGCTCAGCCCCTTGGGAATGGCCTGTGCCGCTCCATGCTCGCCCAGCTTCTGCTCGTCTGGAGTACTCAGCGGACGATGTCGAATCTGCACGGGACCTGGCCTCGAAGACGTTGGGGCGAGACATTCAAGAAGCAGACTTTGAAGTCACGCGAGCGCCGACGATGCGAGGCCTATTCAGGCGAACGACAGTGGAGCCAGCAGTGCTCGAGGTCACCCAGCGGCTAACACCGCGAGACATGGACGGGCTGCAAATCGACCCAGACGCCCCTATGTTGTCGACGGCCTCACCAATTGAGCGGGTGATTGGCAATGATGTCTATCAAGGGTTCTTACTTCGAACACTAGAGGACGAGCTCTTCGGCGGTCCGTTTACAGCACCAGGAGTTCCCGGCACGGTGTTCACCAAGTACCTCATGCCGACTGAATTCCAACTCAAATACCAAACCCCGAGCCTGTCGAAAATGTACGCGCACTTGTGGCCGCCGGATCTCAGGGGAATGCAGGACATCGCACAGGAGGGGTTTGGGCCGAATTTGGCAGAGGAGGTCAAGCCCGGTGATGCGGTGATCTTGGACCGCGCGCGTGGGAACCTTGCATGGATAGCGACCCTGCCCACGGGCACCTGTTTCGCTCTGATCAACGGCCCCACCAACAGGCAGGGATGGACCCTTGATCGGCATACATACTGTCAGATCCCCGTCGCCGGGGTTGTGACAGGGGTTCGGCGCAACAAAGAGACCCTCGCAGTGAACGAGATTCGCATACTCTGCGGGTCCGCCCCGGTCCTGTCGCACTTTGCGGCGAGGTGACTTGCCGGAGGCACTGCGGCCTTGAGATGCCGCTCTCGTTACAGCATGGAGCATCATGTGAGCCGCGGGGCAGTTGCTGCGACAACACGAATGCCGAACATATCGCACTCAAGTTGGCACAGAGGTGAAGCGTGGCGATCGCGCATCCGAAATCACGTCGATTTGCGGTGCAGGACCTCTCCAGTCGCTATAGTCTGGAGCATGCGCTCCACAAACGGCTCCCGGATATGCCTTCGGGTGCCCTTTCTTCGCCTCGCGGGACACGTCGTATGAGTGCGAGGTCGCGAACGAAGCCGCATAGCGAATCGCCGCTACAGGGCGATAGCTGACGTGGGTCTCCACATCATGGTCGTGGTGGAGCCAGGCCACGCCGAAAATCTTAGTTGGTCCGCTATTCGCCGAGAAGCGGCTGATCTGAGCGCGATCGTGTCACTCATTGAGGTTTCGAATACGAACGCACGCTGGCTTGTGCCAGCTGTACCGGCAAGTGTTGCCGCTCGACAAGTTGCTGCCATCTCCGCCGCCGTACCAGCCGCGGCAGGCGCTGCAGCCGCCGTCATCGACAAGCTCTTCGAGGCCCAGGCCTCGGTACCGACTATCAGCGCTTGTGAGGTGCGCCTCTTCGCCAGTGGACGGCTGGAGGAGGAACTTTCTGCCGAGCTTGGAACTGAAACAAGGGTGCGACTTCGAGTCTTCGACAAAATCGCCTATCGCCCAGCTTGCGATGCGAAGGCCGAACCCCTTCCCATAAAGTGGTCCAATCACGAGGACACGAGCCGACCAACGCTGCAGCTGCTGTCGAGGGGACGCCAGTGGCAGCCGACCCGCTTGCCGGTGTGGGTTGCGAAGTTGAACCTACACGCATTCCACAAAGGGCCGGATTCTAGCTGGCGTCCTTATGCCGGCAGGCTCTCCACTCGTGGGATAAAGGCGCTCGATAGATATGGACGACTATGGAACATCGCCGATGAACACTTGTCGGCTCGTCCTCTCGAAAGCTTCGTCCCCGGCCTTCCCGCGCTTCGCGATGTGGCGCTAACCCCTTGGGGCGGCCACGGAATCGGCCTTGGCGGCAGCGTCTGGGCGTGGGGCAGCGGCACGCAGTCTCGACTCGGCCGCCGCGGGCAACGTGACACGCCGCACCCTATTAAAATTGACGTTGACAACGCCGTCCGAGTGTTCGCCGCGGATTTCACCTGCTACGTGATCAAGCGCGACGGGCAAATCTATTCGTGGGGCTCTAACGACCACTTCGCCCTCGGCCGCCGTCACCCCTCATCCTGGACGCACCATGTAAACCTGGTCCCCGGGGTGTCGGGAGCAGTCGAAATTGTGCCCTGGAAATTTTCGGGAGCGGGAGGGGTGCGAGGAGTGCTCGCTAGGACCATTTCAGGTCAGCTCTACGCTTGGGGAGAAGCACCGCCGAGATATTCGTGGTGGTCGAACGGTTACCTCGCGCCGCGCCCACTTGATATGCCGCGAGGACCTCAGATTGTCCGCGTCAGCTGTGATGGTGAAGCGATCCATGCAATCGGGAACGACGGAAGTTTATTCCGATGGGCACGCATTGACGGCCCTCCGGAACACATCTACCCGGCTCACCGTTGGCTACAGTTCGATGGGCATTTAGGCCTCGATGATACGTGCAGAATTTGGAGAGTGAACAAGGTTGGCAGTCTGGAGTTGGTCATCCAGCTCCCGTCTGGGTCCGAGTATGAAGTCGTTGGCTTCAACGACGACAGGATATGGATACTTCAGCGGAAGCGCACGTAGGGCTTGATACTTCATTGCGAATCCTGTTTGCGGTCGATCCGGTGAAGGATCTCTAGTCCAACAGGCGGAGCGCGCTCTCGAGAGCAGCGTCCAGCTCGGACACATGGACTGAGAGGTTTCGGATCTCGTTGCGCATCGAGTCGATCACGCGGTGGTCGAACTTCGGGCGGGACTCGTCGGTGAACGTGGGGCGGGTCTGCTCAGACGTTGACTTGAGATGCTCCGCGATAGAACGGAGGTCGTTGGATTGCCGGGCGACGACGGTCAAGGGTGACCTCCGACTATGCGTGCGGGCACATGCTGCCGGCCGAAGCGGCCTGCAACGAAGATCCTATGTCGGCCGTTCGTGATCCCGTAGGTGCCGTCGGGGCGAAGCTCAAGCCTGATTGCGTCGCCGCCGAAGAACCCGCTGTAGGTATCCGAGAGCGACCGGACTCCATGGCTGCCATTGGCCTGGTCAGTCGTAGCGAAGGATGACGGATTCAAGCCAGCGGCGAGTCCCGGCAGCACCTGGGTTGTGAGAAGATCGAAGGCGTAGTCGAGATCCTCGATGGAGTATCCCTTGCCGAAGTCTCGGGGGCCGCCGATGGGGTTTTC
This sequence comes from Sinomonas soli, assembly GCF_054782415.1. Lineage (NCBI taxonomy): Bacteria > Bacillati > Actinomycetota > Actinomycetes > Micrococcales > Micrococcaceae > Sinomonas > Sinomonas soli. The sequence goes on along the minus strand of NZ_BAAGSN010000003.1, from coordinate 319,386 downwards.
GGTCTGATCGATCAGGTCGACAGGAACCATCATGAAGCCGGCCGGGAGTCCCGGGACGAGGTGGACGCCGAGGCTCCCGGAAGCTGCGGAACCAGCGGGCGCATAACCGGGGCCGGAGACGGAACCCATGCCGCCAGGCCCTCCAGCATTGACCGCGGACACCTTATCCAGCTTGAAAGCAAGATAGCGGTGTCCCTCAGCCTGGAAACTCTCCACCCGCTTGAGCGATGCGCGAGCTTGTGACTCGTAGTCAGCTATGGCTTGAGTAGCGAGCTTCCGGGCACTCCGGGCGGCGGCTAAACGGTGTTGCGCTTCAGCGAGCGCCGCCGCCTCGATAGAACAGTCGTCCCGCTCGGAGATCCGGCACGCTTCGAGCGCGGCCTTGCACTGTTGCACCCGGGTCTGGCGCAGCCTGACTGCGACTTCTACTGTCGCCAGTGTCCGCCTCGCGGCGTTCAGGGCAGCCCTGTGCTCGGCCTGCACCCTGTCGGTAGTGGATTTGAGCGCCAGCTGCAGTGCTCGAAGCGTTCGGGGATCGACCACGAGTCTGCTCATTGGGCGATCCGCGCCCAGGTCTTCGTGTCGAATGGCGCGAATGGCGCGGCTTTGGTCCTCTCGCCCGTCTGCTCCCAGAGCAGGAGTTCGTCGCCGACGAGCTGCTCGGCTTCGTTCGAGCCGACCAGCTGATAGCTGCTGTCGGAGTCCAGCTTTGCGAACAGACGAGCACCGAACTGCCCTAAGACGACGGTATCGGAAAGGATGCGCGAAGCTGCTGTCCCGGTGTCGCTGTGCAGCACCACGTGGACCCTTCCGGCGGCTGCAACTGAAAGCAACTCGTTGAGCTTGTGGGTGATGTCCCCACCATCGACAAGCTCACGGTTCCGGTGGGCATTCATCAAGAACAGAACCTTCCGGGTCGACGCCTTCGGTCCTCCCTGCCGGGCCAGGGCAATAGCTTCATCGAGGTAGAGCTCGAACAGGTTCCTTCTCGCGAACCTTCGCTGGGGAGTAGCGACCGCCCGCTGGATCTTCCCCAACGCGACGTCGAACCCTGTCTGCAGGTCCCCAAAGTCGACCACATCGAAGGGTACTTTCGCTACAACACAGGTGGCCAGCATCGCGGACAGTATGCCGATGTTCGGTCCCGACGCAGTCCCTCGGCCGGGGCCGGCGACCACAAGGAGGTTTCCATCGTCGTTGACGGGCAAGCGCGCGTTCACCGACTCCACGACGCCCATGCCGCGCGCAACGAGCAGCTGGAGGCCGACGCTGCTGTCGGCTTTCGAATTTAGCCGCGTTGGGGGCCGAGAGCGCGAGAAGTCGAGCACGACCGGCCGTCGAGAATTGTGGGCCTTGGCCGCGAGTGACTTCGCTGTTGTATGCGCTGAATCCTTGGTCTCATTGGTGACTTGAATTTCTCGCTTATCGATGCCGGGTCGCTTGAGGATTGCCTTTCCGCTTCCTTTGCCGAGCCTTGCAGCGTCGAGATCCTGCGGACCAAGGAAGATACGTGAGTCGTCCTCGCTGACGCGCAGCACTACCTTGGAGCCGATCATGTTCGTCACTGCTGCCGGCAGCTGGGTGATCCCTTGGAGGCTCTGCGTCGCAAGGACAAGATGGACGCCGAATGCGCGCCCCTCGCGGATTACGCGGTCGAGGAGCCTGGATGCGCGCATAGAGGTCTCGTCGTCGCCGGTATTGAGGAGCGCTTGGAACTCGTCAATCACGGCGACGATTCGTGGCAGTCGCTGCACTCCTGGTGCGGCGAGATAGTCATCGAGCTTGTCAGGATTGGCTCCGCTCGCAGTGCGAGTGTTGCGGAAAAGCTCTCCTCGCGCTGCGATCTGGTCGATCAGGTCTTCGAGAACCAGGATCGTCGACTCTGGTGGTGCCTTGACGGTGATGACCTTGGCGTGAGGCAGGTTGCCGGTTGCGTACACCATGAACTCGACCCCCTGCTTGGGGTCCAGCAGATAGAGTTGAAGGTCCTCCGGCGAATAGTTCCGGGCCAGATTGCAGATGAGTGCATGGAGCAGCACAGACTTTCCCGTGCCGGGCTGACCGCCGATGATGAGGCCTGGCTCGCTCCCCGCTGATTCGAGGACAACTGTGGCGACATCGCGATCACCTGTCACGCCGATGGCGGCTTCGACCCCATGAACGGCCCTCTTGCGCCACCAGGTCGACGGGTCCTCCGGGTTGGCGTCCCGGCCGCGGCCCGGCATCGACTGTAGACGCCTCGCTGTGGCGGCAGGGGTGATGCTCCGAGGCTTGGCTCCACTGACGTCACGGTCCAACCGGATGATCAGGCGCTGCACTTCCGGCGCGGCCGAGGGGGACCAGCTCGACCCAGACCAGAGGATCTTGGGCCGGAGGGCGACGTATCGACGCCAGTCCCTTGAACGGATGCCGTCGACGGTGACCTGCGCTACTTGACTTCCGAGTGCCGGGAGAGCACCCCGCATCCCTCTCACCATATGGTCTGGGGACGTCCAAACCTCATTCTGCAGCACAGGAAGCCCGAACGAGTAGCGGCCTGGCTCAGACGAGAGGATAAGCGTGAACACCCCGCATGTGGGACCCGCATTGACAAGAGTGTCGAGCTTGCGCATCACTTCGTCGTCGACCCGACCCGCTGGGAAGTCCATCAGCACGAGAAGGTGATAGGCCTCGGCGACTTCGCCCGCCGCCCGGTTGTACTCGGCCAGGGAGCGGTGACGGGAACCGAGGTACTGCTGCGTGACCCGCGCCACATGGCGTGTGAGATCGTCTAGCAACGGTTCCAGATCAGCGGCCACCACGCGCACATCGGCCACCGCGGCTCGGGTGAGATCACCCAGATCACTGAGGAACTTCAGCGAAGCGCCGACTCTCACCGGGTCGAACAGGTGGACCTTCAATTGGGCTGCCGGCAACAGCGCCAGAAGACGCGCCACCGCAGATTCGACGGTGGTTCGGTGATCGGTGGCAAATCCACCATCGCGCACGAGGTCGACCAAGGCCGGGAACGATCTGGCCGGCGGGAGCGCAGCGACGGTCTGACTCGTCAGGTTCGACGAGGCCGTGCCGCCGAGGTCTGGCACTCCCAAGTCCAGGGACCAGGCCACTTCACCGATTTGGAGGACGAGCGGCCCTTCGCCGGGGTTCACTCGATGCAGCCCATTCGGGCGGTCCGCAATACCAGGGAGGAGGGTGGGGGGCTCGGTCGCAGGGCTCTGGACCTGCGCCGGGCGCCCCCGGCTCCAGGCATTCGCGATGGCCGTTAGTTCTGTGACGAGCGATTTCTCCAACTCGAACAACCGTTGGCTGACCCACAGGCTTTCCCTCTGGCGCTGAGCATCCTTGCCTGACTGGAACCAGGGCTTGCGTCCCGTCCTGAGCCGCTCGACCAGATCTGTCGGAGGGTAGGCCACTGCAATCTGCTGCATGTACGGCACGGCCACGTTCCATCGGGAGGCGAAAGCCACCGCAATCGCTTCACGCTCGGCGACAATCGAGTTGATTGCGAGGGCGCGGGCGTCGAGGGACCGCGCAACCTTCGTCAGATGGGCCTCGACGCCGCTGACCGTACCGGCCAGGCCCCGCCGGACAGCGGCCGCGTAGCCCTCCGGCTTCAACCTTTTGGCCCAGAAAGCCAGGGTCGGAAGTGCCACTACTACCTACTTCCGGGAAAACGCGGCAAGGACGTCATGCGCGGTCGGACGGCTTGCAGGATCGGTGTCGAGCATGCTCCGGAAAAGGCTGGCGCGTTTCGGCCCGACGAGACGTTCGATGTTCGAGGTCGCAGTCGCAGAGACATAAACGCTCTGGGTGTCGTCCTCGTTCGGTTCGCCGGGAATGTGGAGCAGCCGAAGTGCGAGGAGCCCCATCTTGAAGATGTCCGACTTGGTCGTCTGTATGTTTGCAGCTGCACGAGCTCTGCTGATTTCGATCTGCGAGGCTCCCGCTGCAATCAGCTCGTCCCGGAGGACAGCTGCTGCTCGGACCTCTGGCGGGAACCAGTTCGGCGTATGCATCTGCTGGATCGGCGGAACTCCACCCGCAAATCGGAATGCGTCGACGTCGAGGAACTTCGGCGTGAACTTCTTTCCGCTGGATGCGACACCCTTGGCGGGGTTGCTGACAACAAGGTTCTTCGGGCTGAAATCGCCGATCACTAACCCATTGCGGTGGAGGAATTCGACGATCTTCAGGACGTCCAAGATGAGATAAAGACGATCCTTGGCCGTGGCCGAAGGGATGCCTCGCTCCCGTTTCTTGGCTTCCGGCACCATGAGGTACTGGACCTCGAGAAGCGTTCTTTCGCTCGGACCGACCCCATTGAACTCGAGATCGAAGAAGAACGGGTCCGGGATCAGCTTCATGATGATGCCCTGCGCGGTGCCATTCTCGACGACCAATCCTTGCGGCCAGACTGTATGGCGACGGACGAACTTCTGGTCGTCCTCGCTCATGGCGTCCGGATGGAGGACCAATTGGGGCATCGTTGTCGCGAGGGAATGCCCCGACTCTTCAAGAATCTCCGAGTTGTAGCGTTTGAAGACGTACTGGCCCTCGGCACCGGGAATCGGCGGCGGAGAGGACAGCTTGAAGACTGTGGCCTGACCGCCCCTGCCGAGCTTAGCCATCGGCCCGAGCGCAGACTTCTGGACAGTGACGTCGGCTGGCGCACGGCTCATGCCGTCGCCCACACGATCGCTGCAGTCCTGTCGTCGTCCGCGTTGGTGTTGACGAAAGAGGACGTGAAGAGAAGCTGGGTGGTATCGAGCGGCTGCTTCCAAGCATCGAAGAGATACCGTCCTACAGGGCGCGCCCCCTCTTCAATCACGTCGCCGAAGCCATCCGTGCACAGAATGATCGCCTGCCCTGGGCTCAGCTCCCAGCTGTCGACATCCGGGCTATCGCCGCCCAGCGGCAGCGCGTCGGACACCGAGTTGTCGACGGTGTTCGAGGCGGGATCCTTGCCAGCGTCAAGAAGGCCCCAGCCCCGGACCGGGTCGAGGACGTAGAAGCTTCCATCACCAGAGATCCGGACGCGCCACACCCGAAGCGAACCGTCTTTCCGTGCAGTTGGAACAACGAGCAGGTCGCAGGTAGTCGACATGATCTGCGCGATCGTCCGATCCGAAATCTCAGGCGCGGAATCAGCCGGACCGACTTGCTGCTGCGCGCGGCGCTGTCCGAGAGCACGGACCGCATCCTTTGCCTTCCTGCCGACCTCCGGCCAGTGAACGAGATCGGGGGGCGTGGCAGCGAGAGCGCGAAGGGACTCCGCGACAGTGACTTTTGCCGCCTCAGTCGCGGCCACGTGGGACAGCTTGCCCTCTGAGACTCCGTCGGCGACCGCGATCACCACCCATGAATCATCAGAACCTATAGCATAGGCGTCCTGCCGCGGCGTTCCTGACAAGTGGTGGCTTGCTCCCTTGATGCTCACCGCTCCGACGCTCACCGAGTCACTCACGATTCCCGAGTCAACCGTGGAATCGGGAACGTGGGCCCCCGAAAGCCTGCTCCTCACCGACGGAGCGATCCGGAGCATCGCACCGGCATCTCCGACCTGCGATCGGCCCCGGTAGATGCCTTCGAGCACGCTCACGTCGTCTGGGGCGGCCGGGAGCGTCCACCGCAGTTCTCGCGCCCCAGTCGACAGCGATGGCGGCGGCACCTCGGGCAAGAGCCGACCGGCAGAACCAGCGGCCGGTGGGAAGGCAGCATTTGCAGGAGACATCTCCCCTGCTCCGGCAGCCTGTTCGGAAAGTGATTCCGGGCCGCTTACACCGATGCCAGGCGCAGCCCCAAGCGCTGGGTCTGGCGAGGTCTCACTTTCCGGTGAGTAGGCGGAACTAGCCGCGGGCCAGCCAACGGGCGGCGGCTGCCAGACCCCTACGGGGAACTCGGGATCGCCTGGCCGTTCTTCAGCTGTCGCCGGCGGGTAGGCGGAACTTGCCGCGGACCAGCCAACGGGCGGCGGCTGCCAGACACCTACGGGGAACTCGGGATCGCCTGGCCGTTCTTCAGCTGTCGCCGGCGGGTAGGCGGAACTTGCCGCGGACCAGCCAGCGGGCGGCGGCTGCCAGACACCTGTTGGGAACTCGGGATCGCCGGGCGGTTCTTCAGCTGTCTGGGAATTCTGCATGTTCTGGATCCGTTTCCTCCATAATGGGCGTCTGTCCCGGCCCTTCCCCGGCAACCAGCGCAATCTACGACTCGATTTCGAGAAGGAAATCCTCGTCTGCGATCGCGTCGTCATCCCACTTGAAGCCGTCATCGGCCTCAGAGGCGTCCGCGCCGCTCACCTTGGCCGTGCTGCTGACGATGCTCTGCATGAGGATGTCGATGAAGCTACCGAGAGCCTCAGAAGCACCGGACCCATCGGCAGTGAGAAAGGCTCTGCCATTGCCGGCGGTATATGTCTCGACGACCTCACGGGGGACGTTGGGGCCGACGCCGAACACGGATAGATTGGGCCGGCGGCTGAAGTTTGTATCGGTCAGTTCGGCGAAGGCAGGAGCCGGGTCGTCCTGGGGCTCCCCATCAGTAATGAGGAACACGGCGGGCCGGTATACCTTGTACCCGTCGGCCTTGAGCGACGAGTAGTCATCTTCCATCTGCGCCTTCAGGAGCTTGAACACCTCTGTGAAGCTCGTGCCGTTGGAAGCCTCGAACGTGTGCTGAGCCAAATTTGCACCCCGTGCGAGCGGGGACACCATTTGAGCCCGATCGTTGAACCCGATGACGCAGAAGCGAGCGCGCTCGTCCGCCAGAGGGTTCTTGATGCAAGTGCGGATAATTGTCGGGATCAGCGAGTTGGCCGCGTCGATCGCATTGTTCTCCCGGGGCGACATCGACCACGAGTGATCCACCGCGATATACACAGGCAGGATGTACTTCGCGTCTTCCTCGAGCGCCTCGAGCTGCTGGGTATCGGTGGACACGTGCCTGCCTCCCATGGGGTGCGAGAACATAACGCCTGACGGCGAGTTGTACGGCAATGTTGCTGTGCTCGCTTGACGGATGTCAACAGCGACGGCAAGCATGTTCCAGGAGAGCTATGAGGGGGCGCGGTGGATGGGCACCACGTATTCATTGCGGTAGAAGGTGGGCGCTCCTCGAGTGCGCTCGATTGGGCAGGAATCCGGAAGGACGTTTCCGCAGGTGGCGGCTACCTGTCGCTGGCGCTTCTAGACGGAACGAGATCGAAGTGGGTAGTACGGCCCACCCCATCCGCCGACCAGATTCCATTGAGTGTCTCGACGTCCGGAGCGGGCATCGCTGCGCCAGGAATCGCAACCGCGGTGGTCGACCAGATCATGGAGGCGCGGGGCCTCGTACCAGGGATCAAGGCGACAGAGGTGCGCCTCTACGGTGGACCTCTTGCTGAGTCAGAGCTCAATGACGCTCTCAAAGGTGACGGCACTATCCGCCTGCGGGTCTTCGATAAGGGCAGCCTGAGAAGGGCGCGATCAGGGAGGACTTCAACTCCCCCATCGGTGGCGATCCCGCAGCCAACCCGGCCGCCCGCGTCGAAACCCAGTACGGCGAGCACCGGGCCAAGATCTCCAAAGCCTCAACCAAGGACAGCCCTGGCCGGCGCGAAGACATCGGCTGCTCCTGCGCCCCCCTCCCCGGCGACTCCTCGAGCGCTCAACGGTTCTTTCGGCACCCGTTATCGGCCAGGGCTGCGCTTCATTGCGGCAGTGCTGACGGCCGCCGCGGTACTTGTCGGGGTGTTCCCCGGATGGGTCTGGGGACATATCTGGGGCTACTCCTATCCCCGCGATGCAACGCTGATCGCCGACACGCTCTCGTGGGCACAGGCCCGTGCGTTCGGGCCGTCCCTGCTGCTCGGCGCACTTGTGGCACTCGTCGGAACTCGAGTGCGCAGGCTCGCACTGCTCGCGTTTGGCTATGGGGCGCTGAGCGGCGTGCTGCCGGGGATCATTCCCGAGTTCCTCGTCTGGGCGCCTCCCCAACCGCTCTACAGCTTCATGAACAATACCGACGGCTTTTGGGGCGAATGGACCGCGTGGGCTCCCCTCATCTACATCGGGATCGGACTCTGGCTCTGCAATGCGGCCTCCAAAGCGCTTCCGAAGACGCCGCAGCACGTGCTCGATGCCCGGAAGCGCTTCCGCCGGTCGTCCAAGGATTTCTTGGGACGCCGGTCGCCAATCGACAAAGCGGTGCTCGCTTGGCTGGTCGGGCTCGCATTGACCGGCGTTGGTCCTTGGCTCATCGGGCGCTTCGTCCTACAGGACAACATCATGTACACCACCTCTTCGGGCGTCTTCAACAGAAGCGCGCGGGGGTTTTGGCCCTACGTGCCAACGCTGTACCTTGGCGGCCTCGCGGCGCTGCTGTTGCTCGGCGGTATCGCAATGGCGCTCCAGCCTTGGGTCGGGCGCATCGGACCCGGCTTCGTGGGGTTGGTGCTGGTCGGTGCATCGTTCGCGGTGGGCTCCCTCGGCACTTCACTCTGGCAGGCACAGGAAAACGCCACGGTGCAGCAACTCATGGAGACGCCGTTTCCCTTCGATAACTCGTATTACACGTGCGGCCACGCAGAAGCGAGTTTGAAGGACGCCTCGGGCAAGTCCTGGCTGTATCAGGTGTGGAGCGCGCGGATCGCAGGATCTCAAGTAGCCGCAGATGCCTGCAACAGAGTTGTCATATATCAGGGTTGGCAGCAGCTGAAGACCTACGACTTGCCGAGCGGGCAGACGATAACGGCGGCTCCAGAGTTCGTCAGCGGCCAGACATCCGCGAACGCAATCTTCCAGTATGGAAAAAGCGACGGCACCAAGGCACAGGTCAAGCTGGGCCAGTGACGGCGGTCGGACTGGTGAGGCCAGGGAGATTATCGTTGGCGACTCCTGTCAGGCATTAGGCCTCGGTTGTCACCAGTGGAGAATGACAGGCGACTCGCGCCGATGGTGCGGCGCTGGACCGCACGAGCTCCCGGCCGGGCCCGGCGGGAGGCCAGGTGCCGGAGGGCGTCTGATCAGATCCTCTGACAGGCCCAGTCGTAGACCTCGGTGGCACCGCGACGGGACCCCATGGAGCCCTCGTCCCACCCCTGGATGAGACGGAGGGCCGGGCGGCCCTAGTTCCACTCGCGCTCCGGCTGGGTGAGTTTGCTTCATCCCGCTCGGACTCGAACCGACCCGGGTCTGCGGCGACCTGCGCCGCGAGACGGTCCGGCAGGAACCCGAGCACAGCCACGAAGTCCTCCGCTGTCTCGCCGTCGGCGAGGCCCTCCGCCGCGTACTGGCGCACACGCTGCATGATCGCCCAGTCCACGAGGCCGCGCGGGACCTGGCCCGCCTGCTTCTCCGAGAACGTTCTGTGGGCCTGCCGGGCGGCCTCGGCGGCCGCCTCCGCCGGCGGGACCTGCTCGGCCAGGATTGCCGTCCTCCGCGCCTCCAGCCCGTCCCGGATGACCTCCTGCCGTGCGTCGATCGACGCGAGCGCCGCCAGTTTCGCCTCCGCGGCGGCTGTGCGCTCAAGGTCGGCGTTGGTCGCCGCCGCGTCGCGCTCGGCGATGGTCTCGGTCCGGGTCTGCTTCGGCCCCTGCCGCATGTCCTCGATCTGCTCGAGCTGCGCGGTCAGGGTGCCCAACTCCGTCGTCACGCCGGCGAGCACGCACTCCACAGCGGACTCCTCCGCCACGACGGCGGAGCCGATGGTCAGGTTCTTGTAGTCACTCACGCCGGGCCCCCTCGTCAGCGCCTGGGGCGGCCGGGCCGCACTTCACGGGGTCCGGCGCGTAGCCGGCCACGGCGCGACGGACGACGCCCTTGATCAGGGGCCCCTCGCGCTCCGCGAGCTCCTTCACCGCCTGATAGCTCGCCTGGTCGAGATTCATGTTCGGCATCTCAGGCCCCCCAAGACGCGCAAAAGCCGGGACCCGCAATGGGGCCTCCGGCTTGCTCAGTCAGTTCGGTGGAAAGTCCTTCCACATACCTCCAAATTTTCTGTCTTTCCATTGTCTTACACCGGTGTAAGACGGTCAACGATCGTGCACCCAAATCACTCGTTCCCGCGACGCCCCTCCGTCTCGGCCAGCCGCCGCACCGCAACGGCGAGGACGTCCTGAATCGCCACAGGGGACCCGCACAGGACCTTCGCGGCCCCGAGGGTGTCACCGGCCCGGCACGCCTCCAAGAGCTCCTCCAGAACACGCTCCGCACCCTCACGACTCATCGCCAGCCTCCCGCCACGCCTCCGCCAGGTCCGGGCCAGCCGAACGCCGTGCCTGCATCAAATCCCGGGCCACCCGAGCCGCCGTCACCGGCGTCAAACCAAGCGCCGCCCGCCGGTTGCCCGCCAACGTCTCAAACCTCCGCAGCATCTCCAGCCCGCTCTGCACCCGCCGCGTCCGCGAACGCCGGCGCGACCCGAACTCCCGCACCTGAACCGTCTCATCCGTCTCATCCAGCTCCGTCAGCATGTCCACCGGGTCCTGGTCCGCCAGATACTCCCGCAACCGCTGACACGTTGCCTCCGCGAACGCCCACGCCCGCACCTCATCGTCATAACGAGTCGAACCCGACAGATGCGGCGGCCAATCCGGCATCGCCCGCGCCCGCGACTCAATCGCCTCCGCCAACGGCGCAAGCTTCCGCGGCGAATACGCCCCATGCGTCGCCGCAACCTCATTGCCCGCCCTAAACGGTGCAGCCCGCCGCGACGGCCTCACCTCACCACCTGTCACATACCTCCTGCTGCCTCGATCTGCTCCCGCTGCCCACGCGCGTACAGCGCATGAACCATCCCGCCAGGCGCGCGCGATAGGCACACCCCCGACGGGTAGTCCGATATCCGGCGGGCCGGCCGGATAGCTGCCACCCCCCACCCCGTCACCGGGTGCCGCCCCGGAGCTCGGCGGCCCGCTGGCTGAGCAGGACGGCCCTGACCGTGCTCGCGTGCCAGTGTGAGCCTTCGCGGGCTGTAGGCACACTGTCGGCCTCGAGGCCGGCCGCAATGGCGGCCATGCTGAGGCCGGCTTCTCGCTGCTCGAGGACGCGGCGCACGACGTCGTCGCTGAGGGCCTGCGGCCGGCCTAGCCGCACGCCGTTGGCCCGTTTCACTGCGAGGGCCGCTGCTGTGCGCTGGCCGATGAGTCGTCGTTCCAGCTGGCTGAACACGAGCATGCTGCCGGCGAGCGCTTCGCCTGTGGGCGTGCTCATGTCGATGTCGCCCGCGTCGCACGAGACGAGGCTCCAGCCGCGTCGCATGGCCTGCTGCATGACTGCTGCGCCGTCTGCGAGCGAGCGTGAGAGGCGATCGAGCTTGGCCACAACGAGGATGTCGGCCTTGCGTGCATTGAGCCGCTGTAGGGCGTCCTGGATGCCAGGCCGGGCCATCGACTTGCCCGACAAACCGGCATCCTCGATGAATTCCAGACGCCACCCTGCGGCGTCGGCCTTCGCCTGGATCTCGCGGCGCTGGGCATCCAGGCCGAGTCCCGAGACGACCTGCTCCTCAGTGGAGACGCGGACGTACCCGATAGCTCGAGGAGGGCTGTGGCGCGGCTTCGTTGGCATCGTGCGACCATTTTATACGGTAAACGGTCGTTTTGTGTATGCATTGCGATGAGGTTTATGCACGCGCGCCTGCGTGCGCGGGGTTTCCGCCGCCGGGTCGTCGCGCAGAGCGAGGACGGCCGGCTTCGCTCCCGTGTCCCTGTAGCGTGAGCGCCGAGGGCTTTTGACTGTGGGGAGCGATTGTGGCCGACGTGGACTGGAAGCGGGAACGCCGTTCGATGATGACTGCGAGCGTGATCTGCGCCGTCGTATCGGGGGCGATCATGCTCTGGCTGATACTGAATCCCCGCGCGGGCCTTCCCTCCTGGTACTTGGCCGTCTTCGCTTGTCTGTTTGGGGTCTCGCTCACCAACATCGCTCTGAGCTATGTTGCGACCCATCGGGGAGAGCAAGTCACGGGACTGAGGGCGCTTCTTGACGCGGTGAGGGAGCGGGAACAAGAAGCGGCTGCGGCGATCGGTGCCACGGATGATGAGGCCGTCAGATGGACCTCGTTGTGGACCGTGACTCAGGAGCGGATGGACGCCTACCACGAGATCGCCACGGGACAGGCGAGGCAGAGTTTCCGGAACAGCGTTTGGGCAATGGGGATCGGTGGCGTCTTCGTGCTCGTCTTCGGCGCTCTGGCGCTGCAGGCCTCGAGCGTGGCCGGAGCTGTCTCGGCTGGCGCGGTAAGCGTCGCGAGCGGGGCCGCGAGCGCGTACATTGGTGCGACGTTCATCCGTGCCCAGTTCGAGGCGATGCGCCAGCTTCGCCAGTTCTTCAATCAGCCGGTCGAGTTCACCAGGATCCTTGCCGCTGAGCGGCTTATTGATTCCCTCGAGCCGGAGGACCGGGCGCGGGCCGTTCACCTGCTGCTGGAGAGGATGGCCCTGACTGCGGCGCCTTCTGAGGCGGGGTCTGACAAGAAGTAGCCGGCGGGCAGGGCTGGGGGATTTCCTCGCGGTCGGTGAGCTGTTCGGTGAGTCTTCGGTTGACGATCCGCAGGTCCCTGTTCGCGGCGTCGAGTCGTTGGCAGAGCCACATGAGCTCCCAGCGATTGAATGGGGTGAGCCAGGGCGGTTCGGTCCAGTCGTCGGGTACGGCTGCTTTGGTCACATGCTCCTCGGGGGTCGTGGGGTTGTTCACCAGGCTTGCCAGGGGTCTGGGTGGCCGGCTGGCGGGGGGCTGTCGCGGAGGCCTCGGGGCATGGGGTGGAGCTCCTCTGTGTCGGGGCCGTGTGCGTCGGCCGAGGTGCCTTCGTCGGAGGCCTCGGATTGGTAGGCATCATCATTCGTTGCCGTGGCGCGCTCGTGCGTTACGGAAGGTGACGAATGAGGGTTTAGTTCTTGTTCTAGTTCAGTTAGAGCGGGGGTATCCCGGCTATTGCCCCCGCTATTGCCCCCGCTATTGGACGGCTCACCAATGGCGGGGATATCCCCGCCATTGGAAGGCTCATGAATTGCGGGGGCGTCCCCGCTATTGGGCGGTTCGTCGCGATCGGGATTGAGGCGCCATTTGATCACCCTGCCGGTGCGTCCTCCCCTGCCGACGTTGCGGATGAGTGCGGCGTCCTCGAGGAGCCTCAGCGCCTTCTGGACGTCGCGGCGGTCGATCTGCCCGCCGAGGTCGTCGGTGAGCGCCTGCGCGCTGGGGAAGGCCATCCAGCACCGGTCGGCGTGGCACGCGAGCGCGACGAGGACGAGCTTGACGTTCGCCGAACCGATCTGGCGGCTGCTGGGGCTGTCCACTGCGAGGGCCCACTGGACCGGGTCGAGGATGCTGTCTCCTGCCATGATCAGGCCTCCTCGGGGATGCCGAGGGTGCGGAGCACGTCGGCTTCGGTGAACGTGCCGCCCTGCTCGACGGCGGTGGCGGCGATGAGCGGGGCGAGTGCCCTGACGTCTTCGGGGAGATCGTCCCGCTGCTGGACGCGGGCGCACCATCGTCGGGCTGCTCGCTCGAGGGCCCGTCGCTCCTGCCGGGTGGAGGGCCTAGGGGTTTCCATCGTCGACCCCCTCAGCGGTCGCGGCCTCCTCGGCCTGCGCTGCGCGGGTCGCTCTCACCCAGGCGGTCACCGCGGGGATGCCGGCCTGGTCGCTCTCGAAGACCACGCGCAGGAGGTGGCGGCCGTCGGCGGCGAGGCCGCGGAGGGCCTCGGTGTGCGGCAGGTCGTCGGCTCCCAGCTGGAAGACGACCGTGGCTGCTCGTGGGGCTTCCTTGGCCGCCTTGATGCGTTCGGCCATGTCCGCGGCTGGGAGGCCTCTGAGGTCCAGCCGGAGCTGGCCGCGCACCTGCGGGACGGCCACCGGTTCTTGCCTGCGGGGCTGTCTCGATGTCTTTGGGGTCACATACCTCCTGCGGGGGTTGATGCCGGTCGGAATGCTGCGGCCAGCCTGTTGATCTGAGTCCGTGTCAGCGGGGGTGCGGTCGCCAGTATCCGGGCGATCGCCTCCTCGACCTCGGGCGAGGATTCCACCGGGTTCTGTTCCGTCAATTGGCCCTGCTCCAGTTCCCTTTAAACGACGAAAGCCAGGCCGCGGGATGCGTCCTGGCTTCTGGGCTGCCGGTTGGTTTGGGGAACGGCCTACCCCGCCTTGTTGGCCTCGTAGGGGGCCGCTGCGAGGAAGATCGCGTCGAGCTGCTCGAGGTCGAGCCGGATGATGTGGGAGGACACCATGTAGGCGGGGATCTCGCCGGCACTGATCATGCGGCGGAGTGTCTTGGTGGTGATCTGGTAGCGGGCGGCTGCCTCAGCTAGGCCGACGAGCTTGATCCCGGCGTCGTTTGTCTTGCTCATTTCTCGCTCCTTAAACGGGTAGGGCCCCGCCTTGTATTAGCGGGGCCCGCGAAATGGAGGGCTCTTAAATGGGTGAAGCCGACCGGGTTGTACGGTCGGCTTCATTTCTTCGCCTGGTCAGGCTTGGCGGCGCAGCTACGTCCCTTTATGTCTGCGTCCGTGGCGGACCTCGGAACGGGTGCCGGGGACACTTGTCCCTAGGCGTCGCCAACTTTACCGCGGTTCTATACAGACGGTCTACACCTTCCACGAGATTCCGACGGTGTCGGGTCGGAATGTGCGGGTTCCGCGGCCAGGCGGGTGGACCGTCACGGTCATGAGGGTGTCGACGACGAGCCGCTTCCGGGCGTCCGTCATGGCGTCCCATGCGGCGCGCACGTCAGCTGCGGCGACGAGAGGGCCGAGCACGTCCGCCCGGCCAGCATCTGCCAGCTGCGCGTCGATCTCAGCGTCGCGCTCGAGCGTCGTGCCGGTGACGAGGTCGAACTGCTCTTCGGTGACGCGTCCCATGGCAAGCTTGCGGGCCATGCTGTTGCGGAGCTCGCGGTTGGCGTGCTGCTCGGCGCGCAGCCCGTCCAGGTCTGGATGGTCTGCCCGCGACATGAGCTCGGCCGCGTCGGGCATCGACAGGCGCCCGACGACGACCCGAACCACGTAGTCCTCGACCGGTTCCGCCATGCGCGAGACGTGGCCCAGAGCGCCGGAGCACCGGTAGTTGGCGATGCCTCTCCGCACCGCTCCGCCGGCATGCACGGCAGCGCCGCACACCCCGCACAGGGCCAGCCCGGAGAGGAGGCGCCTCGCACTCGTGCGGCCCGCCCGTCGGCCCGGGTCCGTGAGGATGGCTCTGACGGCCTCGAAGGTGGGAGTGTCGATGATCGCGGGCCACACTGCGTCGGAGACGATCTCGCCCTTGTATGCCCGCTTTCCCGCGTTCCGCGGATTGAGAAGGACTACCCTCACGTTGTCACGTCTCCACGATGAGACGGCGCCCCGGTGCCCTTCAGCGTAGCGCTTCTGGTCCGGGACCAGCCCGGTCGCGTTCCACGCTCTCGCGATCCCGCCGAGGGTCTCCCCCGCTAGGACTGCCCGGTATCCGTCGCGGACGAGCTCGGCTTCAGCCTCACGCACACGGAGCCCGTCCTGCTCGTACCCGAACGGCCGCCGGCCACCCGACCGGCGCCCGCTCCTAGCCGCCTGTGCCTGCGCTGCGCGCTGCCGGTCGCCCTTGAGGTCGATCTCGAACCGGGCGAGGGATCCTAGGTTGTCGGCGATGAGGCGGCCCGTCGCGGTGCTGAACTCGATGTCGGGGCCGTTCACGAGCGAGATCGTCGCCCCTTTGGCCTTGCAGGTGTCGTACAGGCGCAGCTCGTCGTGTCGGTTGCGCTGCAGGCGATCGAGAGACCATGCGACGACATGCTGCGCCCGCCCACTGGCCACCGCCTCGAGCATGGCTTCGAATCCTGGCCTGCGTCGCTTGCCGGCCGCGCTCACGTCATTGTCGGACTCGACGGCGGCCACGCCCCACTGGCGCTCAGCGCAGCGTTTCAGGCATGCCTCGCGTTGCCGCTCTACGCCCTGCTGTTCGCCGGTACGGTCCTGACTGATTCGAAGGTACACAACGGCATCCACGTCTGCTAGTTTAGCGACTAGGCGAGCCGGAGGACTCGGTCGAACCCTCTGGCCGTGAGCGTGTTCGCCACCATGGCCCGGTCGAGCAGTGCGGTGGAGCCCGGATCGAGCCGGAGCTGGCCCCGCAGCAGGCGGCCGGGCACCTGCGCGTTGGTCTCGAGCCCGTAAGGCTGCAGCCGCTCGGCCTGCCTCCGCCGGGCGGCGAGGACGCGCGGGGCGACGTCCGCCGTCGCCTCCCCCACGGGTACCTGTCCGAAGTCGAGGGCCGAGACCTTGTTCACTCGCAGCTGGATGTCCACCCTGTCCAGCAGCGGGCCCGAGAGGCGCCCGAAGTAGCGCCTCTTCGCCTGCGCCGTGCACGTGCACTCGAGCGCCTTGCCTGTCCCATGTCCGCATGGGCACGGGTTCGCCGCGATGACGAGCTGGAAGCGCGCGGGGTAGGCGGCGGTGCCCGCGGCCCGATGGATCACGAGCTCGCCGCTCTCGAGCGGCTGGCGGAGGGAGTCGAGCACCCTGCGCTCGTACTCCGGCGCCTCGTCGAGGAAGAGGACGCCCCGGTGCGCCCGGGATGCTGCCCCGGGCCGGGGGATGCCCGAACCGCCGCCGATGATCGCCGGAGCGCTCGCGGTGTGGTGCGGGCTCTCGAACGGCGGGCGGCGGATGAGCTCGCCCGTTCCGGGCTCACCCGAGAGCGAGTGGATCGCGGTCACCTCCATGGCTGCCTCGTCGTCGAGATCGGGCAGGATGCCCGGGAGCCGCTCGGCGAGCATCGTCTTGCCCGCCCCGGGCGGTCCCACCAGCATGATGTGGTGGCCGCCGGCCGCAGCCACCTCGACGGCGATACGCGCCTCGGGCTGGCCCGCGACGTCCCTCAGGTCGGGGACGGCCAGGGCGTGGCGCGACGGCCGCGCGCCGTCTGCCTCCGGTCCCGTCCCGCCGTCCGCGTGCGCGGGCACCGCCACCGCCTCGGGGTCGGCGCCGAGGTCGAGGGCGAGCTGCCCGAGGGAGTCGTAGGCGTGCACCCTGGCCCCCGGGACGAGCGAGGCCTCACGGGCGTTCGCGCCCGCGACGACCACGTCGGGCCGTCCGCCCCGCACGGCCGCCATGACCGCCGGCAGCACACCGCGGACGGGCCGGAGCCTGCCGTCGAGGCCCAGCTCGGCGAGGAAGACGACGCCCGCAGGGGGCCGCAGGTCGCCTGCGGCGGCGAGCGACGCCACCGCGATCGCCAAGTCGAAGGCCGTGCCCCGCTTCGGCAGCGACGCCGGGATCAGGTTCACGGTGAGCTTGCGCCGGCTCAGCGGCAGGCCGCTGTTCTTGGCAGCGCTGCGGATCCGTTCACGCGCCTCGCTCAGCGCCGAGTCCGGCAGGCCGAGCAGGACGAAGCTGGGAAGGGTCTGGCCGATGTCCGCCTCGACCTCGACGAGGTAGCCGTTCAGGCCCACGAGTGCGACACCGAGCGCGCGCCCGACGCCGGCCATCAGGCCACGCCCCGCAGGTGCTCGATCTGGGCCGGCCCGCCGTCGGGGCCGGTCACGGCGACGACGTCCACCCGCCGGGCCCGCGCCCGGACACCGTGCGCCTCGGCCCACGCTGCGAGCAGGCGCACAAGGCGGCCCAGTTTGGCGGCGTCGATGGCCTCGAACGGGTGCCCGTAGTCCCACGAGCGGCGCGCCTTCACCTCGACAGCGACGAGGATCCCGCCGTCGGCGACCACGATGTCGAGCTCCCCGTCCCGGCACCGCCAGTTGCGGTCCAGGATGGCCGCGCCGGCCGTCCGCAGGTACTCCTCCGCGAGGCGTTCCCCGCGCTGACCGAGTCTGTCCTTGGCTCTCATGGGACCAGACTCGTGCCGCGGCAGACGCCGCAGCGCGGGCATCCCGGCCTATGTGGGCGACCCGCCCGGCCAACCGCCTGTGGAGGAGAAGTGGTGCCCTGCTAGGCCCCCAGACCGCCCTTGGGCAGGCCCAGGTCCTCGACCTTGGGCAGCTCCTCGACGTTGACGTCCTTGAAGGTGATGACCCGGACGCTCTTGACGAACCGTGCACTGCGGTACACGTCCCAGACCCAGGCGTCCTGGAGGGTCAGGTCGAAGTACACCTCGCCGTCGGCGGAGCGGGCCTGCAGGTCCACGTGGTTGGCGAGGTAGAACCGCCGCTCCGTCTCCACCACGTAGCTGAACAGCGAGATGACATCCCGGTATTCGCGGTAGAGCTGGAGCTCCATGTCCGTCTCGTAGTTCTCAAGGTCTTCGGCGCTCATAGTCCTATCTTCCTCCCCTCGAGGTCCTGCTCGGCCGCGGCGCGCTCCTGCGCGGCGGCCTCGATCTCATCCTCGGTGTCCGCGTCCGCCGTTCCCAGGCGCCACGAGCGCCGGTGGAGCACGGTGGGCCCGTGCTCAAGGAGCGCCGCCCGGTGCTCGGCCGTGGCGTAGCCCTTGTTGACCGCCCAGCCGAAGCGCGGGTCCTCGGTCCCGTAGCCGACCATGAGCCCGTCCCTGGCCACCTTGGCGAGGATGCTGGCCGCGGCCACCGCCTGGCATGCGAGGTCGGCCTTGATCGTGGTCTGGACCGGGAGCATCGGACCGGCCTCGGGCTCGTCGAACAGCGAGCCCTGGCCGCCGCGCGAGAGCCAGTCGTAGTTGCCGTCGAGGTGCACGGCGTCCGGCACGACGCCCTGGGCGGCGATCTCGGCCAGGGCTCGGCGTCCGGCCCGGCGCAGCGCCTCCATGATGCCCACCTCGTCGATCTCCTCCGCGCTCGAGTGCCCCACGGCGGAGCCGACGCCCCACGCGCGGACCATCGGGACCAGCTCGACGCGGCGCTCGGGGGTGAGGAGCTTGCTGTCGCGCAGCACGGTGCGGGTCACGACCCGCCGCGCGTCCACGACCACGATCCCGACGGAGACGGGGCCGGCCAGCGCCCCGCGGCCCACCTCGTCGCAGCCCGCGATGAGGGGCCCGTAGGCGCCCGCGAGCCGGTTCACGAACCGCAGCGTGGGAGCCGTGGAGCGGCGCGGCCGTGGCGCCCGTGCGCCCGCGGCCATGCGGGTGCTCATTTCGGTGCGGGCACGTCCTTGAACGTGTCCGGGTAGCTGTCGAGGGAGCGGATGCGGTTCAGCGGCCATGCGATCACGGCGGCCTGGCCTTCGACGTCGCCGATCGAGACGAAGCCCGCGCCCGGCTGGACCGAATTGTGGTAGCGCGAGTCCGAGGAGTGGTTCCTGTTGTCGCCCATCACCCAGATGTTCCCAGCCGGGACGGTGACGTCGAAGGGCACCACATGCGGGGTCTCGGCGGGATTGACGTACGGCTCGTTGAGGGCCGCGCCGTTGACGGTGATGTGCTGGGACGCGTCGCAGCAGACCACGTGGTCCCCGGGCAGCCCGATGACGCGCTTGATGAGGTGCTGCTGGGAGGTGTCCGGCAGCAGGCCCACGAACTCGAGCGCCTCCTGCACGGGGTTCGGTGCAGGCTGGGGCACCTCGGGGAGCCAGCCCTTCGTGTCCCGGAAGACCACGACCTCCCCCCGCTGCAGCGCGAAGTTGCGCGGCACGAACAGGTTCACGAAGATCCGGTCGTTCTCCTCGAGGGTGGGCACCATCGACTCGGACGGGATGTAGAACGCCTTGAAGAGGAAGGTCTTGATGAGGAAGGACAGCACGATGGCCACGCCGAGGATGATCGCGATCTCGCGGATCCACGCCATGAGGCCTCCGCGCCGCGGGGCCCCGTCACCGCGCTCGCCGGGCGCTTCCGGCCCCGCTCCTGCGGCGTCGGCCCCGGCATCTCGGCTGCGCATCACTCGGTGTCCTTCGTTGTCGGGGAGGCGGTGAACCCGCCCAATCTATCAAGTGGCCACAGGATCGCCACCGGCCGGCCGATCACCTTGTCCTCCCGGACGAGGCCGCCCCCGGGGGCGCCCAGCAGCGCTCGGGAATCGGCGGACTCCGAGCGGTGGTCGCCCAGCAGCCACAGCCTCCCGGCCGGCACGATGACGTCGAACCGCTGCTCGCTGGGCGCGTCGCCCGGGAACAGGTACGGCTCGTCGAGGGGCTGGCCGTTCACCTCGATTTTCCCACTCGCGGTGCAGCAGCGGACGTGGTCGCCGCCCACGCCGATGACCCGCTTGACGTATACGGTCTCGGTGGGCACGACGCCGAGCCACTCGGCCGCCCCCTGGAGGACGTCCCCCGCCCACCCGCGCCCCGAGGTGAGGGGCGCGAAGGAGCCCCTGCCGTCGAACACGACCACATCTCCGCGGCGGATCGGCGCCGGGTCGACCCCCGCCCGGACGACGCCGATCCGGTCGCCCGGGTCGAGCAGCGGCTGCATGGACGCGGAGGGGATGTAGAAGACGTCGACGACGAACGAGCGGATGACCGCCCACACGACGAAGGCCAGCACGACGGCCAGAACGACCGAACGCCAGCCCCTCAGCCGGGACTGGCGTTCGGATCGTGCCATGGAGGTGGCGTTCAGCACGCTGGGAGCAGCCTGGGGCTACTTGGTGCGGCTGAAGTCGCGCTTCTCCTTGATCTTGGCGGCCTTGCCGCGCAGCTCGCGCATGTAGTACAGCTTGGCGCGGCGCACATCGCCCCGGGTCACGACCTCGATCTTGTCGATGATCGGGGAGTGCACGGGGAACGTGCGCTCGACGCCGACACCGAAGGAGACCTTGCGGACCGTGAAGGTCTCGCGCACGCCCTGGCCCTGGCGGCCGAGGACGAAGCCCTGGAAGACCTGGACGCGCGAGTTCTTGCCCTCGATGATGTTCACGTGCACCTTGATGGTGTCACCCGGCGCGAATGCGGGGATGTCAGAGCGCAGCGACGCGGCGTCGACGGAGTCGAGGATGTTCATTGTCATCTCTCCTGGCAGATGCCACAGGTCACCCGCTTTGGTGTGCGGCCCGCACCGCGCTCGGGCGATCGGGCCGGAATCCATGACCGCCCGCCGAAGGGCCCGGCAGGGCGGCGTGTCCATCACCGTTGGCTCAGGCCCCCTGTGGCAGGTCCAATGCCCGGCAGACACAACGCTCCATTGTGCCATATCGGGGGCGGGGCCGTCATGTCGGCGGCCGCGTCAGGCGCGGGGCACGGCCCGCCGGATCCGCCCGTCCGCCACCTCGTACCCGAGCTCACGCAGCACGGCCCGCTCGGCCTTGCCGTAGGGCGCGGCGTCCGCGCCGTCGAGGAGCTCGGGGCGGCGCGCCGCGGTGCGCCGCAACTGCTGCTCGAGACGCCAGCAGGCCACCTTGCCGTGGTTTCCGGACAGCAGCACCTCGGGCACCCCGTGGCCCCGCCAGAGCGAGGGCTTCGTGTAGACGGGGTACTCGAGCAGCCCGTCCGCGTGGGACTCCTCCACGAGGGACTCGGGGTTGCCGACGACGCCGGGCAGGAGCCGCCCGACCGCCTCGACCATGGCCATGACCGCCACCTCTCCCCCGTTGAGCACGTAGTCCCCGAGGCTCACGGGACGCACGTCGAAGCGCTGGGCCGCCCAGTCCAGGACGCGCTCGTCGATGCCCTCGTACCGCCCGCACGCGAACGCGAGCGTGGGCTCCTCGGAGAGCTCGTAGGCCATCGCCTGGGTGAAGACCGCGCCCGCGGGGGACGGCACGATGAGCACCGGGCGGCGCGCGGCGGCCGGACCGGCGTCGTGCCCGGCCTCCCCCGTGGAGGCCTGCCCGGCCTCCCCCGTGGTGGCTGCCTGCTCCTCGGTGGGTGCCTGCGACGCGAGGACGTGCTCGAGGGCCAGCGCCCACGGCTCGGCCTTCATGACCATGCCCGCGCCGCCGCCGTAGGGCGTGTCGTCCACCGTCCGGTGGCGGTCGAAGGTGAAGTCGCGCAGGTCGTGGACTGCCAGCTCCAGCAGCCCGTCCTCCTGGGCGCGGCCCAGGAGGGAGAGCCGCAGCGGGGCGAGGTACTCGGGGAAGATGCTGACGACGTCGATGCGCACCTAGGCCTCCGACCCCGGCTGCCGCTCCGGCCCGCCGCCCGAGGCCCCGGCGTCGTCGGTGTCGAGGTTGAGCTCGAGGAGCCCGGGCGGCGGGACGAGGACGATGAAGCCGCCCTCGACGTCGACCTCGGGCACGATCTCCTCGACGAACGGGACGAGCACCTCCCCGGCGGGCGTGTCGAGGACGAGGAGGTCCTGCACGGGCATGGTCTGGAGCGCGGCGACCGTGCCGACGTCGCGGCCGTCGACGCGGACGGCCAGGCCCACGAGCTCGTGCTCGTACCAGCCCTCGTCGTCGTCCTCGAGCTCCTCCGACTCGAGGTAGAGCTTGACTCCGCGGAGCTGCTCGGCGCGGGTCCGGTCGGGCACCTCGGCGAAGGCGAGCAGGAGGATGTCCTTGTTCCAGCGCGCGCCCTCGAGCGTCAGCGGGCCGCTCGAGGCGGGCTCGACGATGAAGTCGGTGCCGGGGACGAACCGGTCCTCGGGGGCGTCGGTGAGGACCTGGACGGTGACCTCGCCGCGGATGCCGTGCGGCTTGCCGATCCGTGCGACCTGGACCTGCATGGGATGGCCTCCTGCGTCGTGGGCCGTGAAGGCCCGTGGGGGTGCGGTGTGCGGCTGCCCGCCGCGAGGGGTGGAAACAGCTCCGGCCCCTCCACCCTGGTGGGAGGAGGAGCCGGAGCGGGGTGAGGCAGTGTCAGCGGCGGCGGTCGGTGTCGACCACGTCGACGCGGACGGGCTCGCCGTCGGCGAGGGCCGCGACCACGGTGCGCAGTGCACGCGCGGTGCGTCCCTGGCGGCCGATGACGCGCCCGAGGTCGTCCTCGTGGACGCGCACCTCGAGGACGTCGCCGCGGCGGCCGCTCTTGGCCTGGACTGCGACGTCATCGGGGTTGTCCACGATGCCGCGGACCAGGTGCTCGAGTGCCTCGGCCAGCAAGTTACTCAGCCTCGGCCTCTGCGGGGGCCTCGGCGGACTCCTCGGCCTCCTTGGACGCCTTCGGTGCCTCGGGGAGGATCACGGAGCCCTTCTCGGGGGCCACGAACGGCTCCTTGCCCTTCGGGTACTTCAGGGTGCCCTCGGCGCCCGGGAGGCCCTTGAACTTCTGCCAGTCGCCGGTGATCTTGAGGAGCACCTGGACCTGCTCGGTCGGCTGGGCGCCGACGCCGAGCCAGTACTGGGCACGCTCGGAGTTGACCTCGATGAACGAGGGATCCTCGGTGGGGTGGTACTTGCCGATCTCCTCGATCGCACGGCCATCGCGCTTGGTGCGCGAGTCGGCGACGACGATGCGGTAGTACGGGGCGCGCATCTTGCCGAAGCGCTTGAGTCGAATCTTAACGGCCACGGTTGTGGTCACTCCTGTTTCTGCACATGAGGCGAGCCCGGACTTTTCCGCTCCCGTGGGGCGGGCCGTACTTCGCCAGGGCTCCGATGGACACAACCGCGCGCGGAGAGAGGGGGCCGCGCGGATTGGTACCTGACCATTGTGCCAGATCCGGGGGCATTTCGCATGCCGCCGGAGCGCGGCGCGTCAGGAACTCGCCCAGACGAAGAGCTCCTGCCGGTTCGAGTCGTCGACGTCGGCGGCCAGCTTGGCCAGCTGCTCGACGTAGTCGTACGCCTCGCGCGCGTCGAACGGGAGGTCCTCCTGGTCGACCCAGGCCGCGGCAACCCGCTCGACGGCGTTGCCCTCCCCCTCCTCGGACTCGAAGACCAGGAGGTCGGCGAGGGCCCGGACCATGGTGGAGGGCACCGCGAGGAGGCTGTCCGAGGAGACGTCGACCATGGTGAGCTCGTAGTCGGCGCCGGGGGCGTGCACCGCGGTGCCCACCAGGGAGCCGAGCTGCTCGATCTCGTAGTCCGAGACGCCGGGGATCCTCAGGCCCCCGGTGTCCTCGGCGTCGCCGCCGTCGAGCCGGGAAGCCCGGGCGAGCGCGTCGGCGTGCGTGGAGACGAAGATCTCGGCGAACGGACTGGGAGCGGACACGTCTTCCCCCTCTGTGGGCGCTGGACTGCGGTTCGGGCTGCAGGTGCCCGCGGCGGCCGCGGACTTTCCGAGCGTAGCGCAGGGAACGTCAGGCGTGCACGGACGCCATGCGGATCTGGTTCCGCCACGGATCCTCGAAGCGCAGCTCGGCGCCGGTGTGAAGGGTGGCGACGCCGGCCATCTTGAGCCGGTCCGCGGCCGCGAGGACGTCGTCCTGGGTGCCGACCCTGATGAGGACCTCGCCGAGGCCCAGCGTGTCCTTGCGCGGGCCGGCGCCGCGCGAGTTCCACACGTTCATCGCCATGTGGTGGTGATAGCGGCCGGCCGAGACGAACAGGGCCTGGCCGTGCCAGCCCGAGGTCTTCTCGAAGCCGAGCGTGTCGACATAGAACTTCTGCGCCGTCTCGACGTCGCCGACCTGGAGGTGGACATGGCCGACGCCGGCCTCCGCCTCCCGCTGCCCGTCGAGGGACGCCTCGGTCAGGTTCTGGTTGAGGAAGGCCTGCGGGGCCAGCGGCAGCGAGTCCATGACCACCTGGCCGGCGTTCCACTGCCAGGTCTCGCGCGGCTTGTCGAAGTAGAGCTCCACGCCGTTGCCCTCGGGGTCGGTGAAGTAGAACGCCTCGGAGACGAGGTGGTCGGCGCTGCCGGCGAAGAGCCGGGGATCGTACTGGGCCGCGGTGGCGACGGTCGCCGCGAGGTCCGCGCGGCGCTCGAACAGGATGGCGGTGTGGAAGAGCCCGGCCTCGCCGCGCCCGGGGATCTGGAGCCCCGCGGCGGGGCTGAGGTGGATGACCGGCACGCCCTGGCGGCCCAGGTACACCCCGCCGAGCGACTCGCTGATCGGCACGAGGCCCAGGGCGCGCTCGTAGTAGTCGAGCATGAGCTTCATGTCGCCGACCTTGAGCATGACGGTGCCCATCGCGAGGTCGGCCGGAAGCAGGTCTCCGGGGGCGGGCTGGGTGGGGGCGGCGGATGTGGTCACGGGGGCTCCTTGGCTGTCGGGGTCTGCATCAAGCGTACGTTTACTTGAAGCTTCAATCAAGCCTCGGTATTCCCTAGATCGCGGCAGCCTCCGCTGCCCCGGCGATCCGCTGCCCGTCCCGCAGCACGTGCAGCGGGGCCGCGAGCGTCCCGACGTCGGCTCGGGGGTCCTCCCTGACGACCACGACGTCCGCGGGGTCGCCCTCGGCGAGGCCGGCGGCTCCCAGCCATCCGCGCGCGGCCCAGCACGCGGCGTCGACCGCGGCGGCCGGCCCGATCGCCGCGGCGAGCTCGGCGACCTCGTCCGCGATCCGCCCGTGCGCGATCACCGTGCCGGCGTCGGTTCCCGCGTAGATCCGCACCCCGGCATCGTGCGCTGCCGCCACGCGCTCGTGCCGGCGTTCCCACAGGGCGCGCATGTGCGCCGCATAGCGAGGGAACTTTGCGTGGCCCTGGGCGGCGATGTCGGGGAAGGTCGCGATGTTGACGAGCGTCGGGACGATGGGGATGCCGGCCTCGGCCAGGCGGGGCAGATGCCGTTCCTGCAGGCCCGTCGCGTGCTCGAGGCAGTCGATCCCGGCGTCGATGAGGTGGTCGATGGTCTCTTCCGCGAACGTGTGCGCGGTGACGCGGGCCCCCTCGGCGTGCGCGGCGGAGACAGCCTCGCGGAGCACGGCGGGCGGGAACGCGGGCGCCAGGTCGCCGGCGCCGCGGTCGATCCAGTCGGCGACGAGCTTGACCCAGCCGTCGCCGGCCCGCGCCTGCGCCACGACGGCCTCCACGAGGTCCTCCGGCTCGAGCTCGAGCGCGAGGCCCCTAAGGTAGCGACGGGACCGCGCGAGGTGGCGACCGGCGCGCACGAGGCGCGGGACGTCGTCGCGCGCCTGCAGCCAGCGGGTGTCGGTGGGGCTGCCGCAGTCGCGGACCAGGAGGACCCCGGCCGCCGCCTCGGAGCGCGCGTGGGCGAGGGCCGCGGCGTCATCCGGCGCGCCGCCGGGCACCAGCCCCACGTGGCAGTGCGCGTCCACGAGGCCGGGGAGCACCCACCCGCGCAGGGTCGTGGCCGCCGGTGCCTCGGGGCGGCGGAAGGTGATCCGCCCGTCGACGATCCACGCCTCCGGCCGCTCGTCGGTGGGGCCGGCGAGGACGGGGCCGCTGAGGTGGACAACGTCATGCATGACGCCAGCCTAACTGCCGTGCTAGGGTCCAACGCGTCCACACGGGTGCCCTCGCAAGGGCTGAGATCAGGCTGACGCGGCCTGCGACCGTCGAACCTGTCCGGGTCATGCCGGCGTAGGAAGTGAGGGCTCAGCGTATGAGCACATCTGGAATGGAACAGCACCCCGCCCACTCGCTCGCGTTCCTGACCGACGACGGGCACGGCCTCCGGGTCCCCGTCACGGAGATCGCACTCGACGATTCGCCGGGGGGCGAGGCGAACGCACCGCTGCGGGTCTACCGGACGTCGGGCCCGGGCAGCGACCCTGTGGTGGGCCTTCCGGCGTACCGGGCCGAGTGGGTCGCCGAGCGCGGCGACGTCGAGCCGTACGCGGGCCGCGAGCGGAACCTGCTCGACGATGGCCGCTCCGCGGTGCGGCGCGGCGAGGCCTCGGCCGAGTGGAAGGGCGCCAGGCCCGTGCCGCTGCGGGCCAAGCCCGGCCGGCGCGTCACGCAGATGCACTACGCGCGGGCCGGCGTCGTGACCCCCGAGATGCGCTTCGTGGCGCTGCGGGAGAACTGCGACGTCGAGCTGGTGCGCTCCGAGGTCGCCGCGGGGCGGGCGATCATCCCGAGCAACATCAACCACCCCGAGTCGGAGCCGATGATCATCGGCAAGGCGTTCCTGGTCAAGATCAACGCCAACATCGGCAACTCGGCGGTCACGTCCTCGATTGCCGAGGAGGTCGACAAGCTCCAGTGGGCCACCAAGTGGGGCGCGGACACGGTGATGGACCTCTCCACCGGCGACGACATCCACACGACCCGGGAGTGGATCATCCGCAACTCCCCCGTGCCGATCGGCACGGTGCCGATCTACCAGGCCCTCGAGAAGGTCAACGGCGACGCGTCCGCCCTCACGTGGGAGGTCTTCCGCGACACCGTGATCGAGCAGTGCGAGCAGGGCGTGGACTACATGACGATCCACGCGGGCGTGCTCCTGCGGTACGTGCCGCTGACCGCGGAGCGCGTCACGGGGATCGTCTCCCGCGGCGGCTCGATCATGGCCGGCTGGTGCCTCGCCCACCATGAGGAGAACTTCCTCTACACGCACTTCGACGAGCTCTGCGAGATCTTCGCGCAGTACGACGTCGCGTTCTCGCTCGGCGACGGCCTGCGCCCGGGCTCGACGGCCGACGCGAACGACGCGGCGCAGTTCGCCGAGCTGGACACGCTCGCCGAGCTGACCAAGCGCGCGTGGGAGTACGACGTGCAGGTCATGGTCGAGGGACCGGGGCACATCCCGTTCCACCTGGTCCGCGAGAACGTGGAGCGGCAGCAGGAGCTGTGCGACGGCGCCCCGTTCTACACGCTCGGCCCGCTCGTGACCGACGTCGCACCGGGCTACGACCACATCACCTCGGCGATCGGCGCCACCGAGATCGCGCGGTACGGGACGGCGATGCTGTGCTACGTGACCCCCAAGGAGCACCTCGGGCTGCCGAACAAGGACGATGTGAAGACCGGCGTGATCACCTACAAGATCGCTGCCCACGCCGCCGACCTCGCCAAGGGCCACCCGGGTGCGCACGAGCGTGATGACGCCCTGTCCAAGGCACGGTTCGAGTTCCGGTGGAAGGACCAGTTCTCGCTGGCGCTCGACCCCGCCACGGCCGAGGCCTTCCACGACGAGACGCTCCCGGCCGAGCCCGCGAAGACCGCGCACTTCTGCTCGATGTGCGGTCCGAAGTTCTGCTCGATGCGCATCTCCCAGGACATCCGCAACGAGTTCGGCTCGAAGGAGGCCCAGGAGGCCATCGCAGGCATGCGGGAGAAGAGCCAGGAGTTCCTCGCCGCGGGCGGGAAGGTCTACCTTCCCGAGACGATCGCCGTGGGCTCGCCGGAGTAGCGCGCGGGGCGGACGACGGCGGAAGGGGCGCCTCCCAGCGGGAGGCGCCCCTTCGGCGTCGTGCGCGAGCGGTCCTGCGGCCTGCGCCCGGACGGGCCCCGCCGGCTGAGGGCTACTTGCCCAGGTACTTCTCGAAGCCCTTGGGCAGGTTGAGGGCCGAGGGGTCGAAGTCCTCGCCCGACTGGCCGCCGAACGCGGCCCCCTGGCCGCTGAGGGCCTTCGAGGCGCCCGCGGCCCGGCGAGCCTCGGCCTCGCGGCGCTCCTGCGCTGCCTTGGCCGGGTTGCCGGACTTCGCCTTCTTCTTGCCCTTGGCCGGGCCCTTCTTCGAGCCGCCGAAGCCGCCCGGGCCGGGCATGCCCGGCATCCCCGGGATGCCGCCGCCGGAGGCCATCTTGCGCATCATCTTCTGCGCCTGGCCGAAGCGCTCCAGCAGGCCGTTGACCTCGGAGACGTGCACGCCCGAGCCGCGGGCGATGCGGGCGCGGCGGGAGCCGTTGATGATCTTGGGCGCGAGCCGCTCGTGCGGGGTCATCGAGCGGACGATGGCCTCGACGCGGTCGATCTCGCGCTCGTCGAACTGCTCGAGCTGCTGCCGGAACTGGGCGGCGCCCGGCATCATCATGAGCATCTTCTTCATCGAGCCCATCTTGCGGATCTGCTGCATCTGGGACAGGAAGTCCTCGAGGGTGAAGTCCTCCTGGTCGGCGAACTTCTTCGCCATCCGGGCGGCCTCGTCCTTGTCCCAGCTCTTCTCGGCCTGCTCGATGAGCGTCAGGACGTCGCCCATGTCGAGGATGCGGGAGGCCATGCGGTCCGGGTGGAAGAGCTCGAAGTCGTCCAGGCCCTCGCCCGTGGAGGCGAACATGACGGGGCGGCCGGTCACGGACGCGACGGAGAGCGCCGCGCCGCCGCGGGCATCGCCGTCGAGCTTGGAGAGCACGACGCCGGTGAAGTCGACGCCCTCCTCGAAGGCCTTGGCCGTGTTGACGGCGTCCTGGCCGATCATGGCGTCGATGACGAAGAGGACCTCGTCCGGGTTGACCGCCGAGCGGATGTCCGCGGCCTGCTGCATGAGCTCGGCATCCACGCCCAGCCGGCCGGCGGTGTCCACGATCACGATGTCGTGCAGCTTCGCGCTGGCCTCGGCAACGCCGTCGCGGGCCACGGCGACCGGGTCGCCGGTGGGTGCCTCGAACTCGGACTGGATGCCGGGATGCGGGGCGTACACGGCCACCCCGGCGCGCTTGGCCACGACCTCGAGCTGGGTGACGGCGTTGGGGCGCTGGAGGTCCGCCGCCACCAGGATGGGCGAATGGCCCTGGCCCTTGAGCCACTTTCCGAGCTTGCCGGCGAGGGTGGTCTTGCCGGCGCCCTGGAGGCCGGCGAGCATGATCACCGTCGGCGGGTTCTTCGCCAGGCGCAGCCGCCGGGTCTCGCCGCCGAGGATCGCCTGGAGCTCCTCGTTGACGATCTTGACGACCTGCTGGCTCGGGTTGAGCGCGCCGGAGACCTCGGCGCCGAGCGCGCGCTCGCGGATGCGTGCGGCGAAGTCGCGCACCACCGGGACGGCGACGTCCGCGTCGAGGAGGGCGCGGCGGATCTCGCGGACGGTGGCGTCGACGTCCGCCTCGCTCAGGCGGCCCTTGCCGCGGAGATTCTTGAACGTCGCAGTGAGACGGTCCGAGAGGGAGTTGAACACGTGCCCGAGTCGCTTTCAGTCGTGGTCCAGGGATCTGACGCTGGGTCAGGAGGTCGGGCAGACCCGCCGGGAGCGGATCTGGCCACCCTTAAGGGTACCAACGGACCGGGCAATGGCATGCTGGCCTCGTGACGACGCCTCGAGAGACCGCCCCGCCCGTGCGCAGCCTGCTCATCCTCGGTGCCTCCGGGGACCTGACCGGCCGCCTCCTCTTCCCCGGGCTCGCCCGGCTCCTCGCCACCGGCCGGCACGCCGGACTCACCGTGGTCGGTGCGGGCGCGGAGGACTGGAGCGCCGAGCAGTGGAGCCGCCGCGTGCACGATGCCACCGAGGCGGCACTCGCGGCCGCCACCGAGACCGGCCGCGCCGAGCTCGAGCGGATCCGCCGGGACTCGGTCTACGTGCGCCTGGACGTCACGGCGCCCGGGGAGCTCGCCCGCGAGGTCGCAGCGCTCCCGGGGCCGGTCGCCGTGTACTTCGCGCTGCCCCCCGCCGTGAGCCAGAAGGCCTGCGAGCTGCTGGAGCCGGGGGACCTGCCCGAGGGCACCCGGCTCGTGCTCGAGAAGCCGTTCGGGTCCTCAGAGGCCTCCGCCGCCGAGCTGAACGAGACGCTGCGCCGGCTGGTGCCGGAGAGCCGGATCCACCGGGTGGACCACTTCCTCGGCAAGGGCACGGTCCTGAACATCCTCGGCCTGCGCTTCGCCAACAACTTCCTCGAGCCCGTGTGGAACAGGGACCACATCGAGAAGGTGGAGATCTTCTTCGACGAGGACCTCGCCCTCGAGGGACGGGCCGGGTACTACGACCGCGCCGGCGCCCTGCGGGACATGATCCAGAGCCACCTCCTCCAGGTCATGGCCGTCCTCGCGATGGACGCGCCGGCGCGCCTCGACGAGCGGGACGTGCGGGACCGCATCAGCACCGTGCTCCGCTCCGCGGACGTCCCCGAGCCGTTCACGGACTCGACGCGCCGTGCCCGCTACACCGCCGGGACCATCGGCGACCGCCAGGTGTCCGACTACACGGACGAGCCGGGGGTCGATCCGTCCCGCGGCACCGAGACCCTGGCCGAGATCACGGTCCTGCTCTCCAGCTGGCGGTGGGCGGGGGTGCCGTTCATCCTCCGCTCGGGCAAGTCGCTCGGCACCCGGCGCAAGGAGGCCGTCGTGACGTTCCGCCCCGTCCCGCACCTGCCCGAGGGCTTCCGCGGCGTGGACGAGCCGAACCGGCTCCGCATCGGCTTCGGCCCGGACGTGCTCCAGCTCGACGTCGACGTCAACGGCCCCGGGGACGTGCTGACGCTGAACCGCGTGACACTCGACGCGGACCTCGGCGAGGCGGACCTGCTCCCCTACGGCGAGGTGCTGGAGGGCGTGCTCGACGGCGATCCGCTCCTGTCGGTGCGGGCGGACACGGCCGAGAGCTGCTGGCGCATCGTCGAGCCGGTGCTGGACGCGTGGGCCGCGGGAGCGGTCCCCCTGGACACCTACCCCGCGGGCAGCGGCGGGCCGGCGGGCTGGGCCACCTCGGCCTCCGGCGAGGACGGTGCGGCCGCGTCCTGAGCCGTGGCGGGGCGAGCGCGCAGAGGAGCCGGGCGGACGACGGCGGGCGGGCGCCCGCCGTCGTCCGCCCGGCTCGCGCCTTTGCGGGTCAGATCGCGGAGTCGCCGCGTTCGCCCGTGCGCACCCTGACCGCGTCCTGCACCTCGACGACCCAGACCTTGCCGTCGCCCTGCGAGCCGGTCGAGGCCGCGACGACGATCGTCTCGAGGATCTCGTCGGCGTGCGTGTCGGTGGCGAGCACCTCCACCCTCACCTTCGGGATGAGGTCCACGCTGTACTCGGCGCCCCGGTACACCTGGACGTAGCCACGCTGGCGGCCGTAGCCGCTCGCGGCGCTGACGGTCAGTCCCTGGACTCCCTCGGCCTCGAGGTGCTCGCGGATGGAATCGAGCTTCTCGGGCCGGACGATGGCGGTGATGAGCTTCACGAGCCCACAGTACCGGCCGGCGATGCCCCGGCCAGAACCTCCTCGCGCTGGGCGTGCGCGCCGTCCGCCGGCCGCTGGCCCAGGCGGCGCTCGAGGTGCTGCTCGAGCAGGGTCTCCACGGTGTGCCGGACGCCGAGCGGGTGGAACCCGCCGCCCGTGGCGGACGGCGACGAGTACGCGGTCTCGGCGTGGATGACGAGGTCGACGCCGGTCTCCTCGACGTCCCTCGCGACGCGGAAGCCCATGACGGCCTTGATCGCGAGGCCGAGCGCGAGGGCCACGCCGAACGAGTAGCCGAGCACGGCGCCTGCGCCGAGGGCCTGGGTGCCCAGCAGGGCGAGCCCGCCGCCGTAGAGCAGGCCGCGGCCGGGCACCGGGGCGGCAGGGTCGGCGGCGAGGCCGATGAAGAGCGTCCCGACGAGGCCGCCGACGAGGTGCACGCCGACCACGTCGAGCGAGTCGTCGAAGCCGAGGCGGTACTTCAGGCCCACGGCCAGCGCGCAGACGGCGCCGGCGAGGAGGCCGAGGACGATCGCCCAGACCGGATCGATGGTGGCGCAGGAGGGCGTGATCGCCACGAGCCCGGCGACCGCGCCGGACGCGGCGCCGAACGAGGTCGCGTGGCCGTCGCGGACCTTCTCGACGAGAAGCCAGGACAGGATCGCGGCGCACGGGGCCACGAGCGTGTTGATCCACGCGAAGCCGGCCTCGCCGTTGGCAGCGAGCGCGGAGCCGGCGTTGAAGCCGAACCACCCGAACCAGAGCAGGCCGCAGCCGAGCATGACGAGCGGGAGGTTGTGGGGGCGGTGCTCGGGGTCCTTGCCGAAGCCCACGCGCTTGCCGAGGACGAGGGCCAGCGCGAGGCCGGCGGCGCCGGCGAGGACCTCGACCGCGGTGCCGCCGGCGAAGTCGATGAGGCCGAGGTGGTTGAGCCAGCCGCCGATGAACGTCCCGTGCGCGTCCTTCTTCGAGTCGAACACCCAGTGCGCCACGGGGAAGTACACGAGCACGGCGAAGGCGCCAGCGAAGACCATCCAGGACCCGAACTTGGCCCGGTCGGCGATGGCGCCGGAGACGAGGGCCACGGTCACCGTGGCGAAGACCCCCTGGAAGCCCACGAACACGATCTCCGGGATCGTGCCGACGAGGGGCATCGAGCCGCCCGTGGCGAGCAGGTTGTGGAGGCCGAAGTCCTCGAACGGGTTGCCGAACAGGCCGTCCCCGGCGTCCGTGCCGAACGCGATCGAGTAGCCGAAGAGGACCCACAGGACGCCGACCAGGGCGAGGGCCCCAAAGCTCATCATCATCATGTTGAGCATCGACTTCACGCGGGTCATGCCCCCGTAGAAGATGGCGAGGCCGGGTGACATGAGGAGGACGAGGGCTGCCGAGACGAGGACCCAGGCGGTGTCGCCAGCGTTCATGGGTGAGGCCTTTCGAGGGACTTTCACGGATCTCGGCCCCCGTCCGCCGTCCCCGGCGACGGTCTGCGGGACCACCTGAACCAGAATCCCGTGGCGGTGTTACCGGTCCGCTCCGTCCGTGTTGCCCCCGTGTTACAGGAATCCCCCGGGGGTTAAGCGTTCGTCACGGCCGTGTTAACGGGGTGTTTCGCGCCCCGCTCCGTGGCCCCACCGTGCCGCCCCTTTCCGCGCCGTGCGCCCGCTTCCCGGTGCTGGCGCTGGCGTCCCGGTGCCGGCCCCGTCGCCGACGCGGGCGGACGACGGCGGGTGGTCCCCGCCGTCGTCCGCCCTCCGCGGCGCTCGGTGCGCCTAGATCGCCGCTGCCCCGCGCTCCCCCGTCCGGACGCGGATCGCCTCGTGCACATCCACCGTCCACACCTTGCCGTCCCCCGCGCGGCCGGTGTTCGAGGTGGTGATGAGCACATCGAGGATGTCGTCCGTCTGGTCGTCGGTGGCGAGCACCTCGATCCGCACCTTCGGGACCAGGTCCACGCTGTACTCGGCGCCGCGGTACACCTCGGTGTACCCGCGCTGGCGGCCGTAGCCGCTGGCCGCGCTGACGGTGAGCCCCTGGACCCCGTAGGCCTCGAGCCCCTCGCGGATGGAATCGAGCTTCTCCGGGCGGACGATCGCGGTGATGAGCTTCACGCCTGGACCTTCTTCCGTGCCGCCTCGGTGAGCAGGTCGTCCGCGTTGAACGCCGCGACCTCGGCCTCGTTCTTCGCCCCGAGCGGGTGGAAGGCCGACCCGGACGAGCCGCCCATGCTGTTGCCGGAGTACGCCGTCTCGGCGTGCAGGGCGATGTCCACACCTGCTTCCTCGGCCTCGCTCGAGACCCGGAAGCCCATGGTCTTGCTGATGATCCAGCCGATGGCCAGGGAGAGGGCGAACGAGTACACGAGGACGGTGCCTGCGCCGAGCGCCTGCTTGCCCAGGAGCTCGAAGCCGCCGCCGTAGAACAGGCCGTGGCCGCCGGAGGGGGCGCCCGGGTTGGCCGCGAGCCCGATGAACAGGGTGCCGATGATGCCGCCGACGAGGTGGACGCCCACCACGTCGAGCGAGTCGTCGTAGCCGAAGCGGTACTTCAGGCCCACGGCGAGGGCGCAGGCCGCGCCGGCGAGGAGGCCGAGGACGATAGCCCACAGGGGTGAGACCGCGGCGCAGGCCGGGGTGATGGCCACGAGCCCGGCCACGGCGCCCGAGGCGGCGCCGAGCGAGGTCGCGTGGCCGTCGCGCAGCTTCTCCACCACGAGCCAGCCGAGGACCGCGGCGCACGGGGCGACGAGCGTGTTGATCCAGGCGAACGCGGCCACGCCGTTGGCGCCCAGGGCCGAGCCCGCGTTGAAGCCGAACCAGCCGAACCACAGCAGGCCCGCGCCGAGCATGACGAACGGCAGGTTGTGGGGGCGGTGGTTGGGGTCCTTGCCGAAGCCGTTGCGGCGGCCGAGGATGAGCGCGAGGGCCAGGCCAGCGGCGCCGGCGTTGATGTGGACGGCCGTGCCGCCGGCGAAGTCGATCACGCCGAGGCCGTTGAGCCAGCCGCCGATGAAGGTGCCGTTCGCGTCCTTGTTCGCGTCGAACACCCAGTGCGCGACCGGGAAGTAGACCAGGATCGAGAAGAAGAACGCGAAGACCATCCAGGCGCCGAACTTGGCCCGGTCCGCGATGGAGCCGGAGATGAGCGCGACCGTGATGATCGCGAACACGCCCTGGAAGCCCACGAAGGCGAGCTCGGGGATGGTGCCGGCCAGAGCCGTGCCGTCGCCCGTGGCGAGGATGCCGTGCAGGGCGAACTTGTCCAGGTTGCCGACGAGGCCGCCGAACCAGTCGGTGCCGAAGGACATCGAGTAGCCGACGAGGATCCAGAGCACGCCCACGAGGGCGATGGCGCCGAAGCTCATCATCATCATGTTCAGGACCGACTTGGCGCGCGTCATGCCGCCGTAGAAGAACGCGAGCCCGGGCGTCATGAGCAGCACGAGCGCTGCCGAGGCGAGCACCCAGGCGGTGTCTCCCGCGCTGAGGGTGGGGGTCATGGTGTGCCTTTCAGGGATGGAACGGGACCTGCCCGGCCCGGCGCCGTTCCCGGCGCCCGAGGGCCGCTGAGAAAAGATTCCTCCCGCGGTGTTTCCGCCGCTGTCGGCCCACATTGCGCGCCCGTTACATCTTGCTCCTGCGCGTTAAGGGGGCGTCACGCACGCGTTTCGACGATGTTTCGCCCGTCCCCCGTGCGGTAGAGCGCGGGCGGTACCGCCGCGCCGCCGCCGTCGTGCCGCTGCCGTGCCGCCGTCGCTAAGGTGGTCCCATGCCCCGCACCTCCCCGCGGACGCCGGTGCCCCGCGACGTCTGGGTCCTCGTCGCCGCCGCGTTCGTCATCGCCGTCGGCTTCGGTCTCGTGGCCCCCGTCCTGCCGCAGCTGGCCACGAGCTTCGGCGTGGGGGCCACGGCGGCCTCCGTGATCGTGAGCGCGTTCGCGCTCGCCCGGCTCGTCCTCGCGCCCGCGGCGGGGTCCCTCGTCGACCGGCTCGGCGAACGGCCCGTGTACGTCACGGGCCTGCTCCTCGTCGCCGCGTCCAGCGCGGCGTGCGCGTTCGCCCCCGACTACTGGACGCTGCTGGCCGTGCGGGGGCTGGGCGGCATCGGGTCCACGATGTTCACGATCTCGGCCTCGGGCCTGATCGTGCGCCTCGCCCCGCCGGATGCGCGGGGCAGGGTCAGCGGCCTCTACGCCGCCTCGTTCCTCCTCGGCAATATCGCCGGGCCGGTGATCGGCGGACTCCTGGCGGCCTTCGGCCTGCGCGTGCCGTTCCTCGTCTACGCGGGGGCGCTCGTGGTCGCCGCGGCCGTCGTGCACTCGTTCCTCGGGCGCCGGTCCGCCGCCCCCGCGCGCACGGGCGCCGGGGCCCGGCCGCAGCTCCTGCTCGCGGAGGCCCTCGCCCACGCGCCCTATCGGGCGGCCGTGGGCTCGAACTTCGCCAATGGCTGGGCCGCGCTGGGGATCCGGATGGCCCTCGTGCCCCTGTTCGCCACAGCGGCCCTCGGTGCGGGGCCCCAGGCGGCCGGGCTCGCCCTGGCCCTGTACGCCGGGGGGACCGCGGCGGCCCTGAGCTTCACCGGGCGGCTCGTGGACCTCTGGGGCCGGCGTCCCGTGGCCATCGTGGGCCTCGTGGGCACCGCGCTCCCGACGGCGTTCCTCGGCGTGAGCGGCTCCGAGCCGGTCTTCCTCGCGCTGTCCGTCGCCGCGGGCTTCGGAGCGGGGTTCCTCGGCCCGTCGCTGCAGGCGACGGTGGCGGACACCATCGGCTCCGGCCGCAGCGGCGGGCGGCCGCTGGCCGTGTTCCAGATGGCCTCCGACGTGGGCAGCATCCTCGGCCCGCTGGCCGCTGGCGCACTCGCGGACAGCCTCGGGTACGGGTGGGCGTTCGCCGTCTCCGGGGCGTGCCTCCTCGCCGCGGTGCCGCTGTGGGCCACGCGCACCCCGGCCAGCGCGCCAGCGGCCGGGACCTCGGAGGCAGACCCGGAGGACCTGGCGGCGGAGCGTCCCGACGCCCCCTGAGGCTGCCCAGCCGCCCGATGCGCGACGGCGCCCGTCCCCGGGAAGGAGGCGGGCGCCGTCGTGCATCCGCTGCACCCGCCTGCCTCGTGTACCCGCAACGCCGCAGAGGCGACGAGATGCGTACCCGAAACGGTGCTGGGTGGGCGGGGTGGCGGGGTGGGGCGGGTTGGTGGGCGCGGGGGTCAGGCGAGGATGGCGTCCACGAAGCCCTCGGCGTCGAACGGCGCGAGGTCGTCCGGGCCCTCACCGAGGCCGACGAGCTTGACGGGCACGCCGAGCTGCTTCTGGATCGCGACGACGATGCCGCCCTTCGCGGTGCCGTCGAGCTTGGTCAGCACGATGCCGGTGATGTCGACGACCTCGCCGAACACCTTGGCCTGGTTCAGGCCGTTCTGCCCGGTTGTGGCGTCGAGGACGAGGAGGACCTCGTCCACCTCGGCCTGCTTCTCGATGACGCGCTTGACCTTGCCGAGCTCGTCCATGAGCCCGACCTTGTTCTGCAGCCGCCCGGCGGTGTCGACCATGACGACGTCGACCTCCTGCTCGATGCCGGCCTTGACCGCCTCGAACGCCACCGACGCGGGGTCCGCCCCCTCGACGTCGGAGGTGACCGTGGGCACGCCGACGCGGGCGCCCCACGTGGCCAGCTGCTGGGCCGCGGCGGCCCGGAAGGTGTCCGCGGCGCCGAGCAGGACGTCCTTGTCCTCGGCCACGAGGACGCGGGCGAGCTTGCCCACCGTGGTGGTCTTGCCCACCCCGTTGACGCCGACCACGAGCACGACGGCGGGCTTGCCGTCGGCCCGGGCGACCTTGAGCGAGCGGTCCATGGAGGGGTCGACGAGCTTGACGAGCTCCTCCCGGAGCATGGCCTTGACGTGCTCGGGGCTGCGGGTGCCCATGACCTTCACGCGGTCGCGGAGTGTGTCGACGAGCTCGAGGCTCGGCTCGGTGCCGATGTCGGCGAGCAGGAGGGTCTCCTCGACCTCGTCCCACACGTTCTCGTCGATGCTGTCGCTCGAGAGCAGGGCTAGCAGTCCCTTGCCGAAGAGGTTGTTGCTCTTGACGAGCCGCTCGCGCAGGCGCTGGAGCCGGCCGGCCACCGGAGCGGGGGTCTCGGTCGGGACGCGTTCGATGACCGCCTCGTCGAGGACATCCTCGGTGGGCGCCGCTCCCTCGGGCTCGGCCGGCGCGGGCAGCGTGCCGACTCCCCCGGGCGGGGCCTCCTCGGCCTCGGAGGTGCCGGGCCGGGGCGGGGCGACGACCTGGTCGTTGGCGTCTCGGGGGCCGGTGTAGGTGATCTTCTTCCGGCGGCCGCTGACGAGGCCGATGACGACCCCGGCGACGACGAGGATCACGATCGCGACGATGATGATGACGGGCAGCAGGGCGGAAAGGTCTGTCACGGTTCCTAGCTTCTCACAGGGCGGCCCACCGCCCGGGGCGGCCGCGGCGCCGCCCCGGCGCCCGGTGCCTAGGCCTCGACGCGGTCGAGCTTCTGGCTGATCACCGTCGAGACCCCGTCGCCGCGCATCGAGACGCCGTAGAGCGCGTCCGCGACCTCCATGGTGCGCTTCTGGTGCGTGATGACGATGAGCTGGCTCGACTCGCGCAGCTCCTCGAAGATCGTGATGAGCCGGCCGAGGTTCGTGTCGTCGAGCGCTGCCTCGACCTCGTCCATGACGTAGAACGGGGAGGGCCTGGCCTTGAAGATCGCCACGAGGAGTGCCACCGCGGTGAGCGAGCGCTCCCCGCCGGAGAGGAGCGAGAGCCGCTTGATCTTCTTGCCCGCGGGGCGCGCCTCCACCTCGATCCCGGTGGTGAGGAGGTCCTCGGGGTCGGTGAGCACGAGCCGTCCCTCGCCGCCGGGGAAGAGACGGCCGAAGACGCGCTCGAACTGGACCGCAGTGTCCGCGTACGCCTCGGCGAAGACCCGCTGCACGCGCTCGTCCACCTCGGCGATGATCTGGAGGAGGTCCTTGCGGCTCTTCTGCAGGTCCTCGAGCTGGGTCGCGAGGAAGCGGTGGCGCTCCTCGAGGGCCGCGAACTCCTCGAGGGCGAGCGGATTGACCTTGCCGA
Source organism: Sinomonas soli (assembly GCF_054782415.1). Taxonomy (NCBI): domain Bacteria; kingdom Bacillati; phylum Actinomycetota; class Actinomycetes; order Micrococcales; family Micrococcaceae; genus Sinomonas; species Sinomonas soli. The sequence goes on along the minus strand of NZ_BAAGSN010000003.1, from coordinate 280,643 downwards.
GCGCGGCGAGGTCGCGCTCGGCCTTCCTCAGCCGCTTCTCCTGCTCGGCACGGACGAACGGCACGCCGTCCTGGAGGGGGTTGCCGTCGTCGTCGACCTGCATGCGGAGCGCGGCCCACTTGTCCCCGCCCTCCTCGGGCGGCACCGGGACGGGCCGGTGCGGGCCGAAGTCGCGCACGAGCTCCTCGGCGGCCATGCCCAGCTCGTCCACGACGCGTTCCTCGAGCGCCTCGAGCCGGAGGCGCTGCTCGGCGCGCGCGAGCTCGTCGCGGTGCGCGGCGTCGTTGAGGTCGGCGAGTTCACGGGCGAGCTCGTCGTTGCGGTGGCGCAGCGCGCCGAGGCGCTCGTCCAGCTCGGCGCGCCGCTCCTCGGCGGCGTCACGCTCGCCGGCGGCGCGGTCGACGGCTCCGTCAAGCCGGGACAGGCCCTCGCGGGCGGTGGCCGCGACGGCGCCGGCGCGTGCGGCCTCGCGGGCGCGGCGCTCGGCCCGGCGGCGGGCCGCCTCGGCGGCGCGCCGCTCCGATTCCGCGGCGCGCTCGAGGGACTGGGCGCGCGCCTCGAGCGTGCGGTGCTGCTCCTCGGCCGCGCGGAGGGCGAGCCTGGCCTCGAGCTCGCGGGCCCGGGCGGCGGCGGCCTCGGCCTGGAGCCGGTCACGGTCGGAGGAATCCGGCTCCTCGGCGTCCGGCGCCTCCTCCGCGAGCTCAAGCCGCTCGGCCGCCGCCTCGAGCGAGACCTGCTCCGCCTCGAGCTGGGTGCGCGCTGCCTCGAGGGCGGCGCGCTGGCGCTCCTCCTCTGCCTTGGCGCCGCGCAGCTGGGTGCCCAGGGCCGCGAGCTTCTCGGCCACCGCGGCGAAGCGCGCGTCCGAGTCGTGCAGCGCGGCAAGGGCCGCCTCCGCGCGCCCGCGGGCCTCACGCTCGCGCTCCTGCGCGCCGGCCAGGGCGAAGCCGCACCGCTCGTGCTCCGCCTGGGCGGCCGCGAGGCGATCCCGGGCGGCGTCGAGGAGTCCTTGCAGCTCGATGGTCGAGGGCGCCCCGGCAGAGCCGCCGAGCAGTCCCGCGGCGGTGACCACATCGCCGTGCGGCGTGGCGGCGGCGAGCTGCGGGTGGTCGGCGACGAGCGCGACGGCGGCCTCGAGCGTCGGAACGGCCGCGGCGTCCCGCAGCAGGCGGGAGACGGCGGCGGCCACCGGCGGCTCAGGCTCGGCGACGTCCGCGAGCCACCGGGCGCCCTGCGGCAGCGCGAGTACGGATCTCGCCCCAGATTCCCCGTCTCGGGTACGCATCTCGTCGCCGATCCGCGGTTCCGGGTACGAGGGGCCCCCCTCGGGCGAGCCGACGAGCAGGGCCGCCTGCCCGGCGTCGTCCGCCTTGAGACCCGCGAGGGCCTCCGCCGCCGCGGCCGTCCCCGCCATCGCGAGGCCCTCGGCGAAGGGCCCGAGGACAGCCGCAACGGCGGCCTCGTACCCCGGTTCGACGCGGACCAGGTCCGCCACCCGGCCGAGCACCCCGACGGCGGAAGCGGCGACGGATGCCGTGGCGTCGCGGTCCTTGAAGCCCGTCAGGAGCGCCTCGATCCGCGCCTCCTGGGCCTGCCGGTCCGATGCGGCGCGCCGCCGGCGCTCGAGGAGGGACTCGCGCTCCGCCTCTGCCTCCTCGAGCTCTGCGGCGGCCTCCTCATAGGCCGTGTCGAGGTCCTCCTCGCCGGCCTCTACCCCGGCGATCTGCGACTCGAGGGCCGTGAACTCGGCGGCCGCGGAGCGCTGCCGCTCGGCGGCACCTGCCAGCGTGTCGCGGAGGCGCCCGACCTCGCCCTCGGCCGACTCGACGCGGCTGCGGGCCGCCGCGACTTGGCCTGCGAGCCGGGCGAGGCCCTCGCGCCGGTCGGCCTGGGCGCGCAGGAGTGCGGTGTGGCGGCGGTCCTCCGCAGAGGCCGCCTCCTCGGCCGCCGCGCGCGCGTCCTCTGCCTCGGCGAGGGCCTCCACCCGGATCTCGACGCCGTCCGTGACGGTCTCGAGCTCGTCGCGCAGCTGGCGTGCCTGCCGTTCGAGGGCCTCCGGGTCCCGCCCCCGGACCGGGGGCTCCGAGGACCCGAGCAGGCGCCGGCGCTCGTCCGCGAGCGATCCGAGGGCCCGGAGCCGCTCCCGGCTCTGGGAGAGCCTGTACCACGTGTCGCGCGCGGCGTTCACGCGCGGGGTGGCCGCGGCCGCGGACCGCTCGACGTCCGCCTGGGCGCGGCGCCCGGCGTCGAGCTCGCCCTGCGCTGCCGCGCGCCGGGCGTCGAGCGCCCCCTGGTCCGCCTCCTCCTGCTCCATCGCGGCCCGCAGCGTGGCGATGTCGTCCGCGAGGAGGCGTGCACGGGCGTCGCGGACGTCAGCCTGGATGGTCTGCGCGCGGCGTGCGACCTGCGCCTGCCGGCCCAGGGGACCGAGCTGCCGCCGCAGCTCCGCGGTGAGATCGCCGAGCCGGGAGAGGTTGGCCTGCATCGCCTCGAGCTTGCGGACGGTGCGTTCCTTGCGCCGGCGGTGCTTGAGGATGCCGGCGGCCTCCTCGATGAACCCACGCCGGTCCTCGGGGGTCGCGTGCAGGACCCGGTCGAGCTGGCCCTGCCCGACGATCACGTGCATCTCGCGCCCGAGCCCCGAGTCGGAGAGTAGCTCCTGGATGTCGAGCAGCCGGCACTGGCTGCCGTTGATCGCGTACTCGGACCCGCCTGAGCGGAAGAGCGTCCGCGAGATCGTCACCTCGGCGTACTCGATGGGGAGCGCGCCGTCGGCGTTGTCGATCGTGAGCGAGACGTGCGCCCTGCCCAGAGGGGGGCGCCCTGCCGTGCCGGCGAAGATGACGTCCTCCATCTTGCCGCCGCGCAGGGTCTTGGCGCCCTGCTCCCCCATGACCCAGGCCAGGGCGTCGACGACGTTCGACTTGCCCGAGCCGTTGGGCCCGACGACGGCCGTCACGCCGGGCTCGAACTCGAACGTCGTGGCCGAGGCGAACGACTTGAAGCCTCGGATCGTCAGGGTCTTGAGGTGCAAGGGACTGCGGGTCTCCTCTGGGCTGGCCGGAACGGCAGTGGCGGGCGGGGGCGGTTGTCCGTCATTGTGCCACCGGACACCGACGGAACCGGGCCTACCAGCGGGCGTTGCGCGGAACCGGCTGGCAGCGCGTGCAGCGGTAGGAGGAGCGGTTCATGAACGGTTCCCGGACGATCACGCCGCTCTCCCCCGCCGCCGCGCACCGCCGGCACGCGCGCCCGGCGCGGCCGTAGGCGTCCAGCGAGCGGGAGAAGTAGCCCGAGGCTCCGTTGACGTTGACGTAGAGCGAGTCGAAGCTCGTGCCGCCGGCCACGAGGGCCCGGCCCATGACGTCCCGGACGGCGTGCACGAGCCGGTCCGTCTCGGGCCGGCGGAGGGTGTCGGTCGACCGGGCGTAGTGCAGGCGCGCGCCCCAGAGGGCCTCGTCGGCATAGATGTTCCCGATACCGGACACGAGGCGCTGGTCCAGGAGGGCCCGCTTGATGCCCGTGCGCCGCGCCCGCAGGCGCCGGTGGAACGCCTCGGGATCGAACAGCGGATCGAGCGGGTCGCGCCCGATGTGGGCGGCCTCACCCGGGATGAGCGCGAGGTCGGAGTCGCCGCGGCCGCCGGGCCCGCCGTCGTGCGTCGCCACGAGGGGCACCACGGCGAGGCCGCCGAAGATCCGCTGGTCCACGAAGCGCAGCTCACGGGGCATGCCGGGGGCGTCGCTGAGGGTGAGCCGGACCTTGAGGTGCTTCTCGTCGGGCGCGTCGGGCTCCTCGACGAGCAGCTGGCCGCTCATGCCCAGGTGCGCGAGGAGCGCGGTGTGCGGCGGCGCGCCAGAGTCCGGTGCGGCGGGGTCCGACAGCGGCAGCCAGAGGTACTTGCCGCGGCGGACGGCGTCGAGCACCCGGGCTCCCCCGAGCTGGCCGCGGAAGTCCTCGGCGCCGAGCGCATGGCGCCGCACGGAGCGGGCGTCCACCACGTCCACCGCCTGGACGGTCCGCCCCGCGACCCAGGAGGCGAGGCCGCGGCGGACCACCTCGACTTCGGGCAGTTCGGGCATTGCGGCTCAGGCCTGCGCGGAGGCGGCGGAGTCGGTCCCGAGGACCTTCCAGGCGTTCGCCGCCGACTGCTGCTCGGCTTCCTTCTTGGAGTTGCCCGTTCCGGTGCCGTACTCGGTGCCGCCGATGAGGAGGGTGGCCGTGTAGGTGCGCGCGTGGTCCGGGCCGTCCCCGACCACCGCGTAGTGGATCGGGCCGAGCTGCCGGCTCGCGGCGAGCTCCTGGATGTGCGTCTTCCAATCCGTGCCCGCCCCGAGCACCGCGGCGTCCGCGAGGAGCGGCTCGATGAGGCCGACGACGAAGCGGCGCGCCGGCTCGAGCCCGTTGGAGATGTAGGTCGCCCCGATGAGGGCCTCCATCGTGTCCGCGAGGATCGAGGACTTGTTCTTCCCGCCGGTGACCTTCTCGCCCTGGCCGAGGTAGATGAACTCCCCCACGCCGAGGCGCCGGGCAATCGAGGCGAGGGCACGGGTGCTCACGACGGCGGCACGCCGCTTCGCGAGGTCGCCCTCGCTCAGGTCGGGGTACTCCCTGTAGAGGTGCTCCGTGACGGAGAAGCCGAGGACCGAGTCGCCGAGGAACTCGAGGCGCTCGTTGGTCGGAATGCCGCCGTTCTCGTACGCGAACGAACGGTGTGTGAGGGCAAGACGAAGCGTCTCGGCGTCGATGTCGACGCCGAGACGCTTCAAAAGCTCGTCATGAGGGCTCATGCGCGAGATTCCGCCGGATCAGACGTCGGCGACCTTGCGGCCCTTGTACTCAAGGAACAGCTCGGTCCCGGCCGAGTCGGTGACGACCTTGGCCTGGTGGGGGAGGCTGTACGTCACGCGGCCGTTCTCAACGGTCTTGACCAGCGTGGGGACGGAGGCCTTCCACTGCGAGCGGCGGGCGCGGGTATTCGAGCGAGACATCTTCCGCTTGGGAACAGCCACGGCTAACTCATTTCTCTCTTAGTGCCAACACTTACTCATCGTCGTGCCGGTCTGGCTTCGCCAGATCTGCCAAGGCAGCCCACCGGGGGTCGACGACCTCATGGTGGTGCCCCGGCTCGTCCGCGAGACGCACTCCGCATTGGGAGCACAGGCCCTCGCAGTCTTCCCGGCACACCGGCTGGAACGGCAGCAGCGGTACCACTGCGTCCCGCAACACCGGCTCAAGATCGATGGAATCGTGCTCGACTCGACGTTGCTCTTCATCGTCTTCTCCGTCCGAGAGCCCGAGGGCCTCGAAGAAGAAAAGCTCTTGCACCTCGGCGTCGAGTCCGTACTCGATGGGATCCAGGCAGCGGCCGCACTCGCCCGTTACCGTGACGTGCGCGGTCCCCGAAACCAGGATCCCCTCGTGCACTGACTCGAAGGTCAGGTCCAGGTCCACGGGGGATCCTTCCCTGACGCCGATGAGCGCCACGCCGAGTTCACCCGGCGCGGGTACATGCTCCTCAAGGGTCCGCATACTCCCCGGGCTGCGCCCGAGGTCCTTGACGTCGAACATCAAAGGCGAACGTGCTTCCCGCTTAATGAGAACTCCTGTAGAACATAGACCGACACACTATCCTAGCCGCTGCGGCATCGAGGCCCAAAACGAGCGGTGCCGCTGCGCACCGGGACAGTGTCCAGCGTGCGGTGCCCGTTCATTCTAGCCGCTCACGCGGCATCCTCAGTGCTGCGGGCGGGTCTCGGCGAGCCGTGCGAGCACCGATCGGGGCACGTAGTCCGCGACGTTGCCGCCCAGATCGTGGACTTCCTTGACGAGGGTCGAGGACAGGTGGACGTAGTGGGCCTCGGCGGGCAGGAAGACGGTCTCGACCCCGGTGAGCTGCCGGTTCATGATGGCCATCGGCAGCTCGTAGTCGAAGTCGGAGGACGAGCGGAGCCCCTTCACGATGGCGCTCGCTCCCCGTTCTCGGCAGAAGTCGGCCAGGAGGCCCTCGCCCATCGGCTCGACGAGGATCCCACTGATGGCCCCGAGGGTCCGGCGCGCCATCGTGAGGCGCTCCTCGAGGGCGAAGCGGTACTTCTTGGCGTAGTTGGTCGACACCGCGACGATGACCTCGTCGAAGAGGTTCGCGGCCCTGGCGATGACCTCAAGATGCCCGTTGTGGATCGGGTCGAAGGAGCCAGGGCACACCGCGCGTCGCATAGCGCCAACATACTGCATGGCCCCTCCCCCGCCGCCCGCGCGCAGCCACCGGCGTGGCCTGCGCCGATAGCATGGGCGGGTGACTTCCTCAGGGCAGGGACCAGCAGGACAGCACGCCTCGGCGTGGCAGCGCACGGCGGCCGGGGCGAACCTCCTCGGCGCCGACGGCAGGCTCGGTGTGACGATCTTCGAGGAGATGACGGGCCTCGCCGTCCGGCACGGCGCGATCAACCTGGGCCAGGGATTCCCCGACGAGGACGGCCCGGCCGAGATGGCGGAGGCCGCCCGGTCCGCGATCCTCTCGGGCGCGAACCAGTACGCCCCGGGGCAGGGCATCCCGCGGCTGCGCGAGGCGGTCGCGGCGCACCAGGCGCGCTTCTACGGGATCGGGCTCGACCCCTGGCGCGAGGTCATCGTCACCACCGGCGCCACGGAGGGCATCGCGGCGGCCGTCCTCGCGCTCGCCGGCCCGGGCGACGAGGTCCTCACCTTCGAGCCGTTCTACGACTCGTACGGGGCCATGATCGCCCTCGCCGGCGCCGAGCACGTCACCGTCCCGCTCGGCGCTCCCTCGTTCCAGCCCGACCTGGCCGAGCTCGAGGCCGCCTTCGGCCCGCGGACGCGGGTCGTCGTGGTGAACAACCCGCACAACCCGACCGGCGCCGTGTTCGGCCGCGACGTGCTGGCCCGGATCGTTGAGCTGGCGGCGGAGCACGACGCCGTGATCGTCACCGACGAGGTCTACGAGCACCTCGTCTTCGGCCCCCGCCACGTGCCGGTGGCGTCCCTCCCGGGCGCAGCAGAGCGCACCCTGACGATCTCCTCGGCCGGGAAGACGTTCTCCTTCACCGGCTGGAAGGTGGGCTGGGTCACCGGGCCTGAGGAGCTCGTGGCGCGCGTCCGCACGATCAAGCAGTTCCTCACCTACAGCTCCGGGACGCCGTTCCAGGAGGCGGTGGCCCTCGGCCTGGGCTACCCGGACAGCTTCTTCGAAGGAATCGCCGCGGCGCTGAGGGCCAAGCGGGACATCCTCGCCGAAGGCCTGGAGGCGGCCGGCCTGGAGGTCTTCCGCCCCGAGGGCACGTACTTCATCACGGCGGACACGGCGGGGCTCGGGTTCGACAGCGCGGTGGACCTCGCGCGCCGGCTCCCTGAGCTGGTGGGGGTCGCGGCCATTCCGGTCTCCGTCTTCTGCCATCCCGAGGGCGCCGAGCGCACCCGGTCGCTCCTGCGCTTCGCCTTCTGCAAGAAGGAGCCGCTCCTGCAGGAGGCTGCCAGCCGGCTCTCACGGCTCGCGGAGCTCGTATGACGGCCGGCCCCGGCCCGAGCCGGTACCTCCGCGGGATCGGAGCGCACGCTTCCGTGGAGCCGGACCCACTCGTGCCGGGGGCGTACGTGCTCTCGATCGGCGGCGCGGAGCAGTCCCATGTGGACCTCGCGCGCCCGGGCCACGTCTTCTATGCCTACCTGCGCCGCATCGCGAACGTAGTCGACGCCATCGCCCCGCCCGGAGTGCCGATCCGGGCCCTGCATCTGGGCGCCGGCGCGCTCACCCTCGCCCGGTATATCGCGGCGACCCGGCCGGGATCGGTCCAGGCCGCGGTCGAGCTGGAGCGCGAGCTGCTCGACTTCGTGCTCGAGCGCCTCCCGCTGGCACCGGGGACCGATCTGAGCATCCACCTGGGCGATGCCCGGTGGCAGCTTCCGCAGGCCGCCGCGCGGGGGCCGTTCGACGTGATCGTGCTGGACATCTTCTCCGGGCCCGAGGCACCGGGGCACCTCGCAGAGCCCGGCTTCTATGCCGAGGCGGCGGAGCTCCTCGCCCCGGGAGGCGCCCTCCTGGTCAATATCGGCGATGATCCTCCGCTGACCCTCGTGCGCTCGCAGCTGGCGGCCCTGCGGTCGGTGTTCGGGGAGGTCGCGGCCCTGGCCGAGCCGGCGATGTTCACGGCCAGGTTCCCGGGCAATATCGTTGCGATCGGGCTCCGGGGCCCGTGGCCGGAATCGTGGACGGCCCAGCTGGCCGCCGCCGGGCCGCACCCGACGCGCCTGGTCCGCGGGGTCGACCTCGACCCGCTCGCGGGATGACCGTCAGCTCGCGAGCTTCTGCTCGGCGAGGCGCTTGACCCACTCGGGGGTCGGCCGGTTGAGCCGTTCGTCGAGGACGACCCGGAGCTTGGCCGCGGCGATCTGGACCCGGCGGTCCGAGGCGCCCGGACGCCGCTCGCCGGCCTTCTCGCCGGTGTGCCGCCCCGTGTCCTCGCCGGGAAGCGCCTCGTGTTTGCTCACGGCTCCTCCTTCTCGTGCCTGACCGTCCCCGCCGCGGAGGGCCCGCAGGGCAGGGCCTGCGCCGCAGGCTCCCTTCAAGTATCGCCTCAGCAGGCCCCGACCGTCCACGGCCCCCGGCGGCCCGCGCCGCGGCCGTCGACCCCCGGTCCGGGTCGCCTAGGGCCTGTCGGGGCCTCGCTCGTGTTCGGAACCGTCGTCCTCGCCGTCGCCGAGCTCCTCGTCGAGGCCCGCCTCCTCGGCCTCTGCGATCGGGTCGATCCACACGGCATCGAGCAGCTGCAGCTCCTCGTCGCTGGCGATGAGGTCGCTCTTGGCGAGACTCGCCAGGACCATGGTGCCCATGGCCGCGAGCTGCGGGTCCTGGGACGTCGAGGCCTCGAGCGCCCATTCGGTCCGCCGCCAGAACTCGGCGCGGCGGTCCGAGTAGGAGCGTTGGCGGATGGTCCCGAGCCCGACGACGGCCGCAACGAGCGCGGCCGCGAGCGTGCCCACGGGGGCCAGCGCGGCGACGATCTCCCACCACTGCGGTGCGGCGGCGAGGTCGGCGGAGGGCACGAGCGCGGGCAGGGCGGCGGCGAGCTGGGCGCTCATGGCGACACGGCCTCCGGGGACCCTGGCGGTGCCGCCGCCCCGTCGGCCGCCGGCTCCGCGAACCACAGGCGCGTCTCCCCGTACTTGCGTTCCCCGAAGTGCTCCAGCCCGTGCGGCCAGTCGGGCTCGGGCGAGCGGGAGGAGCGTTCGACGACGACGAGGGCGTCCTCGGCCAAGTGGGGCGCGAGCGCCTCGAGGACGCGCGCGAGCTGGTCCTCCGCGAGCGGATACGGCGGGTCCATGAAGACGAGGTCCCAGTGCCGGCCGGGCCCGGTCGCGTCGAGGAAGGATCCCACCTTGCCCCGGTGCACGGTGACGGCGCGGCGGCCCACGGCGTCGTTGACGAGCCGCGCATTGCGCTGGCACACGCCCACGGCCTTGGCGTCCGCCTCGACGAGCTCGGCGGTGGAGGCCCCTCGGCTCACGGCCTCCACCCCGAGGGCGCCGGAGCCGGCGTAGAGGTCGAGGACGCGGGCCCGCGAGACCATGCCCAGCGCGTCGAGGCGCGAGAAGAGCGCCTCCTTGACGCGGTCGGTCGTGGGGCGCGTCGCCGATCCCGGCACGGAGGCCAGGGGCGTGCCGCCGATGATGCCGGCGATGATCCTGCTCATCGGGCGGCCCGAGTCGTCTCAGCCACGCTCGAGGAACACCTCCTTCTCCGGTTCCAGGTAGGCGTCGATGGCGGTCTTCAGCGCGGGGTGCGCATCGAGCCCGGGGTCCTCGGCCACGATGCCGAGGGCGTCCGCGCGGGCCCGCTCGATGACGTCGGCGTCCCGCAGGACGCGCAGGAGCCGCAGGGTCGAGCGGCGCCCGGACTGGGACGCCCCCAGGATGTCGCCCTCCCGGCGGTGCTCGAGGTCCTTCTGGGCCAGGACGAACCCGTCCGTGCTCGCGGCCACGGCATCGAGGCGTGCCCGGCTCGGGTGCCCCGGCTCGAGCGAGGTCACGAGGAGGCACGTCCCGGCGTGCCCGCCGCGGCCCACGCGCCCGCGCAGCTGGTGCAGCTGGGCGATGCCGAAGCGGTCCGCGTCGAGGATCACCATGAGTGTCGCGTTCGGGACGTCGACCCCGACCTCGATCACGGTGGTCGCGACGAGCAGGTCGGTGGCTCCGGCGGCGAAGCCCTCCATCGCTGCGGCCTTCTCGGCGCCGTCGAGCCGGCCGTGGAGGGCGGCGATCCGGGTGCCGCCGAGGGCGGGCTCCCCGGCCAGCTGCTCCAGAGTGGCCGTGACGGAGGCCGCTGGGGTGCGTTCTGCGGGCGCTCCGAGCGCGCTCCCTCCCCAGGTCGCCTCGTCGAGCGCCTCGAGGTCGCCCTCGTCCTCTCCCGACTCCCCGATGGTCGGGCAGACAACGTAGACCTGGCGTCCGGCATCGATCTCCTCGCGGGCGCGCGCCCAGATGCGCCGCCCCCACGACGGGTTCTCGGCGAGGCCCACCACATGGGTCGCGATCGGCGAGCGACCGGCGGGCAGCTCGCGCAGCATCGAGGTCTCGAGGTCGCCGAACACGGTCATGGCCACGGTCCGCGGGATGGGGGTCGCCGTCATGACGAGCAGGTGCGGGGTGGCGAGGCTCTTGGCACGCAGGGCGTCCCGCTGCTCGACGCCGAAGCGGTGCTGCTCGTCCACCACGACGAGGCCGAGGTCGGCGAACTGCACCTGCTCGGAGAGCAGGGCGTGGGTGCCCACCACGATCCCGGCCTCACCGCTGGCCGCGGCGAGGAGGGACCTCTTGCGCTCGGCACCGCTTTGGCTGCCGGTGAGCAGGACCACCTCGACGCCCTCGGCCGATCCGAGGAGCCCGTCCCGGGCGAGCGGTCCGAGCGTGCGGCGGATCGACTCGTAGTGCTGCGCGGCGAGCACCTCGGTCGGGGCCAGGAGCGCGGCCTGGCCGCCGTCGTCGACCACCTGGAGCATGGCCCGCAGGGCCACGACGGTCTTGCCGGAACCGACCTCGCCCTGCAGGAGCCGGTTCATCGGGTGCGCGGCGGAGAGCTCTCGGGCGAGCACCTCCCCGACCTCCCGCTGCCCCTGGGTGAGATTGAACGGCAGCGCGCCGTCGAACGCGTCGAGCAGGCCGCCCCGGCGCGCGGGGCTCGGCCGCGACGGGAGCTCGGCGTGCTGCGCCTTGCGCCGCGCCAGCGCGGTCTGGAGCACGAGGGCCTCCTCGTACTGGAACCTCCGCCGGGCGGCGGCCCACTCCTCGGCGGTGGCGGGGACGTGGATCATCCGGTAGGCCTCGGCGATCCCGGGCAGGCGGTGCTTGGCGCGCAGCTGCTGCGGGAGCGGGTCCTCGATGCTCTCGAGGTCGACCTGCCCGAGGACCGTCGCGACGGCCTGGGCGATCCGCCAGCTCGGCAGCTTGGCCGTGGCGGGGTAGACCGGGATGGGCTTGCCGGCCAGTTCCTCGGCGCTCGCGCCGTCCTCGGCCTCGCCGTCGAGCAGTACATAGTCGGGGTTGGTCAGCTGGAGGCGTCCCCGGTAGGAGCCCACACGCCCGGAGAACATCGCCACCGTCCCCGGCCTGAGCTGCCTCGAGGCCGCGAAGCTGTTGAAGAACGTCAGGCTGATCGTGTCGAGGGCGCCCTGGGCGCCGTCCGTCACCACGACGTCCGTGATCGTGCCCTTGCGCGTGGCCATCTTCCGGCTCGTGGCCTTCACCACCCGCGCCAGCAGGGTCACGTCGGAGTCGAGCGGCAGCCCGGCGATGCTGGTCAGCTCGCCGCGCTCGGCGTAGCGCCGCGGGAAGTAGTCGAGCAGGTCGCCCGCTGTGACGAGGCCGAGGTGGTCCTTGAGCTTCTTCGCCGAGGCGCCCCCGACGAGCCGGGTGAGGTCCCGGCCGCGCTCAGTGGCCACGCCGGCTGTCCTCGGCGACCTGGCCGGCCGGGTCCTCCGCCCCGGTGCCGGGGCCCTGTGAGCGGAGCTCCGTGAACGCGACGCGCTCGGGCTCGCCGATCTCGCGGATGAGGCCCACGGCGGCCTCGGGGTCTGCCACGTGGACGTGCACCCGCCAGCGGCACAGGCCCGCCTCGTCGTCGAACGCGCCGACGGGGCTCATGATCACCGACTCGCCGATCTCGTCCAGCCGCTGGCGCAGGACGGCGGCGTCGAGCGGGCTGAGCTGGATCGTGCACATGATCTCGACGCCGACCGCCTCGGGCTGGGTGCCGTGGATGTGGGGGTCCTGGACCCGGAAGCCGTGGAGCGTCTCGAGGGTGTCCTCCGGGATGCCCTCCCCCAGGACGGTGGTGCGCAGCGCGGCGAGGACGAGGAGCAGGCCCACTCCCCCGGCATCGACGACGCGGGCATTGGTCAGGACGCCCAGCTGGGCCTCGGTCTCGACCACGGCGCCGAGCGCCGCCTCGACCGCGCCGTCGAGCGCCGCCGCGAGGGCGAGGTTGCTGTCCTCATGGGCCTCGGCTCCGACAGCGGCGGCGGCCCCGCCGGCCGCGGCCTCGAGGACACTGAGCATCGTCCCGCCGACCGGCTCGCTCAGCGCGGACCACGCGCGGATCTGGGCGCGGTGCAGGGCGCGCGCCAGGAGGGGCGCACTGAGCCTCGTGTGGCCCGCGAGCGAGGCGGCGAAGGCGTCGAGGAAGACGGCGAAGAGGGTGCCCGAGTTTCCCCAGGCCTCCTCCATGGCGGCCTGGCCCGCGGAGCCCAGGAGCAGGCCGAGGTCCGTGCCCTCGGTCGCCGCCGCGGTCGTGGAGGCGGCGCGGACGGTGTGGTACAGGTTCGTGCCGGTGTCGCCGTCGGCCACGGGGAAGATGTTGATCGCGTTGAGCCGGTCGCTGTGGTTGGCGAGCGCGGTCTCCGCGTCGGCGAGCCACCGCCGCATCGCAGCGGCGTTCGAGGCGATCTTAGCGTGCAAAGTGGTCCCATCCGCTCGGTTCCGCGGGGCGCCCGCCGATGGCCACCCCACCCGGCCCGCCGGCCGGAGGCACCACCGAGCCTATCGCAGTGAATCCCTCAGGCAGCTGTGAGGACGGCGGGAACGTCGCGAGGAGGCCGTGGTCCTCTCCCCCGCCCACGACCCAGCGGAGGGGATCAGCCCCGACGGCCGCCGCGGGTCCGGCCAGGAGCGCGGCGTGGGCGGCGAGCACGGCGGCGTCGAGGTCGAGCACGACGCCGCTCGCCCGCCCCAGGCGGTCCCCGTCCTTGAGCAGGCCGTCGGAGAGGTCCATGAGAGCGGTGGCGCCGGCGCGCGCCGCGGCGGGTCCGGCCGCGAGGGGCGGTCGCGGGCGGCAGAAGGAACGGATGACGCCGCGCGCCTCCTCGCCGAGCTCGGCGTACCGGGGGCCGTGCTCGAGCAGGGCGAGTCCGGCGGCGGCGGTGCCGAGCCGTCCCGCCACGGCCACGACGTCCCCGGGCCGCCCCCCCGAGCGGAGCACGGGCGCGCGGCCCTCGAGGCTGCCGAGGACCGTGACGGTCACCGACAGCTCGCCGCCGAGGCCGAGGTCGCCTCCGGCCACCGTGCAGCCGCGGGCCCCCAGCCCGGTGATGGCCTCGACGAGGCCGTCCGCGAGGCCCTCCACCCAGGCCACCTCCGTCTCGGCGGGAAGGGTCAGGCTCACCACCATGCCGGTCGCGACCGCTCCCATGGCGTTGATGTCGCTGAGGTTCTGCGCCGCGGCCTTCCAGCCCACGTCCGCGCCGGTGGTGCGGTACCCGTCGGGCCAGGCGAGCCGGAAGTCCTGTCCCTCGGTCTGGGTGTCCGTGCTCACCACGACCCGCCCGTCCGGGGCCGCGAGCACCGCGGCGTCGTCGCCCGGGCCGAGGATCGGCGATCCGAGCACCGCCAGCCGCGGGAAGATCCGCTCGAGCAGCTCACGCTCGCTCACCTCGCGCACACGCGCCGCCAGACGCTGGGAATCCGTCACGGTCCCAGCCTATCGGCGCAGGCGGCCCCGTCGGCGGCGGTAGTCTGGAGGCACCCCCTCGGCCCCCCGGATGGAGAAGCATGTCCGCACGAAGCCACGCCCGCGCAGCCCGGTACGGCGTCCCGGTGGCCCTCCTGGGCCTCGTCGCCGCGCTGGCCGGATGCTCCGCCCCGGTCTCCGTGCAGCCCGCCGCGGACGCGGCCGATCCCGCGTGCGCACCGCTCATGCTCGCCCTCCCGGACACGATCGGCGACGCCAAGCTGCGCACCACCACGAGCCAGGCCACGGCGGCGTGGGGCGACCCGGCCGCCGTCGTGCTCCGCTGCGGCGTCCCCTCGCCGGGCCCGACCACGGACCGGTGTGTGAGCGTCAACGGCGTCGACTGGGTGATCAGGCAGGACTCGGCCGCGAGTGCCGGCACGCCGTCGCCCGCCGCGAGTGCGGGAGCGCCGTCGCCTGCCGCGAGCGGGAGCGCGCCCGGGCCGGGCGACGGGGGGACTTACACGCTCACCACGTTCGGGCGCCAGCCCGCCACGGAGCTGCTGCTGGACACGGCCCGGGCGAGCTCCGCGACCGTCCTGGCCAGCCTCTCCCCGGCCGTGGCGAAGATCCCGGCCACCCGCCACTGCGTGGGCCAGGAGGACCTGGCCACGCTGCCGGCGAACGGCTGAGCCCGCTCGCCCGCTACCGCAGGCCGGTGGGGCGGTCGAGGGCGAGCTGGATGAGCTCGTCGATCAGCTCCCGGTAGCCCAGGCCGGTCGCGGCCCACATCGCCGGATACATGCTGATCGGCGTGAACCCGGGCATGGTGTTGATCTCGTTGATGACGAACTCGCCCTCGGGCGTGTAGAAGAAGTCGACCCGGCTGAGCCCCTCGGCGGAGACGGCGTCGAACGCGGTCGCGGCGAGCCCGCGGACCCGCTCGATCGCCTCCGGCGGCAGGTCGGCCGGGCACGAGAGCGACGCCGCATCGTTCTCGACGTACTTCGCGGCGAAGTCGTAGAACGTGTGCGCGCCGCCCTGGACCACGATCTCTCCCGGGAGCGACGTGCGGGGCGCCTCGCAGCCGCGGCCCTCGAGCACCCCGCACTCGATTTCGCGGCCCGCGATCGCGGCCTCGATCACGAGGCGCAGGTCGTGCCGGCGCGCCTCGGCGATCGCAGCGTCGAGATCCTCCGGGCGGTCCACCTTGGAGATGCCCACGGAGGAGCCGGCCCGGCACGGCTTGACGAAGACGGGGTAGCCCAGGCGGTCGACGGCGTCGCGCACCCCCTCCGGGTCCCGGCGCCACTGCTTGTCGGTCACCGTGGTGTAGGGGCCGACGGCGAGGCCCGCCGCCGCGAAGGCGACCTTCATGAAGTGCTTGTCCATCCCGACGGCGGAGGCGAGGACGCCGGCGCCCACGTACCGGACGTCGGCGAGCTCGAGGAGGCCCTGGATCGTGCCGTCCTCGCCGAAGGCGCCGTGCAGGAGCGGGAAGACGACGTCCACGTCGCCGAGCTCGCGCGGCACCTGGCCGGGCTCGTTCACCACGAGCCTGGCCGCGCCGTCGTTCTCGGCGAGCCGGACGGTGGCCCCGCTGGCCTCGACCTCGGGCGGCGTGCCCGCATCGAGCGCCCACTGGTGCCAGTCGCTCTGGGAGAGGACCCACTGTCCGGCCCGGGTGATGCCGACGGGCACCACCTCGTACTTGTCGGTGTCAATGGCGCCCATGACGCCCGCGGCGGTCACACAGCTCACGGCATGCTCGCTCGAGCGGCCGCCGAAGAGGAGGGCAACGCGGGTCTTGCTGGTCTCTGTCACGCTTAGTCGCCTTCTGACTTGAGCTGCCGCGCCAGCAGCAGCGGTTCGAGCTTCTCCACCGGCAGCTCGCCCCGCAGGACGGCCACGACCCCGGCGGTGATGGGCATGTCCACCCCATGGCGCTGCGCGAGCTCCAGGACCGCCGGGGCCGACTTGATCCCCTCGGCGACCTGGGTCATGCGGGCGCCCACGGCCTCGGTGTCGAGGCCCTGCCCCAGGAGCCGCCCCGCGGTGTGGTTGCGCGAGAGCTTGGACGAACAGGTGGCCACGAGGTCGCCGAGCCCGGCGAGCCCGGACATGGTGGTGAGGTCCGCCCCGAGCGCCACGGCGAGCCGTGTGGTCTCGGCCAGGCCCCGGGTGATGACGGTGGCCTTCGTGTTGTCGCCCATCTCCTTGCCCTCGCAGATGCCGACGGCGAGGGCGATCACGTTCTTGACGATGCCGCCGATCTCCACGCCGGTCACGTCGGTGCTCATGTAGGGGCGGAAGTACGGCGCCGTGCAGGACTCGGCGATCCACTGGGCGGTGGCGTGGTCGGTGCACGCGACGACGGCGCCGGTGGGCTGTGACCGGGCGATCTCCATGGCGAGGTTGGGGCCGGAGAGCACGGCGATCTGCTCGGGGGGAAGCGAGGTGACCTCGGCGATGACCTCGCTCATCCGCTTGTCCGTCCCGAGTTCGAGCCCCTTCATGAGGGAGAGCACGACGGCGTCGCGCGGCACGTGCGCGCTCCACGCCGCGAGCTGGGCGCGCAGGGACTGCGCGGGGACCGCGAGGACCACGAGCTGCGCGCCCTCGAGCGCCTCGGACGGGTCGAGGGTGGCCGTGATGGCGGCAGGCAGCTCGATGTCGCCGAGGTAGCGGGCGTTGCGGTGCCGGGCCACGTCGGCGACCACTTCGGGGCTGCGGCCCCAGAGCCGGATCGACCGCGGGCTGCCGTGGTTCGCCGCGGCGTCGCCCAGGACCTTGGCGAACGTGGTCCCCCAGCTCCCGGCGCCCATGACGGCGATGCGCGCGAGCGGCCCGCGGGCCTGATGATCAGCGGCCACCCTCAGGCCCCGCCGCGCTCGACGTCGCGCCCGTGGAGTGACTGCTGGTGCTGGGCCGGGTCCCACCGCTCCGCCGGGGGCTGCTCGCCGCGCAGCTGGGCCAGCAGCCCCGTGATCGCGTCCATGATCCGCTCGGTGGCCTCGACGAGGGTCGTCTTGTCCAGCGGACGGCCGATGAGGTCGGACAGGTCCACCGGATCCCCGACGAGGACCACCGCCTTCTTGCGGGGGAAGGGGTAGAGCCGTTTGGCGTAGCGCGGGAACAGCTCGTGGTCGCCCCAGTGGGCGATCGGGACCACGGGAGCACCGGTCTTGAGGGCCAGCCGGGCGGCGCCCGTGTGGCCCTTCATGGGCCAGAGCCCGGGGTCGCGGGTGAGGGTGCCCTCGGGGTAGACGATGATCGCCCCGCCCTCGTCGATGACCTCGCGGGCCACCTCGAGGGAGGTGCCGGCGCCGGTGCCGCCGCGGTCGACGGGGATCTGCTTGGTGCCCCGCATGATCTGGCCCAGCACCGGCGGCTTGAACAGGCCGGCCTTGGCCAGGAAGTGCGGCGGGCGTCCCTGGTTGTAGAGCATGTGGCCCACCGTGAGGGGGTCGATCTCGGTGCAGTGGTTCACGCACGCGATGAAGCCCCCACGCCCGGGGAACCCCGCGAGCTTCTCCGTGCCGCGCCACTCCTTGCGCATCAGCACGTTCAGGAGGGGCCGGACCACGGCGCCGGCGATCGCGAACGCGACCCTCTCGCCGGTGCTCTCCCTCAGGGCCGTCTTCGGCGCGCGGCTCACTGGCCCTCCTCGAGGTCGAAGTCGGCGCCCAGTGCGCCGAGCTTCTCGGTGAAGTACTCGTAGCCGCGGCGGATGACGCCGACCCCGGTGGCGCGGGAGACGCCGTCGGCCGCGAGGGCGGCGATGAGGTGGCTGAAGCCGCCACGGAGGTCCGGAACGTCGAAGTCGGCCCCGTGCAGCGGTGTGGCGCCCGAGATGACGGCCGAGTGCAGGAAGTTCCGCTGGCCGAAGCGGCACGGCACGCTGCCCAGGCACTCGCGGTGCAGCTGGATGGTCGCGCCCATGCGGCCCAGGGCCTCTGTGAAGCCGAAGCGGTTCTCGTACACGGTCTCATGCACGATCGACACGCCCTCGGCCTGGGTCAGGGCGACGACCAGGGGCTGCTGCCAGTCGGTCATGAAGCCGGGGTGGACGTCTGTCTCGAGCACGAGCGGCGAGAGCTTCCCGCCCGGGTGGAAGAACCGGATGCCCTCGTCCTCGATCGACAGGCCGCCGCCGAGCTTGCGGTAGACGTTGAGGAAGGTCATCATGTCGCGCTGGCTCGCGCCCTCGACGAAGATGTCGCCGTGGGTCGCGAGGGCCGCCGAGGCCCAGGACGCGGCCTCGTTGCGGTCCGAGAGGGCTCGGTGCGTGTAGCCGCCGAGCTCGCGCACGCCCTCGATGCGGATGGTGCGGTCGTTGAGGACGGCGATGATCGCCCCCATCTTCTGCAGCACCGCGACGAGGTCCATGATCTCGGGCTCGATCGCCGCGCCCTTGAGCTCGGTGACGCCCTCGGCCCGCGTCGCGGTGAGGAGCACCTGCTCCGTGGCACCCACACTCGGGTACGGGAGCGTGATCTTCGCGCCCCTGAGCCCGCGCGGCGCGGAGATGCTGATGCCGCCGGGGCGCTTGTCCACGACGGCGCCGAACTGCCGCAGCACGTCGAGATGGTAGTCGATGGGGCGGTCGCCGATCCGGCAGCCGCCGAGGTCGGGGATGAACGCCTCGCCGATCGAGTGGATCAGCGGCCCGCAGAGCAGGATCGGGATGCGGGAGTCGCCGGCGTGGGCGTCGATGTCCGCGACCTTGGCGGTCTTCGCGTTGGTGGGGTCCAGCGTCAGGTCGCCGGTGGTCGCGTCCCGCTCGACCGCGACGCCGTGCAGCTGGAGCAGGCTCGTGACGATGTCCACGTCCTGGATCTCCGGCACGTTGCGCAGCCTGGACGGCTCGTTGCCGAGCAGCGCCGCGACCATGGCCTTGGGAACGAGGTTCTTCGCGCCCCGGACCGTCACCTTGCCCGAAAGGGGGATGCCGCCCCGGATGGTCAGAACACTGCTCATGCGCACCTTTTCCTCACTGGCCCCCATAGCCCTGCTGCGGCCCCGCCCGTGCGGAGACCCTGCTAAGCATAGAAGCTCGCGCCCGGGGCAGTGAAAACCCCGGGGCGAGCTCCTCGGCGCGTCGGCCCGCTCAGGCGCGCGCTGGCAGGGTGGTGGGCTTGAAAGAAGCGCGCGAGGCCTCGTAGGCCGTGATGGCGTCCTCGTGCTGCAGGGTCAGGCCGATGTCGTCGAGGCCCTCGAGCAGCCGCCAGCGCGTGTAGTCGTCGATCTCGAACGGGGCGACGATGTTCGCGCACGTGACGGTCTTGGAGGAGAGGTCGACCGTGACCTGCGTGCCGGGGTGGTTCTCGAGCTCTTTCCAGATGAGCTCGATGTCGTCCTGGGCCACGACGGCGGCGAGGAGCCCCTGCTTGCCGGAGTTGCCGCGGAAGATGTCCGCGAACCGGGACGAGAGGACCGCCTTGAAGCCGTAGTCCTTGAGGGCCCACACGGCGTGCTCGCGGGAAGAGCCGGTGCCGAAGTCGGGGCCCGCCACGAGGACCGAGCCCTGGCTGAACGGCTCCTGGTTGAGGATGAAGGACTCGTCCTTGCGCCACGAGGCGAAGAGGGCGTCCTCGAACCCGGTGCGGGTGATGCGCTTGAGGAACACCGCGGGGATGATCTGGTCGGTGTCCACGTTGGACTGGCGCAGCGGCACGCCGATGCCGGTGTGGGTGGTGAACTTCTCCATGGCTGGGTCCTTCCTTAGGCTGCCGCGCCGGCGGCGGTGTCCGCGGGGACGGGGTCGAGGTCCGACGGCGACGAGAGGGTCCCGCGGACCGCCGTGGCCGCCGCGACGACGGGCGAGACAAGGTGGGTGCGGCCGCCCTTGCCCTGGCGGCCCTCGAAGTTGCGGTTCGAGGTGGACGCGCACCGCTCCCCCGGCTGGAGCTGGTCCGGGTTCATGCCCAGGCACATCGAGCACCCGGCGAACCGCCACTCGGCCCCGAACTCGGTGAAGACCTTGTCCAGGCCCTCGGCCTCGGCTTCGAGGCGCACCCGTGCCGAGCCGGGGACCACCATCATCCGCACGTTCGGGTCCTTGGTGCGGCCCCGGACGATCTCCGCGGCCGCGCGCAGGTCCTCGAGGCGCGAGTTCGTGCAGGAGCCGAGGAACACGGTGTCGACGCGGATGTCCTTCATGGGCGTGCCCGCGGCGAGCCCCATGTAGTCGAGGGCGCGGCGGGCGTTGGCCTTGGCGTTCTCGTCCGCCATCTGGTCCGGGTCGGGGACGGACTGCGAGAGGGACACGCCCTGGCCGGGGTTGGTGCCCCAGGTGACGAACGGCTCGAGCTCGTCGGCGTCGAGGAAGACCTCGGCGTCGAACACGGCGTCGTCGTCGGTGCGGAGGGTGTCCCAGTACTCGACCGCCGCGTCCCAGTCTGCGCCCTGCGGGGCGTGGGGACGGCCCTTCATGAAGGCGTAGGTGGTCTCGTCCGGGGCAACCATCCCGGCGCGCGCGCCGGCCTCGATCGACATGTTGCAGATCGTCATGCGGGCTTCCATGGACAGGGCCCGGATGGCCGACCCCCGGTACTCGAGGACGTACCCCTGGCCCCCGCCGGTGCCGATCTTGGCGATGACGGCGAGGATGATGTCCTTGCTGCTCACACCCGGCTTGAGCGCGCCCTCCACGGTGATGGCCATCGTCTTGAACGGCTTCAGCGGCAGCGTCTGGGTCGCCATGACATGCTCGACCTCGGAGGTGCCGATGCCCATGGCGAGGGCGCCGAACGCGCCGTGGGTGGACGTGTGCGAGTCGCCGCAGACGATCGTCAGGCCCGGCTGGGTGAGCCCGAGCTGGGGCCCGACGACGTGCACGATGCCCTGCTCCCTGTCGCCGAGCGAGTGCAGGCGCACCCCGAACTCGGCGCAGTTGGCCCGCAGCGTCTCGATCTGCGTGCGGCTGGTCGGGTCCGCGATCGGCTTGTCGATGTCGATCGTGGGCGTGTTGTGGTCCTCGGTCGCGATCGTCAGGTCCGGGCGCCGGAGCCGCCGCCCAGCGAGGCGGAGGCCCTCGAATGCCTGCGGGGAGGTGACCTCGTGCACGAGGTGGAGGTCGATGTAGAGCAGATCGGGCTGCCCGTCCTCGCCCCTGCGCACCACGTGCGCGTCCCAGACCTTCTCGGCCAGTGTGCGTCCCACGGCCTGCTCCCTCCGCCTCGTGCCAGTGCTGATCGGGCCGGTGGTGATCATCCGGTCCTGATCGTCGAGTGCCGATCAGGCCGGCGCTCGCCCGGCCAGTCTTCTGGCTGCCTTGTATCCAGTGGACCAGCGAGCCGGCCACGCTGGCCACCCCGCCGACTTGCATCTCAGATATTGAGACGCCAATATCAACCTATGGACAATACTAGTGGTGTCGGCGTGATCGACAAGGCCGCCCTCGTACTCGATGCGCTGGAGGCGGGCCCCACGACGCTCGCCCAACTGGTGGCAGCCACGGGCCTGGCCCGTCCCACGGTCCACCGCCTCGCCCTCGCGCTCGTGCACCACCGCCTCGTGGCCCGGGACATGCAGGGCCGGTTCGTCCTCGGGTCCCGCCTCGTCGAGCTCGCCTCCGCAGCCGGGGAAGACCGGCTCATCGCGGCCGCCGGGCCCATCCTCATGCAGCTGCGCGACGCGACCGGGGAGAGCGCCCAGATCTTCCGCCGCCAGGGTGACTGGCGCGTGTGCGTGGCGTCCGCCGAGCGTCCCGTGGGGCTGCGCGACACGATCCCCGTGGGCACCCAGCTGAGCATGAAGGCCGGCTCCGCGGCCCAGATCCTCGTTGCCTGGGAGGACCACGACCGGCTCCTCGAGGGGCTCCACAATGCGCGGTTCACCCCCACTGTGCTCGCCGGCGTCCGACGCCGGGGCTGGGCCCAGTCGCTCGGCGAACGCGAGCCGGGGGTCGCCTCGGTCTCCGCCCCGGTGCGCGGGCCCTCCGGCCGGGTGATCGCCGCGGTGTCCATCTCCGGCCCGATCGAGCGCTTGACCCGCCAGCCGGGCCGCCAGCATGCTGAGGTCATCTGCAACGCCGGACGGCTGCTGACCGAGGCCCTGCGCAAGGGCAACGACTAGCCGGGCCGGCTCCAGCCACTGAAGCGGGCGGAGGGGCTGTGGCCGAATTCGCAGTATTCCTGCGCGGCGTGAACGTCGGCGGCATCACCATCAGGATGGCTGCGCTGCGCGAGGCCCTCGGCGCGCTGCCCGTGAGCGGCGTGAAGACGCTGCTGGCGAGCGGGAACGCCGTGCTGTCGACCGACCTCGACGGGGCCACCCTCAAGGCCCGGGTCGAGGAGGCCCTGCGTGCCTCGTTCGGGTACGACGCGTGGGTGGTCGTGCTCCCGCGCCGGGACGTCGAGGCCCTCGTCCGCTCGTGCCCGTACCCGCCGGACGATCCCCAGGTCCACGCGTACGTGACGCTGTCCTCGGATCCCGCGGCACTCGACCGGCTCGTGGCCCTCCTGGAGGGGGGCGGATCCGAGGGGGCGCAGGACGGCGGCGCCCACCTCCGCCTCAGCCCCGTGGCCCTCGCGTGGCGCTGCCCCAAGGGTGCGACCCTGGATGCGCCGCTGTCGAAGGCGACGGCCAAGCCGGTCTTCAAGGCCACCACGACGACGCGGAACCTCCGCACCCTCGAGAAGGTCCGGGCCGCCTTCGGCTGATGCCCGCGGAGGGGGAACGCGGGGGCACATGCAGAAAGGGCCCGGTCCGAAGACCGGGCCCTCCATGAGGTGACCCCAGCGGGATTCGAACCCGCGTTACCGCCGTGAGAGGGCGGCGTACTAGGCCGCTATACGATGGGGCCTCGCACTGCACACGCCGACGAGGCGTGCACTCCGGCCATCCGCAGCGGATGGCGCTGTTCGAAGGACGGCTGCTGCCGGTCCTTCAGTGACCCCAGCGGGATTCGAACCCGCGTTACCGCCGTGAGAGGGCGGCGTACTAGGCCGCTATACGATGGGGCCGTGGTACTTTACCGTGCTCAGAAGTGAGCGATCCTTCCGTGCTGCCCGAGGGCAGAACATCCGGAGCTGGGATACCAGGACTCGAACCTAGAATGACGGTACCAGAAACCGTAGTGTTGCCAATTACACCATATCCCACCGCACTGTCCGGGCCGTGCCCACCGGATCTCTCCGCTGCGCTCCGTGCCCCTCAGCACGAGTAATTACTTTACCCGAAGCTCCCGTGCGCCACAAATCGGCGGGCCGGCCGCTTCCCGGCCCTCCCCCGGCGGGTCAGGCGAGGCCGAGGAGCGCCGGGATCTGCTCGAGTCCGGTGACCTGATCGGGCACGGAGGGGGCCACGTCGGCGTCCAGGATGGCGGACCGCCGGTTGAGCCAGATGCCCCGCAGGCCGGCCCCGGCGGCGCCGATCACGTCGTGTGCGGGGTTGTCGCCGATGTACACAGTCTCGTGCGCCGCGGTCCCCAGCTGGCGCAGGCCCTCGTGGAAGATCGCGGGATCCGGCTTGGCCGCCCCCACGGCGTCGATCCCCACGAGGATGCCGATGCGCTGGAGCCCGGCCGTGTCGAGCTTGGCGCGCTGGTAGTCGTGGACGTTGTTGCTCACGGCCCCGTAGGCGATCCCGGCAGCGTCGAGCGCGTCCAGGAGCGGCACGACGTCGTCGAACGCGCGGACATAGGTGGGCTGGGCCGCCTCGTACGCCGCGAGCCACCCCGCCGATTCTGCGTCCGAGGCGAAGGCCCGCCCGAAGTGCGCGAGGCAGCGCTCGGCCCGCAGCACGCGCTGCTGCGCGAACGTGATCTCGCGCGCCATGTACCGCTCGTAGATGTCGTCCGAACCGCGGGTGAAGATCCGGCAGAACGTGGTCCACTCCGCCTCGTCGAGGCCCGGCAGCAGACGGGCGCTCACCTCGCGCAGCGCGCGGTCCATGGCGCCCTCGAGGTCCACGAGCGTCTCGTCGATGTCGAGCAGGACCCCCTTCACGAGCGCGGCGCGGTCCGCCGGAAGGCGACGCACGACGGCGGGTGCGGACCCGCCGTCGTGCGTCGCCTCCTCCTGGGCAGGCACAGCGGCTGTGAGCTCAGCCACGGAAGGCCTTGATGCGCGCGAGGGAGGACTCCTTGCCGAGGATGACCATCGACTCGAACAGGGGCGGGGAGATGCGGCGGCCGGAGATGGCCGTGCGGACCGGGCCGAAGGCGAGGCGGGGCTTGATGCCGAGCCCGTCGACGAGGGCGGCACGGAGGGCGTCCTGGATGGCCTCGGCCGTCCAGTCGGCCAGCGGCTCGAGGGCGGCCAGGGCGGCGTCGAGGACCTCGGCGAGGTTCGCCGGCATCCCCTTGAGCGCGTCGTCGGCGATCGTGATGTCCGAGTCCTCCGTGAAGAGGAAACCGAGCATCTCCGGCGCCTCGCCGAGGAGGGCGATGCGCTCCTGGACCAGGGGGGCCGCCTCGGTGAGGATCTCCTCCTGGCGCGCGGTGAGCGTCTCCCCCACGAGGCCGGCGGCGTGGAGGTAGGGCACGAGGCGGTCGCGGAAGTCCGCCGGCTCGAGCATGCGCACGTGGGTGCCGTTGATGGCCTCGGCCTTCTTCTGGTCGAACCGGGCCGGGTTGGGCAGCACGTCGGCGATGTCGAAGTGCTGCACGAGCTGGTCCACCGTGAAGATGTCCTCGTCGGCGGACAGCGACCAGCCCAGGAGCGCGAGGTAGTTCAGCAGGCCCTCGGGGATGAAGCCGCGGTCCCGGTGGTGGAAGAGGTTCGACTGCGGATCGCGCTTGGAGAGCTTCTTGTTGCCCTCCCCCATGACGTACGGCAGGTGGCCGAAGAGCGGCATGTAGCTCGCGACGCCCACGGCGTGCAGTGCGTGGTAGAGGGCCACCTGGCGGGGGGTCGAGGAGAGGAGGTCCTCGCCGCGGAGCACGTGGGTGATGCCCATGAGCGCGTCGTCCACCGGGTTCACGAGCGTGTACAGCGGCGAGCCGTCGGCGCGGACCACCACGAAGTCCGGCACCGAGCCGGCCTTGAAGCGGATCTCGCCGCGGATGAGGTCGTCGAAGACCACGTCCTCGTCCGGCATGCGGAAGCGCAGAACGGGCTCGCGGCCGTCGGCGCGGAAGGCAGCCTTCTGCTCGTCGGTGAGGTCGCGGTCCGAGTTGTCGTAGCCGAGCTTGGGGTCGCGGCCCGCGGCGCGGTGGCGGGCCTCGATCTCGTCCGGGGTCGAGAACGACTCGTAGAGGAACCCGGCGTCCTTGAGCTTGGCCGCGACGCCCTTGTAGAGGTCGAGGCGATGGGACTGGCGGTAGGGCTCGTGCGGGCCGCCCACGTCGATGCCCTCGTCCCAGGTGAGGCCGAGCCAGCGCAGGGCCTCGACGATCTGCTGGTAGCTCTCCTCCGTGTCGCGCTGCGCGTCGGTGTCCTCGATGCGGAACACGAACGTGCCGCCCGTGTGGCGCGCATACGCCCAGTTGAACAGGGCGGTGCGGACCATGCCCACGTGCGGGGTGCCCGTGGGAGACGGGCAGAAGCGCACGCGCACCGGGGTGTGGGGCATGACGGACGGGATCGAGGCGGGATCGAGCAGGGGCTCTGCGGGCGAGGAAGTCATAGTGCTCCCCATTCTAGAGGCGTCCGGAAGCCGCCTCCTGAGGAGCGCCCCGCTACCGCCGCACCACGGGGTTGGCGAGCGCGCCCAGGCCCTCGATCTCGACCTCGACCCGGTCGCCGTCGCGCACGAGGCCGACGCCGGCCGGCGTCCCCGTCATGATGACGTCGCCGGGAAGGAGGGTGAACGCGGCGGACACCGCGGCGACGAGCTCGTTGACGCCGAACACCATGTCCGCGGTGCTGCCGTCCTGCTTGGTCTGGCCGTTGACGGTGGTGGTGAGGCGGAGGTCCTCGACGTCGAGGTCCGTCTCGATCCACGGCCCGAGCGGCTTGGAGGTGTCGAAGGACTTGGCGCGCGCCCACTGGAGGTCGGTGCGCTGCTTGTCCCGGGCGGTGAAGTCGTTGCCCACCGTGTACCCGAAGATGACGTCCGCGGCCTTCTCCGCGGGCACGTCCTTGCAGATCCGGCCGATCACCACGCAGAGCTCGCCCTCGTAGGAGACCTCCTCGCTCCATTCGGGCAGCACGACGGGATCGCCGGGGCCCACCACGGCCGTGTTGGCGACGAGGAACATCGACGGCTCGGTCGGCAGGTCGTTGCCCATCTCCTTCGCGTGGTCGGCGTAGTTGCGCCCGATCCCGACCACCTTGCTCCGGGGGATGATGGGCGCCAAGAGGCGGACGTCCTCGAGCGGGTGCGTCTCGCCCGTGGGCTCGACGCCGTTGAAGAACGGATCGCCCTTGATGGCGGCGACCGTCTCGTGGCCGGGCTCTCCCTGGACCACACCGTAGAAGGGGGCCGCGTCCGCGGCCGAGATGCTGACACAACGGGCAATGCGCATGGGCCTTACCCTACCGCGGCGGCCCGGGCCGCCCGTCGGTGCGGGGACCGGGCCTGCACCGCGCCGGGACCCGGCCGGCAGGAGGGCCGTCTTGGGCGCCCAGCGCCCGCTCCCCTAGAGTCGGACGGGTGGCGACCCCGACTGACGTACCCCTCCTGATCGCCGATTCCGTCGGGAAGGAGGTCGCCGGCGAGCCGCTCCTGGGACCCGTCAGCTTCTCCGTGGGGGCTGGCGAGTGCGTGGCCGTGACCGGTCCCGACGGCTCCGGCAAGACCACCCTCCTGCGCCTCATCCTCGGCCGCGACACGCCCACCACGGGCACCCTGACCTACGGCGGCCCGCTCGCGCGGCGGCAGCGCACCCACATCGGGTCCGCCCTCGGCGCCCCGCCGTTCTACGAGGACCTCACGATCGAGGAGCACCTGGCGCTCCTGACCTTCAGCTGGGGCGGGGAGGCGGCCACCGGCCGGTTCGCCCCGGTGCTCGAGGCGCTGCGCCTGACCGGGATCCTGCACCGCTTCCCCGCGGAGCTCTCCTCCGGGGAGCGCCAGGCCGCCGGCATCACGTTCGCCCTCGTCCGGCCGGCCTCGCTGCTCGTCCTGGACGAGCCCGAGCAGAGGCTCGACGCCGAGCGGAGGCTCGCGCTCGGCCCCCTCCTCGCGCGCCGGCGCGACTCCGGCACGGCGATCGTCATGGCCTCGCACGACGCGGGCCTGGTCGCCGCGGCCGCCGGCGCCACAGTGGCCCTCGCCGACCGCTGAGGAGCGCCCGGGGCCCGCCGGGGCACGGGCGGCTGCACTCCCCCACGACGGACGGCGCGCCCCCGCCGAAGCGGGGACGCGCCGTCGTGCGCCACCGAGCCCGGGTGGGGCCGGGAGGCTCAGGCCAGCTGGGTCAGCCAGCCGTGCAGGTCCTCGACCTTGCCGGTCTGGATGCCGAGCAGCTGCTCGCGGATGCCCATGGCCACGGAGTCAGGGCCAGCCTCGGGGGTGACGAGCGAGCCGCCGGTCGTCTTGAGCTCGCCGATCGGCGTGATGACCGCGGCGGTCCCGCACGCGAACACCTCGGCGAGGGTCCCGTCCGCGACGGCCCGGCGCCACTCGTCGATCGTGATCTTGCGCTCCTCGACAGTGAGGCCCCGGTCCGCCGCAAGCTGGAGCACGGAGTCGCGGGTGACCCCGTGGAGGATGTTGCCGTTGAGCGCGGGGGTGACGAGGGTGCCGTCCTTGAAGACGAAGAAGATGTTCATCCCGCCGAGCTCCTCGACCGCGAAGTCGTTGGTCGGGTCGAGGAAGAGCACCTGCTTGCAGCCGTTTGCCTCGGCCTCGAGCTGCGCCGCGAGCGAGGCCGCGTAGTTGCCGCCGCACTTGGCCTCGCCCGTGCCGCCGTGCCCGGCCCGGGCGTAGTTCTCGGAGAGCCAGATGGAGACGGGCTTGAGCTCGCCGCCGAAGTAGTTGCCGGCCGGGGACGCGATCACCCGGTACGAGACCTCGCGGGCGGGGCGGACGCCGAGGAACGCCTCGGTCGCAATCATGAAGGGGCGCAGGTAGAGGGACTCCCCGTCGCCGGAGGGGACCCAGTCGCGGTCCACGGAGACCAGCTGGCGCAGCGACTCGAGGAAGACCTCGGTGGGGAGCTCGGGCAGGGCCAGGCGGCGGGCGGACTTGTTGAAGCGGCGCGCGTTGGCCTCGGGGCGGAACGTCCAGACGGTGCCGTCGGCGTGCCGGTAGGCCTTGAGCCCCTCGAAGATCTCCTGGCCGTAGTGCAGCACGGCGGCGGCCGGGTCCATGGAGATGGGGCCGTAGGGCTCGATCCGTGCGTTCTGCCAGCCGCCGTTGCCCTCGGCATCGACCTTCCAGTCGATGACCGCCGTGTGGTCCGTGAAGTGGTCGCCGAAGCCCGGGTTCGCCAGGACGGCCGCGCGCTCCTCGGCGCTCTTCGGGGTCGCCGAGAGCCGCCGTTCGAATTCAACGCCGAGGGCGTTCTGAGTCATGATTCCTCCACATCAATCGGGCGGATGGCGTCGCTGCCGGGGCCCGGAGCCTGTCAGTGCCACCAGCTTACGCCTGCGTACTTGCCGGAAGTCGGGCGGACGACGGCGGCCGGGCACCCGGCGTCGTCCGTCCTGGTCGCGCGGTCCAGGGGCCGCGCTTCAGCCGCGCTTCAGAGGCGCGCGGCGATCGCGTCGCCGATCTGGGCCGTGGTGCGGGTGCCGGCCTGGGCGCGGGACTCGACGTCGGCGCGGACCGCGGACTGGATGCGCGCCGCGGCCTCGGCCTGGCCGATGTTCTCGAGCAGGAGCGCGGCCGAGAGGATCGCCGCCGTGGGGTCCGCCTTCTGCTGGCCGGCGATGTCCGGGGCGGAGCCGTGGACCGGCTCGAACATGCTCGGCGCCGTGCCATCGAGGTTGATGTTGCCCGAGGCCGCGAGCCCGATGCCGCCGGTGACGGCGCCGGCGAGGTCGGTGAGGATGTCGCCGAAGAGGTTGTCGGTGACGATGACGTCGAACCGGGACGGGTCGGTGACGAGGAAGATCGTGGCGGCGTCGACGTGCAGGTAGTCGTGCTCGACGCCGGGGAACTCCGCCGCGACGGCCTCGACCGTGCGCTTCCAGAGGTAGCCCGCGTGGACCAGGACGTTGTGCTTGTGGACGAGGGTGACCTTGTTGCGGCGCGTGGTCGCGCGGCGGAAGGCCTCCCGCACCACGCGCTCGACCCCGTAGGCGGTGTTGACGGAGACCTCGGTGGCGATCTCGTGCGGAGTGCCGATGCGCAGCGCGCCGCCATTGCCGGTGTAGGGGCCCTCCGTGCCCTCGCGGACCACCACGAAGTCGATGGTTCCCGGCGCCGCGAGGGGGCTGGGCACCCCGGCGTAGAGGGTCGAGGGGCGGAGGTTGACGCAGTGGTCGAGGCTGAAGCGGAGCTTGAGGAGGACCTCGCGCTCGAGGATGCCCGAGGGGATGCGGGCGTCGCCGGGGGCCGCGCCGACCGCGCCGAACAGGATCGCGTCGCGGCCGCGGATGTCGGCGAGCGTCTCGTCGGAGAGCGTCTCGCCGGTCTCGAGCCAGTGCTGCGCGCCGAGGCTGTAGTGCGTCTCCTTGACCTCGAGGCCGGTGCCCTCGAGGGCGCGGTGGAGGACCTTGAGCGCCTCGGCCGTCACTTCGGGGCCGATGCCGTCTCCGGGGATCACTGCGAGGTCGAGCTGCGTCTGCGTCATGGTGCCAGCCTAGCGAAGCCATCCACATGCTGGGCACGCGGTCTCGCAATCCGGACACGCGCCGGTGCGAGACTACCCTGCCGCAGCACCCTGCTGGTGGTCCCCACGGATCGGGCTAGGTGGGCAGGGCCGCCGCGAGGTAGTCGGCGAAGCCGCCGCGGACCCGCCCGCGCAGCCGGCCCGAGGTGACCACGCGGCAGGCGTCGGTGGCACGCCAGCGAACGCCGAGCGCCTTCGCGGCCAGGACGAGCGCCTCATCCTCCCCGGAGGCCCGTGCTGGGAATCCCCCGGCCGCCCCGTAGACGTCCGCCCGCACACCGAGGTTCGCCCCGAATACGTGGCCGTGTCCGTCGGCGAGCCGGTGGGCCGCGTACCAGGCGGCGAGGCGTTCCGGATCGAGGTCCGCCGGGTCGGGCACGACGGTGCCGAGCACGAGTCCGACGCCGGACTCCGCGAGGGCCACGTGCTCTACGAGCCAGTCCCGCGGGACCCTGCTGTCCGCATCGGTCGAGGCAATCCAGACCCGCTCCCTGCGCGCCTCTGCCCGGGCGAGCGCGTGCCGCACGCCGAGCCGCCGCGCCGCGCCGGCGCTCCCGGCCATGCCCTCGACGGCCCGGACCTGGGGCCACCGCGCCACGACGTCCGCCGATCCGTCGCTGCAGCCGTCCAGGACCACGGTCACCCCCGCACGGACGCGGGGTGCCGCCGCCGCGAGCTCGCGCACAGCCGCCGCGACCGACCGGAGGCACCCCGGCAGGAGCTCCTCCTCGTCCTTGGCCGGGATGACCACGACGACCTCCGAGACCGCATGCCTGCCGCTCATACGAGGCCCTCGCGCTGCGCGACGGACGCGGCGGGCCGCTTCCCGAAGACCTCCAGCAGGAAGTCCCGCTCGCGGTGGTGCACCACCGCCTCGAGGTCCGCCTCGGCGCGCAGCCGCGCGTGCACGTCCTCGCCGGTGAGCTGCCACCCGTCGATGGTGCCGAGCCAGTGGCAGGCGACCAGCGCGCCGTCGTCCGTGAGGCTGCCGAGGCACCGCCGCACGAACTCCTCCAGCTCCTCGGGGCCGAAGTAGTACCCCACCTCCGAGGCGACGATGAGGTCGAAGGGGCCGTCGGGCCACTCCTGCGGCAGGCGGCGGTGCTCCCAGCTGATCGCGGCGGCGTGCGGCAGGCGTTCGGCCGCCCGCTCGAGGGCGTGCGGGCTGACGTCGGTCGCGACGACCTCGTCGGCGCGCTCCGCGAGCTCGCCGGTGAGGACCCCGATCGAGCAGCCCACCTCGAGCGCGCGCCGGTACCGCGCGGCCGGCAGGGCTGCGAGGGTGACGGCCCGTTTGCGGCGCTCGTACCAGCTCGTCGTGAAGTTCCAGGGGTCCGCGCTCGCGGCATGCACGGCATCGAAGGTCGCCCGGGCGTCGCGCCGCGGTGAGGCGAAGTAGAGCTCGAAGCCGCGCTCGAAGTGCTCCTGCATGCCGGGGCCGAGCAGGGCCTCGTCGCCGGGGTGGGCGGACAGCGGCGCGGTCTGGCTGACGTGCAGGGCGAGGGCCCGCTCCTTGGCGTCCCTGACGGCCGGGGCGAGCTCGAGCCGCCTCGCCTCGGCCCACGGAACGTGCGGGCTCCCGGGCGCGGCCCAGTGCCACATCCACACGGGGTACTCCAGCAGCCCGACGCCGGCAGCCGCCGCCACCCCCGCGGCCGCCGCTCCGGCGGCGTCGTGGTCCGGGTGGGCGTCGCGCCGCCACGGTGCCGCGAGCACGACGCCGGCCCGGTCCCCTCCGTGGGCCGCCTCGCCGAGGGCGGCGCGGACGGCCGTTCCCAGCGCCCGCTCGAGGTCCGGTCCCCGGTCGGCGAGGGCGCCGTCGGGGAGGCCGAGGCAGTCGAGGGTGGCCGACGGCGCGAGGGCCCCGACCGCGGCGCGGACCTCGCGCCGCCTGGCCTCGGCGAGCCGGGCCGGGGTGACGGTGGGCGAGTCGGGGTGGGAGGCCTCGCCGTCGGTCGCGACGATCACGTGCACCGTGGCGCCCGACCGGGCCGCGTGCGCGATCAGGCCGCCGGCGCCGAGCGTCTCGTCGTCGGGGTGGGCGGCGAGGACGATGAGGGTGCGGAGCCCCGCGAGGTCCAGCGGCGGCGCGGCCGCCAGGCTGCGGTCGCGGCGCCAGAGGGCCTCGGGAGTGCCCGCGTCGAGGTGGCTGAAGGTCACCACGGCCGCTCCCCCGCCTCGAGCAGCGACCGGCCCAGGGCCGCGGTATCGCGTTCGGCATGGTGCTGGCGGAGGTAGAGCCGCAGGTCCGCGACCCGCTGGGCGTGCTCGGCCTCGAAGGCGAGCGGGGCAGGCCCGAGCGCGTGGTCGGCGACTGTCAGGACGGCCTCGGCGGCGGCCGCGACGGTCCCCCTCGCGCGCAGCGCCCAGAGCGCGCCCGCGCCACCTTCGGCACGGCCCGCGTCGACGGCCGCGGCGGCGTCGCCCAGGACTGCCCGGGCGGTCCCCAGCGCGAGGTCGGCCGCGCCGAGGTGTGTGAGGGCGATCTGGTCGGGGGTCCGCTGCGAGGCCGCGGCCCACAGCCGCCTGGCCACGCCGAGGGCTCCGCCGTGCCAGACGGCCGCGACGCCGATCCCGCCCCAGGCGAAGCCGGGCCGCTCGAGGTACCAGCCGTCTTCGCCCACTGGCTCGGCGGGCACGCCGTCGAAGTCGACAGGGCCGCTCGGGATGCCGGGGAGGCCGAGGGCGTGCCAGCCGCCCTCGCGGACCGCCACCCCGGGGTGCCCCAGGCGGACGGCGAACGCGCGCCTGGCGTCCGGGCCGGTGTGGGCGGTCACGACCGCGTGGGTCAGGGCCCCGGCGAGCGAGCACCAGGGCTTGGTCCCATGCAGGCGCCAGCCCTCGGCCGTCCGGCGCGCCTCGAGCCGGGCTCCGGGGCCCTCCGCGGCGAAGACGCCCCACACGCTGCCGGCTTCGGGCCGGCCGAGGCCTGCCTGGTGGAGGATGGCGAGGGCGTCGAGGTGGGGCTCGACCACCCGGGCCACGGAGAGGTCGGCGGCCCCGAGGGCGGCCAGCACGTCCCACAGCTCGCCCGTGCGGCCCTCGCCGGGGAATGGGGCGGCGTCGCCCAGCCGTCGGGCGAGCCCCAGCGCACGGTCGGGCCAGCGCCCGGAGGCGGTCCCGGCGGCCCGCGCCTCCTGCTCGAGGTCCTCCCCTGCTGCGGATTCGGCGGCCGCGCCCGCTGACGGTCCCCTCGCGGGGTCGATCGACACCATGTCAGGACCGTACCCCGTCGGGCCGCGCGCGAATCGGCGGCCGGCCGGCGTCAGGCGTCAGGCGTCAGCCGCCAGTGGGCCCGGCACCCGATCCCGCCCCCGGCGCCGCCATGTGCTCTCCGGCCCGGCGCCGTCGGGCCTCACACCCCGGCCGGCTCCTCGTAGCGGGGGAAGACCGGCGTCGGGGCGGGCAGCTGGGTGCCGGGCGCGATCGGGGTGTCGAGCGCCGCGAACTGGCGCGCCTCGCCCTCGGGCTGGCCGAGGACGTCGAGCAGCCGGGCCGCGGAGGCCGGCATGACGGGCTGGACGAGCAGGCCCACCTGGCGGACCACCTCGAGCGTGACGTACAGGACCGTGGCCATCCGCGCCGCGTCGGTCTTGCGCAGCACCCACGGGGCCTGCTCGGCGAAGTAGGCGTTCGTGTCCCCCAGGACCGTCCAGACCGCCTCGAGGGCGCGGGAGAACTCCTGCCGGTCGAAGGCCGCCCGCACGGCGGGCAGCAGGGCTGCCGCGGCGTCGAGGACCGCCCGGTCCGCGGCGGTGAACTCCCCCGGCTCGGGCACCACGCCGTCGAGGTTCTTGGCGACCATCGAGAGGGAGCGCTGGGCGAGGTTGCCGAGGTTGTTGGCAAGGTCCGCGTTCATGCGCCCCACGATGGCCTCGTGGCTGTAGCTGCCGTCGGCGCCGTAGGGCACCTCCCGGAGGAAGAAGTAGCGGACCGCGTCGAGGCCGTACTGGGCGATCATGTCCGCGGGCGCCACGACGTTGCCGAGCGACTTGGACATCTTCACGCCGTTGTTCTGCAGGAAGCCGTGGATCATCACGCGCCGCGGGAGCTCGAGGCCGGCGCTCATGAGGAACGCCGGCCAGTAGATGGCGTGGAACCGGGAGATGTCCTTGCCGATGATGTGCACGTCCGCGGGCCAGAACCGCTGGAACTGCTCGGACTGCACGTCCGGGTAGCCCACGCCCGTCAGGTAGTTCGTGAGGGCGTCGACCCACACGTACATGACGTGGCCCGGCGCATCGGGGACGGGGACGCCCCAGTCGAACGAGGTGCGCGAGATGGAGAGGTCCTCGAGCCCGTGCTTGACGAAGGAGATGACCTCGTTGAAGCGGTACTGCGGCGCGCCGAACTCCGGGTGGGACTCGTAGTACGCCAGGAGCCGGTCCTGGTAGGCGGAGAGCCGGAAGAAGTAGCTCTCCTCGGCCGTCCAGGTGACCTCGGTGTCGGTCTCCTTCGAGTACCGCACGCCGTCGCGCACCTCGGTCTCGTCCTCGGTGTAGAACGCCTCGTCGCGCACCGAGTACCAGCCCTCGTACTTGTCGAGGTAGATGTCCCCGGCGTCCGCCATCCGCTTCCAGATGGACTGCGCGGCGCCGTAGTGGTCCGCGTCGGTGGTTCGGATCAGCCGGTCGTAGCTCGTGCCGAGGAGCTCGTGGACCTCGCGGTACACGTCGGCCTGGCGGTCCACGAACTGCTGGGGCGTGAGGCCCTCCCGCTCGGCGGTCTGGGCGATCTTGAGCCCGTGCTCGTCCGTGCCGGTGAGGAAGAAGACGTCGAAGCCGTCGAGGCGCTTGAACCGCGCCATGGCGTCCGCGGAGATGTACTCGTAGGCGTGCCCGATGTGCGGGGCCCCGTTGGGGTACGTGATCGCGGTAGTGATGTAGAAGGGCGTCTTCGAAGATGCGGGACTCACCCTAAGAAATTACCGGATTCGCACGGCGGACCGCCAAAGCACCGCGCAACGCGGCCAAAGTGACCACGGACGACGGCGACCCCCACCGCGGGCGGTGGGGGTCGCCGTCGTGCGTGCCCGGCATCGGCAGGGCGGTCAGTCCTCGAGGTCGACCTCGCGCAGGACTGTCGCGCCGATCTCGCTCTTGACCGTCTCGAGGACGGTGGAGGGGATCGCGGAATCGACGGTGAGGAGGGCCATGGCCTGGCCGGCCACGTCCGCTCGGGCCACCTGCATGCCGGCGATGTTGATCTGGTTCATGCCGAGGATGTGGCCGATCGTGCCGATGACACCGGGGCGGTCCGAGTAGAACATGACCACGAGGTGCTCGGAGATCGGGATCTCGACGTCGTAGCCGTTGATGCCCACGAGCTTCTGGACCTGCTTCGGGCCGGTGAGCGTGCCCGCCACCGAGACCTGGGTGCCGTCCTGGAGCAGGCCGCGGATGGTGAGGACGTTGCGGTAGTCCTCGGCCTCGGTGGTGGTCAGCAGCCGCACGGCCACGCCGCGCTGCTCCGCGAGGACCGGGGCGTTGACGTAGGAGACCTTCTCGGACACTACGTCCGTGAAGACGCCCTTGAGGGCCGCGAGCTCGAGCGACTTGACGTCCAGGTTGGCGATCTCGCCGGCCACCTCCACCTCGATCTGGGTGACCGAGTCGTGCGCGAGGGCGGTGAAGATGCGGCCGAGCTTCTCGATGAGCGGGATGCCGGGGCGGACGTCGGGGGCGATGACGCCGCCGGCCACGTTGACGGCGTCCGGCACGAGCTCGCCGGCGAGGGCGAGGCGGACGCTTTTGGCGACCGAGATGCCGGCCTTCTCCTGGGCCTCGTCGGTCGAGGCCCCGAGGTGGGGGGTGACGACGACGTTCTCGTGGCCGAAGAACGGCAGGTCGGTGCTGGGCTCCTTGGCGAACACGTCGATGCCGGCGCCGCCGATCTGGCCGTCCTCGAGCGCCTGCGCGAGGGCCTCCTCGTCGATGAGGCCGCCGCGGGCGACGTTGACGACGTAGGCGGTGCTCTTCATCTTCGCGAACGCGTCCTTGCCCAGCATGCCGACCGTCTCAGGGGTCTTGGGCATGTGGATCGTGATGAAGTCGCTCTGGGCGAGGAGCTCGTCCAGGGTCACGAGCTTGACGCCCAGCTGGGCGGCCCGCGCAGCCGTGACGTACGGGTCGTAGGCGAGGACGTCCATCTCGAACGCCTGCATGCGCGCGGCCACGAGGGCCCCAATGCGGCCGAGGCCGATCACGCCGAGCTTCTTGTCCAGCAGCTCGGTGCCGGCGTACTTGGAGCGCTTCCACGCCCCGCCCTTGAGGGAGGTGTTCGCGGCCGGGATGTTGCGCGCGAGGGAGAGGATGTGCCCGCACGTGAGCTCCGCGGCGGAGACGATGTTCGATGTCGGGGCGTTCACGACCATCACGCCGGCCTGGGTGGCCGCCTTGATGTCCACGTTGTCGAGGCCGACGCCGGCGCGGGCGATGACCTTGAGCTTGTTCGCGGCGGCGATGGCTTCGGCATCCAGCTGCGTGGCCGAGCGGACGAGGATCGCGTCGACGTCCGCGATCGCGGACAGCAGCTGGGAGCGGTCGGCGCCGTCGGTGTAGCGGATCTCGAAGTCGGGCCCGAGGGCGGCGACGGTGGCGGGCGAGAGTTCTTCGGCGAGGAGGACGACAGGCTTGGTGGTCACGGGGCGGGGGCCTCTCAAGATCAGGCAGGGGTGGGGCAGGTCGGGGCGGAACGGTGGGGCCTCTGGGCGCCGGGGGCCGCGCCCAGAGAGGAGCAGCGGCGGGCGAGGGCCTCGCCCGCCGCTGCGGGGCCGGTGGTCAGCGCGCGGCCGAGCCCTCGGTGTAGTCGGCGTCCTGCTGCTGCCACGAGAAGTGGGCCCGCAGGGCCTTGCCGGTCGCCTCGATCGGGTGCCCGGCCTCCTTCTCGCGCAGGGCCTTGAATTCTGCGGCGCCGTTGTCCTGGTCGTCGATGAAGCGCTTGGCGAAGGCGCCCGACTGGATGTCCGCGAGGACCTCCTTCATGGACTCCTTCACGGCGGGGGAGATCACGCGGGGACCCGAGACGTAGTCGCCGTACTCGGCGGTGTCGGAGATGCTCCAGCGCTGCTTGGCGATGCCGCCCTCCCACATGAGGTCCACGATGAGCTTGAGCTCGTGGAGCACCTCGAAGTAGGCGATCTCGGGCTGGTAGCCGGCCTCCGTCAGGGTCTCGAAGCCCGCCTGGACGAGGTGCGAGACGCCGCCGCAGAGCACCGCCTGCTCGCCGAAGAGGTCGGTCTCGGTCTCCTCGGTGAACGTGGTCTTGATGACGCCGGCACGCGTGCCGCCGATGCCCTTGGCGTAGGACTTGGCGAGGTCCCAGGCCTTGCCCGTGGCGTCCTGCTCGACCGCGATGATGTCCGGGATGCCGCGGCCGGCGACGAATTCGCGGCGCACGGTGTGGCCCGGGGCCTTCGGGGCGACGAGGATGACGTCGACGCCGGCCGGCGGCTGGATGTAGCCGAAGCGGATGTTGAAGCCGTGGCCGAAGACGAGGGCGTCGCCCTCCTTCAGCGCCGGGGCGATGTCGTCGGCGTAGAGGTGGCGCTGGACCTGGTCGGGGGCGAGGATGACGACGACGTCGGCCTCCTCCGCGGCCTCGCGCGGGGTCAGGACGCGCAGGCCCTGCTCCTCGGCCTTCGCGCGGCTCTTGCTGCCCTCCTTGAGGCCGACGCGGACGTCGACGCCGGAGTCACGGAGGTTGAGGGCGTGGGCGTGGCCCTGGCTGCCGTAGCCGATCACGGCGACCTTGCGGCCCTGGATGATCGAGAGGTCTGCGTCGTCGTCGTAGTACAGCTCTGTCACTTGGTTCTCCTTGATTGCGTTGTGAGGTGTGGGGCGGCCGCGGGCGCCGGGCCCGCGGCGCGGGTCAGCTCGCGCGGAGGGCGCGGTCGCTCATGGACCGGGAGCCGCGGCCGACCGCGAGCGTGCCGGACTGGACGATCTCGCGGATCCCGAAGGGCTCGAGGACGGCGAGGAGAGCCTGGATCTTCTCAGAGGTCCCGGTGGCCTCGACGACGAGGGAATCGGTCGAGACGTCCACGATCGAGGCCCGGAACAGGTCCACGGCCTGGGTGACCTGCAGGCGCGTGACGGCGTCTGCCCGCACCTTGATCAGCAGGTGGTCGCGCTGGACCGAGTTCTCCGGCAGCAGTTCGACGATCTTGATGACGTTGACCAGCTTGTTCAGCTGCTTGGTGACCTGCTCGAGGAGATCGCCCTCGGCGTCGACCACCACGGTGACGCGCGAGATGCCGTCGACCTCGGTGGGCCCCACGGCGAGCGAGTGGATGTTGAACGCGCGGCGGGCGAACAGGCCCGCGACGCGGGTCAGCACGCCGGGCTTGTCCTCGACCAGAACGGACAGGGTGTGGCGCGACATGCTCAGTCCTCCTCTTCCCAATCGGGGGTGGAATTGCGGGCCACCTGGATCAGGTCATTGCTGACCCCGGAGGGCACCATGGGCCAGACCATCGCGTTGGGGCTCACCACGAAGTCGATGACGACCGGCCGGTCGTTGATCTCGAGCGCCTGCGCGATGACCGTGTCGATGTCCTCCTCGCGCTCCACGCGGAAGGAGGCGCACCCGTAGGCCTCGCCGAGCTTGACGAAGTCCGGGATGCGCAGGGTGTCCGCGCCGGTCTGCAGGTCGGTGTTCGAGTAGCGGCCGTCATAGAAGAGCGTCTGCCACTGGCGCACCATGCCCAGGGAGGAGTTGTTGATGACCGCGACCTTGATCGGGATGTTGTTCAGCGCGCAGGTCGCGAGCTCCTGATTGGTCATCTGGAAGCAGCCGTCGCCGTCGATCGCCCAGACCGGCCGGTCCGGGTTGCCGACCTTGGCGCCCATCGCCGCCGGCACCGAGTAGCCCATCGTGCCGAGGCCGGCGGAGTTGAGCCACGCGTGGGGGCGCTCGTACTTGATGAACTGGGCCGCCCACATCTGGTGCTGCCCGACGCCCGCCACGTAGACGCCCTCCGGCCCTGTGAGCTCGCCGATGCGCGAGATGACGCGCTGCGGGGAGAGGAGCCCGTCCTCGGGCTCGGTCCACCCGAGCGGGTAGTCGTCGCGCAGCCTGTCCAGGAACGACCACCAGGCCGTGATGTCCGGGGTGCCGTCCTTCGCGTACAGGCCGGCCACCGCCTCGGTGAGTTCGGGGAGGATCTCCTTCACCGAGCCGACGATGGGGACGTCCGCGGTGCGGTTCTTGGAGATCTCGGCCGGGTCGATGTCGGCGTGGATCACCTTCGCGTTCGGCGCGAACGTGCTCAGGACGCCCGTGACGCGGTCGTCGAAGCGCGCGCCGAGGGTGATGAGCAGGTCCGCCTGCTGCAGGGCCGTGACCGCGGCGACCGAGCCGTGCATGCCGGGCATGCCCAGGTGCTGGCGGTGGGAGTCCGGGAAGGCCCCACGGGCGGTGAGGGTCGTGACGACGGGAGCGCCGGTGGCCTCCGCGAGGGCGAGCAGCTCTGCCGAGGCGTGGGCCTTGATGACGCCGCCGCCGACGTACAGCACGGGCTTGGACGAGGCAGCGATGAGGCGGGCGGCCTCGCGCACCTGCTTGCTGTGCCCGCGGGTGACGGGGCGGTAGCCCGGGAGGTCGATCCGGGGCGGCCAGCTGAACATGGTCCTGGCCTGCTGGGCGTCCTTGGTCACGTCGACGAGGACGGGCCCGGGGCGCCCGGTGGAGGCGAGGTGGAACGCCTCGGCGAGGGTGCGCGGGATGTCCTCGGCCTTCGTCACGAGGAAGGAGTGCTTCGTGATCGGCATGGTGATGCCCACGATGTCCGCTTCCTGGAACGCGTCCGAGCCGATGACCGAGCTCGAGACCTGCCCGGTGATGGCGACGAGGGGAACGGAGTCCATGTGGGCGTCGGCGATCGCGGTCACCAGATTGGTGGCTCCCGGACCCGACGTCGCGATACAGACTCCTACACGGCCGGTGACCATCGCGTACCCCTGGGCAGCGTGGCCGGCGCCCTGCTCGTGGCGCACCAGCACGTGGTTGATCTTCGAAGCCATCAGAGGGTCATAGGTCGGCAGGATCGCGCCGCCCGGGAGACCAAAGACATCGTCCACGCCCAGTTCCTCGAGCGAGCGGACAATTGCTTCAGATCCAGTCATCTCTGTGGGCTCAACAACACGGTTGGGCCCCAGGACGGCAGAGGCAGAGTCGACGGTGTCGACAGGATCCGCGGCCTTGGCCGCGGACGGCTTCGAAGCCATCAGCGATGGGCTGATCGGCGTTCCTTTGCTCATCAGTCTCTTCCTTAGGATCTTCGTGGCGAAGGTGTGCTCCAACGAAAACAACCCCTCGGCCGCCTGGCGTTTCGAGGGGTTGCGCGTGACAGATCGTGCCAGACGGGCTCAGTGAGCCACGCGCTGGGCAAGGACGACATCGAGCACCATGCTCGTCGGGGCGATCTGCATGCCCACAGTCTCGCGAATTGAGGTTTTGAGTGTCAATTTGGTCGGAGGCCGTCTCACGATGCGGACATCCATCCACACCGTGAGACATACCGCGGCTGCGGGGCGGCCCTCCGGCTCATCCCGCTCATCCCAGGACGGCCCCCTCGCTCGCGGAGTGCACAAGCTTGGCGTACTTGGCCAGGACGCCGCGGGTGAACTTCGCTGGGATCGGCGACCAGCCCTCGCGGCGTGCCGCGAGCTCGGCCTCGTCCACGAGGAGGTCGAGTCGGCGGTTCGGGATGTCGACGCGGATGCGGTCGCCGTCGCGCACGAAGGCGACCGGGCCGGCGTCGACCGCCTCCGGCGCCACGTGGCCGATGCACAGCCCGGTGGTGCCGCCCGAGAAGCGCCCGTCGGTGAGCAGGAGCACGTCCTTGCCGAGACCGGCACCCTTGATGGCACCGGTGATCGCCAGCATCTCGCGCATGCCGGGGCCGCCCTTGGGCCCCTCGTAGCGGATGACGACGACGTCCCCGGGCGTGATCCGGCCCTGGTCGAGCGCCTCGAGCGCCGCCTGCTCCCGCTCGAACACCCGGGCTGTGCCCTCGAAGGCGTCGGCGTCGAAGCCGGCGGTCTTGACGACGGCGCCCTGCGGCGCGAGCGAGCCGTGGAGGATCGAGAGGCCGCCGGTGGCGTGGATCGGGTTGTCCATGGCGCGCACGATCTTCCCGTCCAGGTCGGGCGGCGAGATCTCGGCGAGGTTCTCCGCGACCGTCCTGCCGGTCACGGTCAGTGCGTCGCCGTGCAGCAGCCCGGCATCGAGGAGCGCGCGCATGACGACGGGCACGCCCCCGACGCGGTCGAGGTCGTACATGACGTAGCGGCCGAACGGCTTGAGGTCCCCCAGGTGCGGGACCCTGTTCCCGATCCGGTTGAAGTCCTCGAGCTCGAGCCGGACCTCGGCCTCCCGGGCGATCGCGAGCAGGTGCAGCACGGAGTTCGTC
Source organism: Sinomonas soli (assembly GCF_054782415.1). Lineage (NCBI taxonomy): Bacteria > Bacillati > Actinomycetota > Actinomycetes > Micrococcales > Micrococcaceae > Sinomonas > Sinomonas soli. Next base: position 239,606 of record NZ_BAAGSN010000003.1, on the reverse strand, counting down.
GAGCCGCCGAAGGCCATGACCACGGCGATCGCGTTCTCGAACGCCTCGCGGGTGAGGATGTCCCGCGCGGTGATCCCGCGCCGGAGCAGGTTCACCACGGCCTCCCCCGAGCGGTGGGCGAACATGTCGCGGCGCCGGTCGGCCGACGGCGGCGCGGCGGAACCGGGCAGCGACATGCCGAGCGCCTCGGCCGCCGAGGCCATCGTGTTGGCGGTGTACATCCCGCCGCACGCGCCCTCGCCCGGGCAGATGGCCCGCTCGATCCGGTCCAGGTCGCCGCGGGACATCTTCCCGGCGGCGCACGCCCCGACGGCCTCGAAGGCATCGATGAGCGTGACGTCCTTCTCGGTGCCGTCCTCGAGCTTGACCCACCCGGGCATGATCGAGCCCGCGTAGAGGAAGACGCTCGCAACGTCGAGGCGGGCCGCGGCCATGAGCATCCCCGGCAGGGACTTGTCGCAGCCCGCGAGCAGGACCTGCCCGTCGATGCGCTCGGCCTGCATGACGGTCTCGACCGAGTCGGCGATGATCTCGCGGGAGACAAGGGAGAAGTGCATGCCCTCGTGGCCCATGGAAATCCCGTCCGAGACCGAGATGGTGCCGAACTGCATCGGGAAGCCGCCCGCCGCGTGCACCCCCTCCTTGGCGGCCTTCGCGAGGCGGTCGAGCGAGAGGTTGCACGGGGTGATCTCGTTCCACGAGCTCGCGATTCCGACCTGCGGCTTGGCGAAGTCCTCGTCACCGAATCCGACCGCCCGCAGCATCCCGCGCGCCGGGGCTGCGTGGATGCCGTCCGTCACGACCCGGCTGCGGGGCTTGGCGTCTGCATCCGCGGGTGCCGCGCCCGTCTGCGACGTGCCTGTCTGCGACGTGCCGGTCTGTGCCGTGCCTGTCTGTGCCGGCCGGGCCTGGCTCTGCTCAGTCATGGCCCACAGTCTAGGGCGCAGGTGTTGCGGGGATCACCCCTCGGCGGCATCCTCGCGGACGATCCTCTCGGCCTCCGCGTGCACCATGTCCATGACGGAGCGCACGGTGGGCCGTGCCGCGACGTCGGCGCGGGCCAGGAGCACCACGCTGCGGCGCGCCTGCACCCCCGTCAGCGGGCGCAGGACCAGGCCGCTGCGCAGGGCCCCGCGGGACGTGAAGCGCGGCAGCAGGCTCAGCCCATGGCCGCCCCGGACGAGGGCCTCCATGGCCCGCAGGTCCGGCATGAGCTGGACGCGGTCGACCACGCGCCCGGCCTGCAGCTCGATCTGGCGCAGCACCGTGTCGAAAGGGAAGCCCGCCGGCACGCCGATCCAGGGCCAGGACGCGACGTCGTCGGGCACGAGGACGTCCTGCGCGGCCAGCGGGTGGTCGCCCGGCAGCGCGACGTCGAGTGGCTCCTCGAGCAGGGGCTCGACCACGAGCCCGGCGCGGAGGAACTCCTCCGGCCCGTTGACGGAGTGTCCCAGGACGAGGTCGGCGTCTGCGGCGAGGTCCACGAACCCCTGCGCGTTCGGGTCCTCGAGGCGGGCCTCGAGGCGCAGCCCCTCGCACTCGGCCACGCGGTCGAGCAGGCCGGGGAGGAACATCTCGGCCGCGCTGGGGAAGAACACCGCGCGCACCCTGGCCTGCTCACCCCTGCGGTAGCCGTCGGCGGTGGCCTCGGCTCGGGCCATCGCGACGGCGACACCGGCGGCCGCGGCCGCCATCGCCTCTCCTGCCTCGGTGAGGCGGACGCCCCTCCCCTGCCGCTGGATGAGGACGACGCCGAGCTCCTCCTGCAGGAGCTTGAGCTGCTGGGAGACGGCAGAGGCGGTGATGCCGAGCGCATCGGCCGTCGCACCGATGGTGCGGCGGTCGGCGAGCTCCCTCAGGAGCAGCAGTCGGCGGAAGTCCATGCGCACAGGGTACTGGCGCGGGCGCCGCCGGAAGGTGCTCGGGCACGGCACCGGGCGCGCGGCCGTCCGCGCTGCGTGGCCACGCGCCCTGCAGGCGCCGAGTACGTAGACTGGCCTTCGGCGAGAGGAGAACCGTGAGCAGCACTGCCCCGACCGGGCGGGCCCCCGAGCCCGACGGCGCCCTGAAGGCCGCGCTCCATTACGTCTTCGACAGCCAGATCCCCAACTACGGGGACTACAACCTCGTGTGCGTGACGGAGTGCGGCGGCTCGGTCTCCGGGCCCCGGCCGGGAGCCCCGGTCCCCACCGGCCTGGTGGTGGGCTACCGCCGCCGGCCGGTGGAGCTCGTCCTCGCCCCGTTCGACCGCGGGACGCTCTCGGGCACCGCGCAGCCGACGACGATCGACCTCACCAATCTGGCCTATGTCTCCGAGCCGTTCCCGGGCGCCTTCGACGTCGCCACGAGCACCGGCAGGGTCGTCACCTTCACGCTGCGGCCGGTCTGCGAGCTTGGAACCGACTCCGCCGTCGCCCTGGCCCAGGAGGACGATGCCGCTGACCTTGAGACCTTCCTGCGCGACCTGGTCGGTCTGTAGTCCGCCGGCCGGGGATCTGCACTGGGTGAGCGTCCGCCGTAAGTCTCTGGACGGGCAGGCTGGAGCGAGGGTCTAATGGCCTCAGCCGTTGCCGACTACTCTCGCAGGGAGGCTGCCGTGGACTGGGTCGTCATCGCCGTCTCGGGTGTGATCCTGCTCGCGCTCGCCGTGTGGACGGTCCTGCGCGAGGACCGCTCGACCGCCCGCCGAGGCCGCCACCGGGGCCGCGCGCCCCTCGTGCGGCCGGTCCCGGCGCCGCCCTCTGCGCCGGCGCCGCCGCGCCCGGCCCCGGGCGCCTGAGGCCATGCGGGCAACCCAGCGGAGGCTGGCCGGTGTTGCTGTGGCCCTGCTCGCCGCAACCAGCTGTTCCGGCTCCCCCGGCCCCGGGCCGGTCCCGGCCCCCGGTTCCCCGTCCGCTTCCGCCTCGGCCGCCCGCACCGTCTCGCCGCAGGAGTCCGGCAAGGTGATCGCCACCGCGTACATCACCGGATACGGATACTGGGACAACACGCCGCCCGGATCCACCATCATCTCCAATCCCGTCCTGCATCAGAGCGCGGGGGGCACCGGGACGTGGCAGGATCCCGTCACCATCGCCGTGGGCCACTCGATCAGCAACGGCGCGGACACCCTGGATTTCCCCGCTGGGACCCGCATGTACATCCCGAACCTCGAGAAGTACTTCATCGTCGAGGATGCGTGCGGCGACGGGGACACGCCGCAGGACATCCCCTGCCACAACATCTCGCGGGGCGCCGCCCGTGGAGCCACGGTGTGGTTCGACGTCTGGATCGGCGGCTCCTCGGGCAGCAACTCGGACTCCAGGCACTGCCAGGCGACGCTGACGGGCCTCCACACCGTCATCCTCGACCCCAGCATCCACGACTACGAGGTGACTGCCGGCGACGTCCTCTCGGGCCAGGTGTGCCACGCGAACTACGGGGAGAACCCGGCGCTGCGGTGACCACCGGGGGCAGACTCTCGGTTTCGCCTCGCGGCGCAGCCCGACTACGCTCGAGGACTTGGCGCACCGGGGGGCCGTGCGCCACCCTCGAGTACAAGAGCCAGAAAGAACCCTGCATGAAGCACGCCAGAACACTGTCCACCGCCGCGGCCGCCCTCCTGCTCACCTTGACCGGGTGCGCGGGTGCCGCCCAGCACGGGACCGCCCTGCCGAGCTCCGCCGGAGCGAGTGCCACCCCCGACGCGACGCCCACGGCGACGAAGTCGCCCGCGGCGGAGCACACCGCCAAGCCCACGACGCCGCCCTCGGCGAGCGCCCCTGCCACCGTCTCCGCCCCGGCGCCGCCTCCGGCTGCCCAGGCTGCCGCCGGTGCGGCGAACCGGCCCGCGGCCCCGGCCCCTGCGGCCGTCCCCGCTGCGCGGATCCCCGCACCCGCTCCCAAGGCTCCGGCAGCCGTCCACGAGACGGGGACCCTCGTCACCACCGCGTACACGACCGGATACGGCTACTGGGACAACACCCCCGCGGGCTCGGCCACGGTCTCCCACCCCGTCCTGCACCGGACGGCCGGCGGCACCGGGACCTGGGCGGATCCGGTGACGGTCGCCGTCGGACACTCCATCACCGGGGGCGTCGACACCCTCGACTACCCGGCCGGGACACGCCTCTACGTCCCCAACCTGCAGAAGTACCTCATCGTCGAGGACACCTGCGGTGACGGGGACACGCCGCAGAACGGCCCCTGCCACACCGGCGCCCCTGCCGGCACCACTGTCTGGCTCGACGTGTGGATCGGCGGCTCCTCCGGGACCCAGGCTGCCGCCGACGCGTGCGGCTCGGAGCTCACCGACGCCAACGGTGCGGCCCATACCGTGATCGTCAACCCGTCCGTCCACAACTACAGGGTGACCCCCGGGGAGGTGCTCTCCGGCGGTGCGTGCCACGCCAACTACGGCAACACGCCCCTGACCCAGTAGTCCCGTCGGGCTTCGTAGGCCCGTCCAGCCCCGCAGCCCGCTCCTGCCCGGCAAGCCATGTGCCGGCCGGGCGGGCGCCGGGGCACGCGCCGTCATGAGCCGGCAGCGGGGGCGACACGGCGCCGCAGGCGGCGTCACGGGCCTGCAGCGCCCTAGAGTGTGACCCATGCCACGCACACCTGTGGCATCGACGCGCCATCAGAAGGCAGTGGCCCGGACCACGGGCCACCCGGACGGAATGGACACTCTGTGACGGAATCAATGACCCTCCCGGAGGGCCAGCGCTGCACCTACGAGGCCGAGCTCGACGTGCACCAGACGAGCTTCATGTCCAGGTGCCAGCTCCGCCTCGGGCACCGGGGAGGGCACCTCGCCGAGCTGCCGGGCCGCCTGGCTCTCCCCGCCGGCCCGGCGAGGAAGCCCCGTGCGGCCCTCTACCCGGCGTCGGGAACGCGCGAGGACCTGCCGGTCCGGCACGACGCGTCCCGCTCGGACGCCGTCCAGCACGAGAAGGAAGAAATCCACTGATATCGATCGTCAAGGCCCTCGCCGTCGCCGCCGGCGGGGTCCTCCTGCTGGGTGCCACGGTCGCCTGGCCGCTGCTTATCCTCGGCTACCACCTGTGGAGGGGCCAGTGACGCCAGGCGCCTCTGAGCGAGCGCTTCCGGACGGCGGGGCCCCGAGCCGCGCTGCTGTCTGACGGCGTCGAGCGTCAGACCGTGGTCGCGACCAGTGCGAGGGGTCCGGCGTCCGATGCCTCCAAGGTCAGCAGCACGCCCGAGAGTGCGACCTCGCCAGCCGTCAGAAGCGCCAGATACTTCGCCAGCCGCTCCCGCGCGGGAATCGGGGCCAGCCACGGCCCGGCATGGTGGAAGAAGGCGTCACGTCCCAAGAGGCCGGCGAGGGCGCCGTCCTGTCTGGCCTCCCAGGCCCGGTGGAAGCGCGCGAGCAGGTCGGGCGTGACCAGCAGTGCTAGGGCCAGAAGCGCCGCGGCCACGGGGGCGATCCGGTCGGTGACGACGAGGAGCCCGAGCCCGAGTCCCAGAACCACCACGGCCGCCCTTCCTGTGGTGTAGACCGCCCGGGCTGCGCGGCGCCCCGCCTCGAGCCCCGCCGCCAGCTTCCGATCCGCTGCGAAGGCCGCCGACTGCACGCTGTCGAAGAGCGCGCGTCGTACGAGCCTCCGACCGTCCGGCAGGTTCTGACCGTTCATCCCATAGCGCCCACCAAGGGGCCGGTTGCCGTGTCCCATCTGTGTCCCCATCATGTCCTGAACTACCAATGCCGGGAATTAAGCTACAGGCCGAAGCTGTGCACCGGCCGTGTCCCGTCGCGCTGACCACCGTGCACGCCCCATACGGGGCCGGCCGCGGCACACCGGACCGCCGCGCCTCCGCCCTTTGGGCCGTAACACCGGTAGCTTCAGGATCACCCGCACTCGCACTCCTCCCGGGCACCCGGGAGGGGCCCTCCGTGGAAGGACCATCATGGGGATCACCCTCGACAAGGTCGAGAAGAAGGCACCGGAGCTTCTCAGCCTCGCGAAGTCCGCTGCGTCCGCGATCGACACCGCCCGACTCAGAGGGCAGCGGGCCAAGGTCGCCCTCGTCCTCGACTACTCCGGTTCCATGCGCAAGGAGTACAAGTCCGGGGCCATGCAGCGGCTCACGGAAACCATCCTCGCGCTCGGCCTGCACCTGGACGACGACGGCGAGATCGACCTGTTCACGTTCGACTCCTCCGCCCGCCATGAGGGCACCGTCACCTTGGACAACTTCCGCGACGTCATCGCCAAGATCGTCGCCAAGCGCCACATGGGCACCACCAACTACGCCGCCGCATTCCGCGCCGTCCTCGACTACTTCAAGCTCGCGCCGAAGTCCGGAGGCGGGTTCTTCCGCAAGTCCACGGGCTACTCGGCCGTGGACGCCCGCGATGGGCAGCCGGTCCTCGCAGTGTTCCTCACCGATGGCTCCCCCGACAGCAAGGCCGAAGCGGTCGCGGAGATCACCCGTGCCTCGTACGCGCCGGTGTTCTGGCAGTTCCTCTCCATCGGAGCCGAGAACATCGCCTTCCTCCAGAAGCTCGACGACCTCGACGGCCGCTACGTGGACAACGCCGACTACAAGCCCGTCCGCGACGTCGACCGCACCAAGCCCGAGGACCTCTACGAGATGGTCCTGGACGAGTACCCCGGATGGCTGGACGACCAGCGCCGGCGCGGCCACATCCGCTGACCGCCGTCGGGCCACGTTCCATTCTCCAGACCTCACGTACCAGCAGACTTGACGGGGACTGCGGGTTCCGGAGGGTCGATGGTGAGGTGGGCCCACGTTCTTGAGGTGGGCCATGTTTGAACAGCACAGAAGGACCGATGCATGATGGCCTCTTTGGCTGGTACGCAGGGAGACGTGTCTCCTGATGCTCCTCGAACCGCAGAGCAGACGCACACTGCCGGACGGTCAGATCTTCGGCAGGCGGTTGCCGCCGTCGCACAGGTCGGTGACGCTGTCTCTGCGGTGCTGACCGGCTCAGGTGCAGTCGGAGACGTTCTGCGCCGCCTGCGTGGCATCGTGCCATTCGACGCAGCCATGCTGTCCGCCTATGACCCCGTCCGCCTCGTCCATCGGCCTCTGGCCATGGTGGGATACGACAGCCGAGTGGCAGCCTTCGCGAACAGCGGCTATCTCTCCTGCCCCAGCTACAGAGCATCGCTCGATTCCGCCGTCCCGATGCGAATGCGCGACTACCCCTTCGACTTCCGCCTCCTGCCGACCTACTCGGAGGTCCTCCAGCCGGCCGGATTCGAGGAGGGCGCGACCGCCATCCTGCGGCGCAGCGGAACCCTCTCGCAGGTGGGCATGCTGGTGATCAGCCAGCGGGACCGGCAGTGTATCGACGATGAGCAGCTCGATACCCTCGCCGCGGTGACACCGATGCTGGCGCGGATCGCCGACGACCGCGCGCGGGTGCGCCTGCTGCGGGCGACGTCCGGCTCCGCGGGACTGACCGTCGTCGTAGCGCCGGACGGAAGCACCCGCCCGATCGACGCTGACTCCGCGCGCCTGTGCCAGGATGTTCCGGCCCTGACGGAGGCGGCCGTCCAGCTGCTGTCCAGCGGCTCCCTCGCCCGCTCCGGGTACGTCTGGCACCGCAGGCAGTGGTGGCAGGTCGTGATGGCAAGGTCCGACGACGTCTCGCTGCCGGAACCCGACGTCGTGGTGGTCAGCGCAAGTCCCAGCCGGGCCCCAGCCGGGCTCACACGGCGCGAACTCCATGTCCTCACCCTGATCGCCGAAGGGGCGTCCAATGCACAGATCGCTGCGTGCCTTGGCCTGAGCGTCCGGACTGTGACCACCCACGTCGAGCACATCATGCAGAAGATGTGCCGCCCGAGCCGTGCAGCATGCGCGGCTCGGGCGGCAGCAGAGGGGATACGCCTGCTCGCATGACCGGTCTCCTTCGACACGGCCCGCGCGGACATCAGCTGGCTGAGCCGGCCACGGCTTCGTAGGCCAGGGCGATTTCGAGGAGGCGTGCCTCGCTCCACGCCGCGCCGACGAACTGGAGCCCAACCGGCATGCCGTTGTCACCCATCCCGCCGGGTACCGAGATGGCCGGGAGCCCCGCCACCGAAATGCAGAAGGTATAGCGGATGAACGTCTCGAAGGTGTCGAGGTTGCGTCCGTTGTGCTGCATCGTGACATCTTCGGCGATCGGGGCAGCGGTCGCCGGCGTCGTCGCCGTCAGGAGCACATCCACGCCCTTCAGCGCCTCGGCGAATCCCTTCCGGATCGCAGGAACGGTACGTGCCATCGCCTGCGCATAGACATGGGCCGGGACAGGCTGAGCCTGGGGGCCGACTTGGCCGCCGAGGGCCGCGCGGACATCAGCACCGAAGGACCCGAGGTTCGCCGCGATTCCGCCGTCCACGCCCGCGGAGCGCAGGGCCTCCTCAGTGAGCACGACATCTTCCGGGATGACAGTGATGAACCCGGTGTGCGTGGCCTGCTCGACATCCTTCACTGAGACGGGGACGAGGATGGCGCCCGCTTCTTCGAGGAGCCGGTAGTTCTCGGCCAGGACCCGGTCGACGTCCGGGGCGTTGTCCAGGGCGAAGTAGCCCTCGGGGATGCCGATGCGCACGCCCTCCAGGTGTGCCCGAGACGGGTCGATCGCCTCGGGGAGTGCCGCACCGGACGGGCCGTTGGAGGCGAAAGGGTCGAGAGGATCGGGGCCGCCAGAAAGGACCTTCAGCATGGCTGCGGCGTCAGCGACCGTGCGGGTGATCGGGCCCAGAGTGTCGTAGCTCCACGACAGCCCCAGCATGTTGCCCCGGCTGACACGTCCGAGGGTGGGCTTGAGCCCGACGACCCCGCAGAGCGCGGCCGGGATTCGCACCGACCCGCCGGTGTCCGTCCCCATGGCGCCCGAACACAGGCGGGCGGAGACCGCCGCCCCGGACCCGCCGCTCGAGCCGCCGGGGATCCGCAGCGGATCGTAGGGGTTGCGGACGGGGCCGAAGTGCGGATTGTTGCTCGTGATCCCGAACCCGCATTCGTGCAGATTCGTCTTGCCCAGGACGAGGGCGCCGGCCTGCTTGAGGAGCCGCACCGACGTGGCGTCCTGAGTCGGGACGAAGCCTTTCAGCGCGGCCGTGCCGCCGGTGGTGCGCGTGCCCGCGGTGAAGAGGGCGTCCTTGACGCCCAGCGGTATCCCGTGCAGCGGGCCGACGATGTCGCCCGAGGCCTGCATCTGGTCCATCCGGGACGCCTCCGCAAGCACCTCGTCATCCCTCGTGAGAAGGAACGCGTTGAGGGTGTCGGCCTTGTCCAGCGCGTCGATGCGCTCGAGGTACATCTGGGTGAGCTCACGGCTGCTGAGCTTCCCCTCACGGATGGCACGGGCCTGCTCCGTCAGCGGCGCGGCCACCTCTGCGGCGTGCGGACCAGTCTCCGCCACCCGCGGCGGGACGACCTCCAACCTGCTGGCTTGCGTCATGATTGCCTCCTCGTGTTCCCCGCTGCCGCGGCTCGGCATGGGGTTCAGAAGGAAATCTAGGCCTCTATGATCCGTGGCACATCGGCAGAAGTACGTAGTCCGGCGGCGGAAGAGCAGCAGGGCCCCCAGGTGCTCGCGGTGCGATCGACATCACCGGGCAGCGCAGGCAGCGGCCTCAGACACGGGCGCCGCGAAGGGGGCGAGTCCGCGTGGTACCGGATCGGTGGACACACGAAAAGACCCCTTCCCGATCCGCGTTTCCGTGGATCAGGAAGGGGTTGTGGTGCGCCCCCCGGGACTCGAACCCGGAACCCATTGATTAAGAGTCAATTGCTCTGCCAGTTGAGCTAGAGGCGCATCTTTGCTGCGGTCTGGGCGACCGTTTCCGGCCCGTCTCCGTGCCCCGCAACGACATGAAACTCTACAGGACGTCTTTCGAAAAGCGAAATCGATCGGGAGGCCGCACGAGTGAGGTGCCCCACACCCTGCTCGGGCCGCGCTCCCTTCTCGAGGCCCTGGGCCGACTGCGGCTAGGCTCGGTCCGTGACCACGACTGGACCCTCCCGCCGACTCGCGGCGGGCGATGCCGCCCCGGCCTTCTCGCTCCCCGACTCCGATGGAGGGACCACCTCCCTCGCGGACTTCGCGGGACAGAGGACCGTCCTCTACTTCTACCCGCAGGCCAACACGCCGGCGTGCACCCAGCAGGCCTGCGACTTCCGCGACAGCCTCGCGGCGATCTCCGGAGCAGGCCTTACCGTGGTGGGCATCTCCCCGGATCCGGCCGAGGCGGTGCGCCGATTCGCTGCAGAGCAGCACCTCGGATTCGCGCTGCTCGCCGACGAGGACCACAGAGTCGCCGAGGCCTACGGAGCCTGGGGCGAGAAGGTCAACTACGGGCGGACCTACCAGGGCCTCATCCGGTCCACGTTCGTCATCGGCACCGACGGGCGGATCGAGCTCGCGCAGTACAACGTGCGGGCCAAGGGCCACGTCGCCAAGCTCCAGCGGGACCTGAAGATCCTCCCGGTACACTGATCGAGTTGCCCCGCCAGAGGCGGGGTGCCGCGCGAGTGGTGGAATTGGCAGACACGCAGGATTTAGGTTCCTGTGTCTTCGGACGTGAGGGTTCAAGTCCCTCCTCGCGCACCGCCTCCGGCCCCAGTCCGGCCTCCTGAAGGCCGCCCGGCCGAGCAGGACGACACCCAGGGACACAAGGGCGCCGGACATGCGGCGGGAAGCGAAAGGCGTGGAACAGGTCGTGAGTGGCGCGCGGACCATGAGGCGGAGGGAACTGCTCCAGGCAGCGGCGGCGGCGGTCCTCCTGACCGGGTGCACGCCCTCGCCCAATCCCAAGCCCTCGCCCAGCGCGAGCGGCTCTGCCGCCCCGAGCGCGTCCTTCACCTTCGCCACGCCCGCCCCGCCGATCGCACTCGACCCCGCCGTCACCGCCGACATCGAGTCGTGGCGCGTCACGCGCCAGGTCCTTGAATGCCTCGTGACGAGCGATCCCGACACGGGCTCCCCCGCCCCGTCCCTCGCGACCACGTGGACGCAGAGCGCAGACCTCCTCTCCTGGACCTTCACCCTCCGGGAGGGCGTCACCTTCCACGACGGGACCCCGTTCAACGCGGCAGCCGTGAAGGCCAACTTCGACCGCTGGTACGCGTTCTCGCCGCAGTTCCGTTCGAATCACACCGGGCTCGCCTTCACCGCAGTGTTCAAGGCGCACTCCGACCAGGCCTCCCTGTCGCTCTACAAGCGGTGCACGGTGCTCGGCGAGCACGAGGTCCGCATCGAGCTCACGCAGCCGCTCACGAGCTTCCTCGCCGCGATGACCACCCCCGCCTTCGCCATCTCCTCTCCCGCCGCGCTCAAGGCCAGCACTGCCGACGTCGAGGACCAGCCCTCGTCCGGGACGAAGATCTCCCGCTACGCCCAGCACCCCGTGGGCACCGGTCCGTTCCGGTTCCGGCAGTGGACCAAGGACTCGGTAGTCCTGGAGTCCTCCCCCACCTACTGGGGTGCGCACGGCCAGATCGCCCAGCTCACCCTCGTCGTCTACGACACGCCCCAGGCGCGGCTGCAGGCGCTTCTGGCCGGGACCATCGACGGCTACGACGCGGTGACCGTCGAGAACATCGAGACCCTCGTGCGCAAGGGCCTGCAGGTGGTGCGACGCGACCCGTTCTCGGTCATGTACCTGGGGATGAACCAGGCCGTGCCGCTCCTGCAGAACGACAAGGTGCGCCAGGCCATCGCGATGGGCATCAACAAGGACGCGGTCATCAAGCCATTCTTCCTCGAGGACACGAAGGCCGCCTCCCAGTTCGTGCCGCCCAAGCTCAGCGGCTTCAACGCCTCGGGCGGCTTCCCGTCCTACGACCCGGAGAAGGCCAAGCGGCTGCTGAGCGAGGCCGGATACAAGGGCGAGGAGCTGCCCTTCTACTACCCGCTCAACGTCACGCGGCTCTACCTGCCGGACCCCGAGAAGGTCTACGCCGAGCTCTCCGCCCAGCTGACGCTGCTCGGCCTGAACATCAAGCCGGTCCCCGTCGACTGGGAGGACGGGTACCTGCAGAAGGTCACGACGGCGGGCGACCACGCCTTCCACCTGCTGGGCCGCTACGGGAGCTACAGCGACCCCGATGACTTCCTCGCACCCCTCTTCGGTGCGAAGAACGGCGAGTTCGGGTTCTTCGACGCACAGATCTTCAGCAAGATCGAACGCGCCCGGGGACTGCCGGACGGCAACGACCGGACGCAGGCCTACCAGAACATCAACGGCCAGATCGGCTCGAGCGCCCCTGCAGTGCCGATCGCCTACCCGATCTCCGCGGTGGCGGTGTCCGCACGGGTGGCGACCTACCCGGCATCGCCCGTCCTCAACGAGACGTTCAACCACGTGACCCTCGCCGCGGGCGCGTAGGCGCACCGAAAAAATGTGGCGGGGGGGTCTTGACTGTGACCCTTCAGGGATTTAGCGATCGGGGCGGCCGGGGGATATTCTGCCACTGGTCCATTTGTGCAGGGAGACTTCAGTGACCTTCATTTCCACCACCCGATCTGCCGATGTCGTTCTGGTCGGCGGGGGCATCATGAGCGCCACCCTTGGCGCTTTCCTCAAGAAGCTCGAACCGAGCTGGAACATCGTGCTCTTCGAGCGCCTCGACGAGGTGGGGCTCGAAAGCTCGGACCCCTGGAACAACGCCGGGACGGGGCACTCCGCGTACTGCGAGCTCAACTACACGCCTCAGGCCAAGGACGGCTCGGTGAACCCCGCGAAGGCGCTGGGGATCAACGAGGGCTTCCAGCTCTCGCGCCAGTTCTGGTCCCACCTCGTAGGCGACGGCAGCATCTCGGACCCGTCCGGGTTCATCCACAACGTGCCGCACATGAGCTTCGTCATCGGCGACGCCCATGCGGACTTCCTCCGCACGCGCTACGAGGCGCTCCACCCGAACCCCCTCTTCTCCACCATGGAGTACAGCGAGGACCCGGCCCAGATCGCCGCGTGGGCCCCGCTGATCATGGAGGGCCGCGGCGCCGGGCGCGTCGCGGCGACCCGGGTGGCCGAGGGCACCGACGTCGACTTCGGCCAGCTCACCCGTGAGCTGGTCCACTTCCTCGCCGGCAACGGCGTCGAGGTGAACTACGGCACTGACGTGTCGGGCCTCGAGCGCGCCCGGGGCGGCTGGAACGTCTCGACGCGGCACAAGGCCTCGGGCGAGCGCGGCAGCATCCACGCCAAGTTCGTCTTCGTCGGCGCCGGCGGCGGAGCGCTCCACCTCCTCCAGGATTCCGGCATCGCCGAGAGCAAGGGCTACGGCGGGTTCCCCGTCTCCGGCCAGTTCCTGCGCAGCACCGACGAGTCGATCGCGCTGCGGCACGACGCCAAGGTCTACGGCCAGGCCTCGGTCGGGGCGCCGCCGATGTCCGTTCCGCATCTGGACACGCGCTACGTCAACGGCAAGCGCTCGCTGCTGTTCGGCCCGTACGCCGGCTTCTCCACGAACTTCCTCAAGAACGGCTCCCTCTGGGACCTCCCGCTCTCCATCCGGCCCGGCAACATCATCCCGATGCTCGCGGTCGCGAAGGACAACATGGACCTGACGGCCTACCTCGTCAAGGAGGTCGCCAAGGGCCACGAGAAGAAGATCGAGGCGCTGCGGGAGTACTACCCCGACGCCTCGGCGGAAGGCTGGGAGCTCATCACGGCCGGCCAGCGCGTGCAGATCATCAAGAAGGACCAGGCCAAGGGCGGCGTACTGCAGTTCGGCACCGAGGTCATCACCGCGCGGGACGGCTCGATCGGCGCACTCCTCGGCGCCTCCCCCGGCGCGTCGACGGCCGTTCCGATCATGCTCGAGCTCATGCAGCGCGCGTTCCCGAAGAACTTCAAGGGCTGGGAGCCGAAGCTGAGCGAGATGATGCCCGGGTACGGCATCAAGCTCAACGACCACCCGGACCTCGCCGCCGAGATCGCCGCGAGCACCTCGGCAGCCCTCGGGCTCGCGGCCCCGGCCCACTAGGCCAGCGTCCGTTTCCGGCCCGCGTCCTCTCGCCTGAGGACGCGGGCCATTTCGCTACCAGTCCACGACTCCCGGCCACCGTCCCCGGAACGGCCGGCCTCATGTGAAAGGGCCACCGATGTTCCGGCTCGCCCGCCTGTCCATGGCGAACAGGGCGCTCATCGCGCTCATCATGGTCTTCGCCTCGGTCTTCGGGGTCATCACGGCGACGAGCCTCAAGCAGGAGCTCATCCCGTCCATCGAGTTCCCCCAGCTCACCGTGGTCACCTCGATGGCCGGCGCCTCGCCGGACGTGGTGGACAAGCAGATCGGCCAGCCGCTGGAGAAGTCGCTCCAGGCCGTCGAGGGGCTTGAGAGCAGCGCCTCGACCTCCCGCACCGGGGTCTCGACGATCCGGCTCTCGTTCCAGTACGGGACCAACCTGGACCGCGCGCGGAACCAGATCGACCGCGCCATCTCCAACGTCAAGTCCCAGCTGCCCGCCGACGCCTCCCCCAACACACTCGCCGGCAGCATCAGCGACTTCCCCATCGTCTTCATCGCCGCGTCCTCGGACAGGCCGCTCAGCCAGCTGGACACCCAGCTCATCCAGCAGGCCGTTCCGAAGCTCACGAAGATCGACGGCGTCCGCAGCGTGGACGTGACCGGAGGCGCCACGCAGCACCTCCAGATCCAGCCGGACCCGGCCGCGATGGCGGGCCGCGGCGTCGACATCGCCTCGATCCGCACAGCCCTGCAGAACAACGGCGCCCTCGTGCCGATCGGGACGGTCACCGACCAGGGGAAGTCCCTCTCGCTCCAGGCTGGCAGCCCGGTCGACTCGACCGATGCCGTCAAGTCGCTGCCGCTCACCGGGGCGAAGCAGCCGACGACGATCGGCGACGTCGCCTCCGTGACCATCGAGGACGATGCCCCGACGTCGATCACCCGGACCGACGGCAAGCCGACCCTCGCCCTGTCCGTGACGAAGAAGCCCGACGGGGACACGGTGGCGATCTCCCACGCGGTGCGTGACGCCCTCCCCCAGCTGGCCTCCGACCTCGGCTCGAACGCAAAGCTCACCACGGTGTTCGACCAGGCGCCGTTCATCGAGAAGTCGATCCGGGACCTGACCACCGAGGGCGCCCTCGGCCTCGGCTTCGCCGTCCTGACCATCCTCGTCTTCCTGCTCTCGGTCCGCTCGACCCTCGTCACCGCGGTCTCGATCCCCCTCTCGCTCCTCATCACGTTCATCGGGCTGTTCGCCGCCGGGTACTCGCTGAACATCCTCACGCTCGGCGCGCTGACGATCGCGATCGGCCGCGTCGTGGACGACTCGATCGTGGTCATCGAGAACATCAAGAGGCACCTGAGCTACGGCGAGGAGAAGACGACGGCGATCCTCAACGCCGTGCGCGAGGTCGCCGGCGCCGTGACCGCCTCCACGCTCACCACGGTGGCCGTCTTCCTGCCGATCGCCTTCGTCGGGAACCTCGCCGGAGAGCTGTTCCGGCCCTTCGCGCTCACCGTCACGATCGCGCTGCTCGCCTCGCTCGTCGTCGCCCTCACGATCGTTCCCGTGCTCGCGTACTGGTTCCTCGGCCACCGGCCCGCGGCTGGGCGGGACCGGGCCGAGATCGAGGCAGAGGCCCACGAGAAGGAGCGGCGCAGCGCCCTGCAGCGCGGCTACCTCCCGGTCCTCCACGCCACCCAGCGGCGGCCCGTCGTCACGCTCGTGGCCGGCGCGCTCCTCCTCGTGGGCACCTTCGCCCTCGCGCCGCTCCTGCCCACCAACCTGCTCGGGAACACCGGCCAGAACAACTTCACCGTCACGCAGAAGCTCGCTCCCGGCACGAGCCTGGACGCCACGAGCGCCGCGGCGGCCAAGGTGGAGGACGCGCTCAAGGGCGTGGACGGCATCCAGACCGTCCAGGTGACGATCGGAAACTCGACGACCGGCTTCAGCGCCTTCCTGTCCTCGGGCGCCTCCAACGCCACCTTCACGGTGATCACGGACGAGTCCAAGGACCAGGTGGCGCTGCAGCAGCAGGTGCGCGACGCCGTCGGCCGCCTCTCCGGGGTCGGCACGGTCTCGGTGGGCAGCCAGCAGAGCGGTTTCGGCACGGCCTCGACCGTCGACGTGACCGTGAAGGCGCCCGACTCGGCCTCGCTCGCGAAGGCCAACGACGCGGTCGTGGCGGCGCTCAAGGACGTCCCCGGCGCGACGGACGTGACGAGCAACCTCGTGGCGGCCCAGCCGGTGGTCCAGGTCAAGGTGGACCGCGCGAAGGCCGCGGCCGCCGGCCTTAACGAGCAGCAGGTCAGCACGGCGCTGGCCACGACGGTGAGCCCGGTCCCGGCCGGAACGGTGCGTTTCGACACGACCGACTACCCCGTGCGGATCGGCAAGGGCACGCAGTTCCAGAGCATCGGAGCGGTCCGGGCCATCCCGATCCCGGGCGCGCCGGGCGGCCTCACGCTGGGCCAGATCGCCTCCGTGGAGGCCGTGGACGTCCCGGTGACCGTCACCAGCACCGCGGGGCAGCGCACCGCGACCGTCTCCGTGACGCCCGGCGACGCGAACCTCGGCTCGGTGAGCGGCGAGGTCTCCAAGCGGGTGGCCGCGCTGGCGCTCGACGGCGGGGCGACCGCGTCGGTGGGCGGTGCCGCAAGCCAGCAGGCGCAGTCGTTCCAGCAGCTCGGCCTCGCGCTGCTCGCCGCGATCGCGATCGTGTACGTGATTATGGTCGCCGCGTTCAAGAGCCTGCTCCAGCCGCTCGTCCTCCTGGTCTCGGTGCCGTTCGCCGCGACCGGGGCGATCCTGCTGCTCCTGGTGACCCGGATTCCCCTCGGGCTGCCCTCGCTCATCGGCCTGCTCATGCTCGTGGGCATCGTCGTGACGAACGCCATTGTGCTCATCGACCTCATCAACCAGTACCGCCGCCCCCAGGGGGGACGCCCGGCCCTGCCGCTCGCAGAGGCGATCGAGCAGGGCGCGCGCCAGCGGCTCCGTCCGATCCTCATGACGGCCCTCGCGACCATCTTCGCCCTGACCCCCATGGCCCTGGGCCTCACGGGCGGCGGCGGGTTCATCGCCCAGCCGCTCGCCGTCGTCGTGATCGGCGGGCTCGTCTCCTCCACCGCGCTCACGCTCGTGCTGGTCCCGGTCCTGTACCGGCTCGTGGAGGGCGGGCTCGAGCGGCGGAGGCTGCTGCGCGACCTCAAGCGCACTCCCCTGCCCGAGCCGGCGGAGGAGGACGCCGCCGAGCCCGAGGGCGACTGGACCACCGGAGCCGTTCCGCGGGTGAGCGGGCGGCGCGCCGCGAAGGACTGATCCCCGGCCGCGGGAATGTCCGGCGGCGGTCCCCCGTTGAGATAGATGCAAATGCATTTATCTAGCCGGGCGACCGCCGCTCGGGTCCGATGAAAGGTCGTTTCATGCAGTTCGGCATCTTCAGCGTCGGCGACGTCACCCTCGACCCCACGACGGGCCACCTGCCCACCGAGGGCGAGCGGATCCAGGCGATCGTCAAGATCGCCAAGCACGCCGAGGAGGTGGGCCTCGACGTCTTCGCGACCGGCGAGCACCACAACCCGCCGTTCTACCCGAGCTCCCCCACCACGCTGCTGGGCTACATCGGCGCGCAGACCGAGAAGCTCATCCTCTCCACCACGACGACGCTCATCACCACCAATGACCCGGTGAAGATCGCCGAGGACTTCGGCATGCTCCAGCACCTCGTGGGCGGCCGCACCGACCTCGTGCTGGGGCGCGGCAACACGGCCCCCGTCTACCCCTGGTTCGGCAAGAACCCCCAGGACTCCCTCGAGCTGACGATCGAGAACTACGCGCTCCTGCGCCGCCTCTGGGACGAGGAGGTGGTCACCTGGACCGGCAAGTTCCGCACCCCGCTGCACAGCTTCACGGCAACTCCCCGCCCGCTCGACGGCGTGGCCCCCTTCGTGTGGCACGGCTCGATCCGCACCCCGCAGATCGCTGAGCTCGCCGCCTACTACGGGGACGGATTCTTTGCCAACAACATCTTCTGGCCGAAGGAGCACTACATCCGGCTCATCAACCTGTACCGCGAGCGGTTCGAGCACTACGGCCACGGCAGGGCGCACCAGGCGATCGTGGGCCTCGGCGGACAGTTCTTCATCCGCCCGAACTCCCAGGACGCCAAGCGCGAATTCCGGCCTTACTTCGACAACGCCCCCGTATACGGCCACGGCCCCTCGATGGAGGACTTCACCGCCCAGACCCCGCTGACCGTGGGCAGCCCGGCCGAGTTCGTCGAGAAGACGCTCGCCTTCCGCGACTACTTCGGCGACTACCAGCGCCAGCTGTTCCTCGTGGACCACGCCGGGCTGCCGCTCAAGACCGTCCTCGAGCAGCTCGACCTCCTCGGCGAGGTGCTCCCGGAGCTCCGGGCGGGCTTCGCGGAGGGACGCCCCGCGGACGTCCCGGAGGCCCCGACGCATGCGGCACGGGTGGCGGCGCGGCGCGCCGAGGAGTCCGCGGCCGGCGAGGCCATGGCAGAGGCTGCGGCCCAGTGACCGCCCAGACGCCCGCTCCCCGGGCCCCTGCCCCCTCGGTCCGCGAGGTGTCCGAGGCCTGGGAGTCCCTCTTCCGCGCCCAGGTCGCGGTGATGCGCCGGCTCCAACGCGATCCCGCGTTCCGGACGCTCGGCATCAACAGCTACGACGTGCTCTTCACCCTCAGCCGGTGCGAGGGTCGCGGACTCCGGCTCAACGAGCTCAACGACCACGTGCTCCTCGCGCAGTCGAGCCTCTCCCGCCTCGTGGAGCGGCTCGAGCGGCAGGGGCTCGTGGCGCGGGAGAGCACCCCCGCCGACGGCCGCGGCGTCGTCGTCCGCCTCACCGAGGAGGGCGCCCGCGTCCAGCGGGAGGTGGGCCGCGCCCACGTGCGCGAGATCAACCGGATCATGGGAGGGGCGCTCGACGCCGGCGACCTCGCCTCGCTGCGGGACCTCACCACGCGCGTGCGCGAGCATGTTGTGGCGGAGCACCCGCTCTGAGGCCGACGACGGCGGCCCGGCTCGGCCGACCCGGGCCGCCGCCTGCTGCCGCCGTCGGCGGCGGCGGGCCGCTCAGCCGAGCGCCACGAGCGCGGCGGGATCCTCGGCGGGCAGGTCGGCGGCCTCGGCCGTGACGGTGAGCCGGTTGAGCGTGAGCCGTCCCCCGACGGTCGAGAGGAACGCCGTGTCCGAGGAGTCCCGTCCGGCCGTGATCCGCAGCATCGAGGCCCGAGGTGCCAGCCCGGTGGGATCGAGCACGCGCCACGCGCCGTCGACGAACGCCTCCGCGACGGCGTGGAAGTCCATGGGCCGCAGGCCTGGGGCGTAGACGGCGGCGAGCCGGGCGGGGACGTCCTTGGCACGCAGGAGGGCGATGGCCAGGTGGGCGAAGTCCCGGCAGACGCCCCGGCGGTGCAGGAGCGTCTCGACGGCCCCGTCGGTCCCCCGCGAGGCCCCGCTGGCATAGGCGAGCTGGGCATTGACCCAGTCCCGCACGGCCTGGACGAGCTCGAGCCCGGCAAGCGAGCCGAAGTGCGCGTACGAGGTGGGCAGGAGGCGGTCGCTCTCCGCATAGCGGCTGGGGCGGACGTAGCGGATGAGCTCCATCTCGTCGACCGGCTCGGGGGCGCCCGTCCCCTCGACCACCGCACGGTAGTCGACCTCGACCTCCGTGGGCTCGGCGAGTTCGAGGACATGGAAGCGGCCTCCGTGGCCGTCGAGGAGCTCCCGCGGTTCCACCGTCCGGCCTCCGGCCGTCACCATGAGCTCCTCCTCGAACGAGGTGTAGCCGGGGACGCGGGCCACGGCTATGGCCATGGCCAGCTTGGTCTGCGGCGCGGTCGTGAACTTCAGGTGGGCACCGACGGTGCGCTGCATGGGGCTCCAGGAGGGCTAGGACTGCGTGAAGGCCAGCGACATGATCATGCGCTGCGCGTCGGCGAAGTCGCCCGAGTCGCGGACGTAGGCCGACGCCTGAGCAAGGGTATCGAATGAGGACAGCGGCGCAACCTGGGCCTGGGGCGACGGGGGGACTACCTCGACGGTGTCCGCGAACGAGTACCCGCCGATCCCGGCGGGGCCCGGGACGATGTTGACGAGCCGGCAGGCCTTCCCGTCCTGGGCCGAGGTGGCGAGGGCCGTGAGACCGAACGAGCCGAAGTACTTGTAGCCCTGGATCACCCGGAACACGAAGCGCGGGGTGATGACGGCGGGCCCGTCCGTGAACGGCACCGTGACGGGGACGCTGTTCAGCACGGAGTAGGGCTTGGCCTGCGCCGGGTCGCACGGTGCGGACGTGGGGACGGGCAGGCCGGTCTGGAGTGCCGCGACGAAGGTGCCGTCCCCCTTCTTGACCTCGATGTGCAGCGAGCCGGGCGCGGCGCCGGCTGCCGGGTCGGTGCTCTGGACGATCCAGTCCGCGGGCAGCTCGAACCTGACCTTCTTCGCCGGGTCCGTGTAGGTCTTCCAGGTGGCGCTCGTGGCGCCGGGCGACGGCGTTCCGGCGCCAGTCGCGGTCGCGGAGCCGCTCGGGGTGGGGCCCCCTGCGCTCGGGCCGCCCGGCGCGGCGGAGGCCGTCCCTGCGCTCGGCACACCGGTCCAGACGGGGGCGCCGGCGCCGGCGCCGCAGCCGGCGAGGAGCGCGGCGACCGCGAGCGCCGCGATCCCGCCGACGGCGCGGGAAGCACGGCCAGTGCGGGGCGCACCTACCTCGCCGACTTCGCCCGCAGCGCGCGGCCCTCTGCGGGCGAGCTGCGGGGAGCTGCGCGGCGGCTCTGGACTGCTGGCGGCGACCATGGTCCAACCCTAGCGAAGCCGCCCTCCCGTAGGCTGTCGCCATGCCCGATGAGCACCGCCCCGCTGCCCACCCGGAGGCCCCGGCAGCGGCCGGCCCCGCCACCGCTCCTCTCCCCCACGAGGTGGCCGACTGGCGCCTGCGCGTCTTCTCGCTGTACGAGGGCGTCCGGGCGGCGGCACCCCGCGCGGGCCACGAGCTGTGGCGGCACGGGCGCGACGACCTGTTCGCCACCCACCCCGCATCACCCCTGCCTCCGCACCGCCGTGCAGGCTTCCGTGGCCTGCCCGTCGCACCCTACGACCCCGCCTACCGCTTCGACACCCTGCTCCTGCCCGAGGGGGCAGGTCAGGAGCGGCGCGTCGCGACCGGCACCGACGGCGTCGTCACGTTCGTCCGCATCGGCACCTTCGAGCTGCCCGGCCTCGGCAGCCTCGCCGCGTGGGAGCACATCGGGTACGGCGGCGGGCTGTTCGTGCCGTTCCGCGACGCCACGGCGGGCCGCCCGGGCGGCTCCTACGGGGCGGGGCGGTACCTCCTCGACTCCATCAAGGGTGCCTTCCTCGGCACAGGCCGCGCCGACGCGGCCGGGCCGGCCGACACCACCAGCGGCGTGACCTACACCCTGGACTTCAATTTCGCCTACAACCCGAGCTGCGCGTACGACGAGGCCTGGGCATGCCCGCTGCCCGGCCCCGAGAACCGGCTGGAGGCGGAGATCCCGGTCGGCGAGCTCGCACCGTCGGAATCGTGAGCTCCCGGGTCTGCGCGGCGGAGCAGTTGCACCGCGGCGGCACCTTAGCAGCACCCACGGACGTTCCCGCTGGTTGACACCCGGCTGTGACGCCTGCCATAGTGTGGGACGTGAACCTGTCAGACAGCCTTACACGCGGACAGCAGGACAGCGCAACGCCGCGCCGGCCGCTCGTCCGCGTGAGCGCCGCGGAGGCTGTCCTTGCCGACCTCCGCGCCGACATCGAGGCGGGCTCCGTGCCCGTGGGCGGGAAGCTCCCCTCGGAGGCCGCCCTGGCCGCTCGCTACGGCGTCAGCCGGTCGGTCGTGCGCGAGGCCCTCCGCTCGTGCGCGGCGCTCGGCCTCACCCAGACGCATACCGGCAAGGGAACCTTCGTCGTCTCCGCACGCGCCACCGGAGACCTCGTGCTGGGCCGCTACTCGGCCCGGGACCTCACCGAGGCCCGCCCGCACATCGAGGTGCCCGCCGCCGGGCTGGCCGCGCTGCGGCGCACCGAGGAGGACCTCGCAACCCTCAAGGGCATCGTCGCCGAGACTGCCGCCGAGGACGACCCGGCGGCCCGCGTGGCGCTCGAGGCGGTCTTCCACGGCACCATCGCCAAGGCCAGCGGTAACCGCGTCTTCGAGGACGTCCTCTCCGACCTGCGCGAGGCGCTGGCCCACCAGTCCGAGACCCTCAACCTCCTCGCGGACCGCCAGGCCGCCTCCGACCGCGAACACGAGGAGATCCTCGAGGCCATCGAGGCCGAATCCGCGGAGCGGGCCGAGGCCGCGATGGCCAGGCACCTCGCCGCCGTCGACGAGGCCGTCGAACGGCTCGGCCAGCGGTGACGGTTCCGTCCGCCGCCGGGGCGCCCTGATCCCTACCGCCCCTGACAGTCCCCCCTACCCCGACCCCAAGCGAGCCATGACCTCCTCTGCCCCCTCGTCCACGCACAGCTCCGCCGCAACCGCCGCGGCGGCCCCTGCGCTTCCCGTCCATGTCCCCCTCGCCGTCCAGATCCGCGGCGGCGCGGTCGAGGGCGTGCACTACGGGACCGTCGCCGCCACGGACGGCGAGGGCGCGCTGCTCTGGGGCGCGGGCAGCCCCGAGGCCCCGTTCTTCCCCCGCTCGGCCCTCAAGCCGCTCCAGGCCGTCGCGATGGTCCGCGCCGGGCTCTCCCTGCCCGATGAGCTGCTGGCCCTCGCGGCAGCGAGCCATTCCGGCGGCGCCGCCCATCGCGAGGGCACCCGGCGGATCCTCTCGCTCCACGGCCTCGACGAGACGGTGCTCGCGAACACGACCGACCTGCCCTACGGGGTCCGCGAGCGCGAGGAGTGGATCGCCGCGGGCGGCCATGCGGACCGTGTGTGCCAGAACTGCTCCGGCAAGCATGCCGCCATGGCGGCCGTGTGCACCCTCAACGACTGGCCCACCGCGGGCTACCTCGCACCGACGCATCCCCTCCAGCGGCTCATTGCCGCCACCGTGGCGGACCTGACGGGCGAGGAGCCGGCAGGCTGGACCACCGACGGCTGCGGCACCCCGCTGCCGGCGGTCAGCCTGGTCGGCATGGCCCGCGCCTACGGCAGGATCGCGCGCGCCGCCGCAGACGGGAACGGGAGCCCGGAGGCCGCCGTCGGCCGCGCCATGAGCCTCCACCCGGAGATGGTGGCCGGCGACGGCAGGGACGTCACCGCCCTCATGCGCGCGGTGCCGGGCGCCGTGGCGAAGGACGGCTTCGAGGGCGTCCAGCTCGTGGGCCTGCCCGACGGGCGCGCTGTCGGGGTCAAGGTCGCCGACGGCGGAGACCGCGCCCGGATGCCGATCGCCGTGCGCGCGCTCGCCGCGCTGGGACTCCCCGAGGCCCGCGAGGGCGGCTCGCTCGCACCCCTCGCCACGCAGCCCGTGCTCGGCGGGGGCCGTCGCGTCGGCGTCCTCACCGCGCTCGACGACGGCCTCCCGCCCGCCGCGGTCTAGTCACCGCAGCGCAGCCCCCTTCCCCGCCCAGCCGTTCTCCCTCCCCTCCTGCCAGACCAGACCCCGCCAGACCAGACCCCGCCCTGCCAGAAAGGCACCACCATGGCCTCCCCCACCACCGCCGCAGAAGACGCCGCGGTCGCACGCGACGACCAGTCGGGCCCCACGGGCGCCGAGCTCGGCCCGGACGTGCCCGAGGGCTTCCGTTCCGAGCACGACCTGCTGGGCGACCGGCTCGTCCCCGACCAGGCGTACTGGGGCGTGCACACCCTCCGCGCCGTGGAGAACTTCCCCATCACGGGGCGCCGGCTCTCCACCAACCCCCATCTCGTGCGGGGGCTCGCCGCGGTCAAGCTCGCGGCCGCCCGGGCCAACCGCGAACTCGGACTGCTCGACGGCGAGCGGTCCGACGCGATTGAGGCCGCCTGCCAGGAGATCCTCGGCGGCTCGCTCCTCGACGAATTCGTCGTGGACGTCATCCAGGGCGGCGCCGGCACGTCGTCGAACATGAACGCCAACGAGGTCATCGCCAACCGCGCCCTCGAGGTCCTGGGACGGCGCAAGGGCGACTACGCGGCCCTGCACCCCAACGACCACGTCAACCTCAGCCAGTCGACCAACGACGTCTACCCCACTGCGGTGCGCGTCGCCACGGTGTTCGGCATCGAGGACCTTCTCGCGGCGCTCGTTGCGCTCGAGGACGCGTTCGCCGCGAAGGCGTGCGAGTTCCGCACGGTCGTGAAGATGGGGCGCACCCAGCTCCAGGACGCGGTCCCCATGACCCTGGGCCAGGAATTCGGGACCTACGCCGTGACCATCGGCGAGGACCGCGAGCGCCTGCGCGAGGCCTCCGGCCTGATCCACGAGATCAACCTCGGGGCTACGGCCATCGGCACCGGCCTCAACGCCCCCGCCGGCTACGCCGAGGCCGCCTGCCGGCACCTCGGCGAGGTCACGGGACTGCCGCTCGTGACCGCCGTCGACCTCATCGAGGCCACCCAGGACATGGGCGCATTCGTCCACCTCTCCGGCGTGCTCAAGCGGGTTGCGGTCAAGCTCTCCAAGATCTGCAACGACCTCCGGCTGCTCTCCTCGGGGCCGCGCGCCGGGCTCGCCGAGATCACCCTGCCGGCGGTCCAGTCCGGTTCCTCGATCATGCCAGGCAAGATCAACCCGGTGATCCCGGAGGTGGTCAACCAGGTCGCGTTCGAGGTGATCGGCAACGACGTCACCATCACCATGGCGGCCGAGGGCGGGCAGCTGCAGCTCAACGCCTTCGAGCCGATCATCGTCCACAGCCTGCATGAGAGCATCACGCACCTCACGGCCGCGTGCCACACGCTCGCCGACCGCTGCGTGAGCGGGATCACCGCCAACGTGGAGCGGCTGCGCAGCACCGTCGAGCAGTCCATCGGGCTCGTCACCGCGCTCAACCCGTATCTCGGGTACGCTCAGGCGACTGCCATCGCCCAGGAGGCGCTCGCGACCGGCCGCGGAGTCGCCGAGCTCGTCCTCGAGCGCGGGCTCCTCACGGCAGACCGTCTCGACGAGCTCCTCCGCCCGGAGCGGCTCGCCAACCTCGGCGCCTGAGCGCGCCCCACCGTCCAGGGCGCTCGGCCGGCCCACCGCCCGCCAGCACCCCCACGCTCCCCTCGCACCCTTTCCCACCCCGGAACGTCCCCCTGACACCGAAAGGGACCCATGTCCTCCTCACAGCCCCAGCCTCCCAGCACCACGGAAGTCGCCGATCATCTCGAGGACCACGGCCATGCCCATGTGGCTGACCATGTGATCCATGCCGAAGATGCCGGCTACCACAAGGGCCTCAAGGCACGCCAGATCCAGATGATCGCCATCGGCGGCGCGATCGGCACCGGCCTGTTCCTCGGCGCCGGCGGCCGCCTGGCCGCGGCCGGGCCCTCGCTCGTGTTCGCGTACGCGATCTGCGGCGCGTTCGTCTTCCTCATCCTCCGGGCCCTCGGCGAGCTCGTCCTCCACCGGCCCTCCTCCGGCTCCTTCGTCTCCTACGCCCGCGAGTTCTTCGGCGAGAAGGCCGCCTACATCTCCGGCTGGTTCTACTGGATCAACTGGGCCATGACCACCATCGTGGACACCACCGCCGCGGCCCTCTACATGCACTTCTTCGGCAAGTACGTCCCCTGGATCTCCTCAGTGCCCCAGTGGGCCTGGGCCCTGATCGCCCTCGTGCTCGTCCTGGCCCTGAACCTGGTCTCCGTGAAGGTCTTCGGCGAGATGGAATTCTGGTTCGCCCTGATCAAGGTCGCCGCCCTGCTCGCCTTCCTCGCCCTGGGCATCTACTTCGTCCTCTTCGGCACCCCCACCGGCGCCACCACCGGCCTGACCCTCATCTCCGACCACGGCGGCCTCTTCCCCATGGGCCTGGCCCCGATGATCCTGCTCATGCAGGGCGTCGTCTTCGCCTACGCCTCGGTCGAGCTCGTCGGCACCGCCGCGGGCGAGACCCAGAACCCGGAGAAGATCATGCCCCGCGCCATCAACTCGGTCGTGGTGCGCATCGCCGTCTTCTACGTCGGCTCCGTGATCCTGCTCTCGCTGCTGCTGCCCTACACCGCCTACCAGAAGGGCGTGAGCCCCTTCGTGACGTTCTTCGGCTCCATCGGCGTCGGCGGCGTGGACGTGATCATGAACCTCGTCGTCCTCACCGCCGCCCTGTCCTCCCTCAACGCCGGCCTCTACTCCACCGGGCGCATCCTGCGCTCCATGGCCGCCGCCGGCTCCGCCCCCAAGTTCGCCCTGCGCATGAACAAGGCCGGCGTCCCCTACGGCGGCATCGCCATCACCGCCGTCGTCTCCCTCCTGGGCGTCCCGCTGAACTACCTCGTCCCCGCCGACGCCTTCGAGATCGTCCTCAACGTCGCCTCCGTCGGCATCATCTCCACGTGGTTCACGATCGTGGTCTGCCAGATCCAGCTCCACCGCTGGGCCAAGAAGGGCTGGACCACCCGCCCCGCGTTTCGCATGCCCGGCGCCCCCTACACCGGCTACGTCACGCTCGTGTTCCTCGTCGCCGTCTTCATCATGGTGCTCGTCGACTCCCCGTGGACGCTCCTGGCCACCGCCGTGGCCTGCGTCCTCATGGTCCTCGGCTGGTACGCCTCCCGCGAGCGGATCCACGAGATCGCCGCGGCCCGGGACGGGTTCACCGGCGCAGCCCCTGTCGTCGCCAACCGGACCCGGCGGGACTAGCCTCCCGCACACGAGGCGATGGCCGACGACGGCGCCGCACCGCGCCGTCGTCGGCCCGCTTTTGTTGGGGGCTGGCCTCGCCTCTGGGCACCCCCCCGACGGCCGGACGCCACGATGGCCTGCCCCGCGTGGGAAGGGTCACACCGACGGCACAGCACAGCCACAGCGCAGCGTGAAAGGGTGAAGGGCATGGAGAATCCGCAGACCCCGCCCGAGGCCGCTGTGGACCGCTCCGCTCCGGCCAGCGCCCGGGGCCTGCGCGGGGCGGTCCAGGCCATGCTTCCCGCGTCCCTGCAGCGGTTGCGGCCGCTGCGCCGCGGCTGGTCACTGCGGAAGAGCTGGCGTGTGCCCGTGGTCCGCCAGCTCACTCGGTTCACCGGGGTCGGCGTCGTCTGCACACTCAGCTCGCTCGCCCTCTATGCGCTGTGCCGTCCGTGGCTCGGGGCGCAGACCGCGAACGCGGTGGCCCTCATCATCACCTCGGTGATGAACACGTCCCTCAACCGCCGCTTCACCTTCTTGGTCCGGGGTACCGCGAAGCTCGCCCAGGACCACCTCAATGGCCTCGTGGCCCTCGCCGTCGCCCTGCTGCTCACCGCGGGGAGCCTCGAGGGCCTGCACTGGGTGCAGCCCGACGCCGGCGTCGTGGCAGAGCTCTGGACCACGACCATCGCCGGCTGGGTGGCGACCGCGGTCCGCTTCAGCCTCCTGCGCCACTGGATCTTCCGCCGCGCCCGCAACGCCTGAGGCCTAGCCCGGCGACCGGGCCCGAGTGCCTGTTGCGAGAAGTGTCGGACCCCTCTTCTAGAGTGAGGCCATGGCGTGGGAAGACAGCTTCGACTGCTCCGCTGACGAACCGGTCGGCGAACCTCTTACGCCTCCTCCCTCGCTTCTGGCGGCTTGGGAGGAACGGGACCGCCGAGAGCCGGCGCTGGCACCGTCCGCGCGCACGGCGGCCCGGCTGGACCAGGCCGATCGGCTGGTGGACACGCTCAAGGAGCTCGATGCTGAGGAGGCCCGGCTCGCCGCCGAGCGGGCCCGGGTCCTCGCGGCCCTGACGGCCTCGGTGGGCGGGGATTCGTTGGACCCGGTCCGCCGGGCCGACGCCCCCAGTATCGCGGCTTCGGAGGTCGCCGCAGGCCTGAAGATCTCCCAGCGGACCGCGCGGGCACAGGTCGCCGAGGCCCTCGAGCTCACTGGCGGAGGACTGGAGCGGCGTCCTCGGGGCCATGGAGAGGGGACGCCTTCCGCGCCGGCGCGCCCTGGCGATCGTGGCGGCAGCGCTGCGCGTGCCCGCCGAGCGGCGTGCCGCCTTCGCCGCCGCCCTCGCGCAGGCCTGCCCACCGGATCCGGAACGCATCCCGTCGCTGGGGGCACTGGGCAGGGGGCTGCGCCGGCTCGTGGAGGACTACGTTACGGAACCGCTGAGCATCCGCAAACGCGAAGCGGCCGCGCGCCGGCGCATCGATGTGGACCCGGCGCCGGACGGCATGTGCTGGCTCACCGCGTACCTGCCGCTCGAGGTCGGCGCGGCGATCGACACGAGGCTCGAGGCGCTCGCCCGCTCGCTGCAGTCGCCCACCGAGCCCCGAGGCATCGGCCAGCTCCGCCTGGACGTCTTCGCTGACCTGCTCATGGGTGCTGACTGCGCCCCGGCGATGGTGAACGGGCGAGGAACCCCGAGCACAGGGGGCACAGGGACCGATACCCCCTGCCGCACGCCGGGCGGGACCCGCACCGAACTCATCGTCACCGTCCCGGCCGGGACGCTGCGAGGCGACTCGGAGGCCTCTGGCGAGATCATCGGGTACGGTCCGATCGACGCCGATGCGGTGCGGCTCATGGCCGCCGAGGCCGCGACATGGAGCCGGATGTGGGTCGATCCCGCCGATGGCGCCCCCGTCGCGCTGGGCCGGCGGCGCTACACGCCGACCCTCGCCATGCGCCGACAGCTCGGAGCACGCGACGCCGCCTGCCGCTTCCCGGGATGCGATGTCCCGGCGGCCGCCGCCGAGGCGGACCACACCGACGAATGGGCCGACGGCGGCACAACGGACCTGGCCAACCTGGCCCTGCTCTGCCGCGAGCACCACCGTCTCAAGTCTCTCGGCTACTGGAGGGTCCGGCAGCTCGGCCCGTCGCGGCACGGGCCCTCCCGCGCCGGTGCGGCGCGAGACCGCGGCACGGCGGCCGAGCCGCGGCATCGCGTCGCCTCGTCCGCCCCCACGGGATCCCCTCCCGCAATGCCGGCTGCCACCCGCTCGCCTTCGGTGGCCGCCCGGTCAGGGATCCTCGAGTGGACGTCGCCGACAGGGCAGAGACACCTCAGCTACCCCGAACCGGATCCTCCGCCGCCGTTCTGACGGCGCAGTCCTGACGGCGCAGTCCTGACTGCGCAAATCCTGACGGCGCAGCCCTGACGGCGCAGTCCTGACTCAGAGTTCGCTCTGAGGACGTCGTTCCGATCACGACCTCGCACCCGCAGCTCCGCCAACGGCAGGCCGTCCTTCCCGGGGCGGCGAACGTCATTCCCGGCGCGGCTACCGTCATTCCCGGCGCGGCTACCGTCATTCCCGGCGCGGCTACCGGTGGGCGATGCCGACCACCGCGGCGTAGGCCTCCTCCACCGCCTCCGCGGCCCGGGCGAGGTCCGGGGCCTCGATGGTGCCGGGCAGGGTGAAGCGCACTGCCGTCAGGGCGACCTCGGGATCGATGCCCATGGCGAGCAGCACCGACGAGGGCTCGCTCGACCCGGCAGCGCACGCGGACCCGGACGAGCACACCACGCCGCGGCGCTCGAGCTCGAGCAGCACCGACTCGCCGCTGACGCGCGGGAAGCAGAACGAGGCACTCCCTGGCAGCCGCTCGGTGGGGTGTCCGGTCAGGATCGCGTCGGGGACGAGCTCCAGGACGCGGGCGATGAAGGCGTCGCGCAGGGACGAGAGGCGGGCCGACACCGTCGTGCGCTCGGCCTCGGCGAGGCGCAGCGCGGTGGCGAGGGCCACGGCTCCGGCGACGTTCTCGGTGCCGGAGCGCCGGCCCCGCTCCTGGCCGCCGCCATCGAGGACGGGCTCGAGGGCGAGGCGGCCGGCGGCGTAGAGCGCGCCGACGCCCTTGGGCGCCCCGAGCTTATGCCCGGATATGCTCAGCGCGTCCACACCGAGCGCGCGCACGTCCAGCGGCAGCCAGCCGGCAGCCTGAACCGCGTCGGTGTGGAACGGCACCGCGGCGCCGCGGGCCACGGCAGCGAGCTCGGCAACGGGCTGCACCGTTCCCACCTCGTTGTTGGCAAACATGACCGACGCGACCGCCGTCTCCGGGCCCACGACGGCGGCGAGCGCCTCCGGCGCGACGCGCCCCGCGTCGTCGGCCGCCAGCACGTCGACGGAGAAGCCGTGCAGCCGGGCAAGGGCCCGCGCGGACTCGAGGACCGCCGGGTGCTCGACGGCGCTGACGACGACGCGCGACCGCCTCGGGTCCGCGGCTCGCCGGGCCAGGGCGATCCCCTTCACCGCGAGGTTGTCCGCCTCGGTGCCGCCCGAGGTGAACGTGATCTCGGCGCCCCTGCATCCGAGCACGCCGGCCACCTCGTCGCGCGCCGCCTCGAGCGCGTCGCGCGCGCGGGCCCCGAGTTCGTGGTGGCTCGAGGCGTTGCCGAAGTCGCCGGTGAGTAAGGGCCACATGGCCTCGAGGACTTCGCGGCGCACCGGGGTGGTGGCGGCGGCGTCGAGGTAGATCATGGCGTGCCGATGACCACGTCGAGGCCGAGGTCGAGGTTGACCACCGAGTGGGTGAGCGCCCCGACGGAGATGACGTCGACCCCGGTGGCCGCGATGGCGGCGACGGTGCCGAGGGTGACGCCGCCGCTGGCCTCGACAATCGCCCGGCCCCCGATGAGCTCGACGCCCGCGCGCAGGTCCTCGAGTGCGAAGTTGTCCAGCATGACCGTGTCCACGCCGGCGGCGAGGACGGGCTCGATCTGCTCGATGCGGTCGACCTCGACCTCGACGTGGGTCGTGTGCCCGAGCCGGGCGCGCACGCCCTGGAGGGCCTCGGTGAGCCTGACGGGGTCGCCGCCGGTGAGCACGGCGAGGTGGTTGTCCTTGGCCATGACGGCGTCGGAGAGGCTGAACCGATGGTTGCGGCCGCCGCCGCACCGCACGGCGTACCGTTCGAGCTCGCGCAGCCCCGGCGTCGTCTTGCGGGTGTCGACGATCCGCGCTCGGGTCCCGGCGGTCCGCGCGACGTACTCGGCTGTGAGGGCCGCGATGGCGCTCATGCGCTGCACGAGGTTGAGCACCACGCGTTCGGCGGTGAGGATCGCCTGCGCCCTGCCGGTGACCCGGGCCAGGACGGCGCCGGCCGTGAAGGCCTCGCCCTCCCTGGTGAGGAGCTCGACGGACGCGTCGGCGTCGTGGAACCTGAAGCCGGCCTCGACGATGGGACCGCCCGAGAAGACGCCGGCTACCCGGGCCCGCAGCTCGGCCGTAGCGGTCGCGTCGGCGGGGATCAGCAGGAGGGAGGTGAGGTCGCCGCTCGGGGCGTCCTCGGCGTACGCCGCCTCGAGCACCCGCCGCACGGCGCCCGGAGCCAGCGGGATGGGCGGAAGCGGTGGCGCGGTCGGCGCGCCGCCGCGGGCGGTGCTGGTGGCCTCTGCGGTGTGGGTCATGTCAGGCGGTCCTTCCGAGGAGTGCATGCTGGGAGGCGGGCGCCTCGGTAGCGGCGGCCCCGCCCGGGCGGCGCATGACAACCGGACGCGGCGTCCCGTGCGCCGCGTCCTCTCGCGCCGAGCTGCCGAGCGGGGCGGGGAGACGCCGGTCGGGGAAGTCGAGCCGGAAGTGCGCCCCGACGGACTCCTCCCGGGCCTCCGCCGCGGCGGCAAGGAGACGTCCGAGGAGGAGCAGGTGGGCGGTCTCCGGGTCGTCGGCGGTCCATCCGCGGAGCGTACGGGTCAGGCGCACGAGGCCGCTGCTGTCGCGGATGACCCCGCCGTCCGCCTGCATCGCATCGGCGACGAGTGCCCGCCCCGCCTCCTCCGGGAGCGCCCGGGCGTCCTCGGCCGGGAAGGCGTCCACGAGGTGCGCGTCGGCAACGTCCGGACCGCCCCACCCGCGCGGGGAGGAGCCGGAGCGAGCGGCCGAGAGTGCGTGCCGCACGGCGCGCCCGGCGAAGACGACACCCTCGAGCAGCGAGTTCGAGGCGAGGCGGTTGGCTCCGTGGACGCCGGTGCAGGCGGCCTCCCCGACGGCATAGAGGCCGGGGACGCTCGTGGCGCCGTGGAGATCGGTCGCGACGCCGCCCATCCAATAGTGCGCCGCGGGGCCGATGGGCAGGGGCTCCCGGCGCCAGTCGAACCCGGCGGCGCGGGTCATGGTGTCGAGGCCCGGGAAACGGCCCGCGAGGAAGCCGGCGCCGTGGAGGCCCTCAAGCGCGGTGGCATCAAGGTAGGCCTGGCCGCCGCCCGCCCGGGCGTGCAGCGCGAGGGCGCGGGAGACCACGTCCCGCGGGGCGAGCTCGCCGAGCGGATGGTAGTCGGCGACGAAGCGGCGCCCCGACGCGTCGCGGATCACCGCGCCCTCTCCGCGCACTGCCTCCGAGATGAGGGACGAGCGCAGGGCGCCGTCGGGGCCTGCGACCTGCAGCGCCGTGGGGTGGAACTGGTAGAACTCGAGGTCGCGGAGCGCGGCACCGGCCAGGAAGCCGAGGGCGACGCCGTCCCCGGTCGCGACCGCCGGGTTGGTCGTCTGCGCGAACAGCTGCCCCGCTCCCCCGGTGGCGAGCACCACGGCGTCGGCCCGGACGCGCTCGGGGCTGCGGTCCGCACCACGGGTGAAGGCGACCCCGGCGACGGCACCGCTGTCGAGGAGGACCTCTGTGGCCCTGGCGTCCTCGTGCACGGCGACGCGCCCCTCGGCTTCGAGGGCGCGCAGGCGGCGTATCAGGGCGCGGGTGATCCCCGCGCCGCTCGCGTCCCCGCCGGCGTGCAGGATGCGGGGGAACGAGTGGGCTGCCTCGAGACCGAGCAGGGGACGCCCGTCGGGGCCGAGATCGAACGCGACGCCCCGGTCGACGAGATCCGTGACGGAGTCCGCGGCGGACCTGCACATCAGTTCGACGGCTGGGCGCGAGCCGATCCCGGCACCGGCGGCGATGGTGTCCGCCACGTGGCTGGCGACGGTGTCCCCGGAGGCGCGCTGCCCCTCGGGAAGGACCGCGGCGTAGCCGCCTTGGGCCAGCATGCTGTTGCTGTCCGCGAGGCGCGCCTTGGTCAGGAGCACGACGTCGGCCCCCGCCTCGGCGGCCGATACCGCCGCAGTGAGGCCGGCGGCACCGCTGCCCACCACGACGAGCTGCCGGAGCCCGTCGGGGGCCGCCGCGCCCACGCGCCGCGGTGTCACGGCCGCGCCGCCAGCATGCGCTCGAGGGCCACGCGCGCGGTCGAGGCGACCTCGGTCGGGACCTCGATGCGGTTGCGCACCTCGCCCTCGACGAGGCCCTCCAGGACCCAGGCGAGGTAGCCGGGGTGGATCCGGTACATGGTCGAGCAGGGGCAGATCACCGGGTCGAGGCAGAAGACCGTGTGCTGGGGGTACTCGGCGGCGAGCCGGTTCACGAGGTTGACCTCGGTGCCGATGGCGAACACGGTGGGCTCGGTG
This sequence comes from Sinomonas soli, assembly GCF_054782415.1. Lineage (NCBI taxonomy): Bacteria > Bacillati > Actinomycetota > Actinomycetes > Micrococcales > Micrococcaceae > Sinomonas > Sinomonas soli. The sequence continues at coordinate 206,246 of NZ_BAAGSN010000003.1, read as the reverse complement.
GCCCCGGCGATCGCCTTGCGGATGTAGTCGGTCGACCCGTACTCGTCGGCCGCATCGACGACCTCCATGGGGCATTCGGGGTGCACGATCACCCGCACGCCCGGGTACTCCGCGCGGGCCTTCTCGATCTGGGCGACGGAGAAGCGCTTGTGGACGGAGCAGAAGCCGTGCCACAGGATCACGCGGGAGTCCCGGAGGGTGGCCGGGTCGTTGCCTCCCAGGGGCTTCCGCGGGCTCCACATCGGCATCTGCTCGAGCGGGACGCCCATGGCCTTGGCGGTGTTGCGGCCCAGGTGCTGGTCCGGGAAGAAGAGCACCCGCTGCCCACGCTCGAACGCCCACTCGAGCACCGTCGCGGCGTTGGAGGACGTGCACACGATCCCCCCGCGCTCGCCGCAGAAGCCCTTGAGGGCGGCGGACGAGTTCATGTAGGTCACGGGGATGACGGGCACGCGGCCCTCGGCGTCCGGCTCCGTCCCGAAGAGCTCCTCGAGCTGCGCCCAGGCCTGTTCCACCGAGTCGATGTCCGCCATGTCCGCCATCGAGCAGCCCGCGGCGAGGTTCGGGAGGATGACGGCCTGATCCGGGCGGGAGAGGATGTCCGCGGTCTCGGCCATGAAGTGGACGCCGCAGAACACGATCGCCTCGGCGTCAGGCCGGGTGAGGGCGGCGTTGGCGAGCTGGAAGGAGTCGCCCACGAAGTCGGCGTGCTCCACGACCTCGTCGCGCTGGTAGAAGTGGCCGAGGACCACGACCCGGTCGCCGAGCTTCTCCTTGGCGGCCATGATCCGTGCGTGCAGCTCCGCCTCGGTCGCCTGCTTGTACTCCTCGGGCAGCTGGCCCTGGCGCGGGGTCGACGCGGGGGCACGGTCTGCGGCCGATGCACCGGGCCCGTACGCGGGCATGCCGCGCAGCGCCTCCGCGGCGTCGAACTCCCACGGGCCCTTCGCGAGGTCGGCGCTGCACGTGCCCGCGGCGGCGGCCTCGGCCTCCGCACGGGTGACGAGGCTGATGGCGGTGGCGACAGAGGTCATGGCGTGCTCCTGGTGGATGCTGCTGGGGCTGGTGCGGTCTTGGACGGGTCGGCCGGTGATGCGGCCGCTGGGCTGGGTGCCGCCTGGGGCGGCGGGGCTGTCGTGGCGTCGATCCGCCCCCGCGCCCCGGTGTAGCGGTAGAGCCTCGGGGGACGGTGCCGGCCTCCTTCGAGGACCTCGTCGGTGGGCTCGATCTCGGCCATGCCCTTGAGCTGGCGGCGGAAGTTCGCGGGGTCGAGCGGGCGGCCGAGCACGGCCTCGTAGACCTCGCGCAGCTGGGCCAGGGTGAACTTCTCCCCGAGGAAGTGGTAGGCGATCTGGGCGTACTCGATCTTGCTGCGCAGGCGCCAGAGCGCGTAGTCCACGATCTCCCGGTGGTCGAACGCGAGCCCGCCATCCTGCTCGCCGGCGGTGTCGGCCCGGTGCCAGGCGACGTTCTCATCCTCCTCGCCGAGGAGCTCGGCCTCCGTGGCGCGGACCAGCGCCCAGTACACGATGGAGACCACCCGCTGGCTGCCGCGCTCGGGCCGGCTCGATCGGTTGAGGCCGCCGAACGCGTAGAGCTGCTCGAGGTACTCGGGCTCGAGTCCGGTGGTCTGCTGGAGGTTGCGGCGCGCCGCGTCCTCGAGGGACTCCGTCGGCGCGAGGGGTCCTCCGGGGAGCGCCCACCGGCCCTTGAAGGGTTCCTTGACCCGCCGGACGAGCGGGATCCACAGGGTGGGGCCGCCGCCCGACTCCCCCCGGGTCGATTCCGGGGTCAGGGCGAAGATCACCGTGGAGATCGCGAGTGACGGCGGCAGCTGGGCCCGCTCCGAGACGTTGGCGCCCACGGCGGCGTGCGGGCCCACGCCGGCGTGCGGGCCCACGGCGGCCGGCGCGGCGGGGGACGGGAAGATCCCGCTCATGCGCGCCTCCAGCCGTCGAGGTCAGGGCGGCACAGGTGGCCGCACTAGTTAGAGTCAAAATGACTTTAACTCATGATACGCCGCCACTGGCCCCGGCACCAAAAGGTGACGCGAAGAGGCCAGCCGGCCTCAGCTCCGCGCGGCGGCCTCGAGCAGGGGCAGAGTGCGCCCCTCGAAGTGGGTGTTGAGCACGATCACCGAGGAGGAACGGACCACCGCGCGCGTGGCGGTGACGGCGTCGAGCACGCGCTGGAGGTCGGAGTTGGAGCGGGCCGCGACCCGCGCCATGAGGTCACTGTCCCCCGACACGGTGTGCACCTCGAGCACCTCCGGGATCTCGGCGAGGGCCGCGGCGACGGCGTCGTGCCCGGAGTCCTGGTTGATCGTCAGCGAGCAGAAGGCCACGACGGGGAACCCGAAGGCGCGCGGCTCCGGATGCGGAGCCCACTGCCCGATGACGCCGCTCGCCACCATCCGGTCGAGCCGGGCCTGGACCGTGGCACGGGCCACCTTGAGGATCCGCGACGCCTCGAGCACGTTCATGCGGTGCTCGTCGGTGAACAGCCGGACAATCCTGGCGTCGAGCTCGTCGACCTTCATGCGGGCCTCCAGATCAGGGTCGGAGCGAAAGGGTCTGCGGATCAGATCGAATGCTACAGATTGATGATCCCGCGCGCATGCACTGCGCATTGTGTCAACTTCCGCGTCGCCCGGTGCGCTCTTCCTGCACATCCTGCGCAGGGGCGTGAGGTGCACCACACAGGCCTCCGCCAAAGGCGCTATGGTCAGTGGGTCCTCTGGCCGACGGCGCCCATCCTGCGACGGCGGCCACCGATCCTCCGAAAGACGGAAATGACAGCTATGCAAACGTCAGACGGCCTCGGGACCGCGTCAACGACGACGCAGCCTCCGCGGCTCGGGCCCTCGATGTCGCCGCGGCAGCTCACCATGATGGGCCTCGGCAGTGCCATCGGGGCCGGCCTGTTCATCGGCTCGGGAGCGGGCATCCAGGCCGCCGGCCCGGCGGTCCTCATCTCCTACCTCGTGGCCGGCACCCTCATCATCATCGTGATGTGGGCCCTGGGCGAGATGGCGGCCGCCAACCCCAACAGCGGCGCGTTCTCGGTCTACACCGGCAAGGCCCTCGGCGGCGTCGCCGGCGCCACCGTCGGGTGGCTGTGGTGGTGCCAGCTCGTCGTCGTGATCGCCGCAGAGGCTCTCGGCGCCGCCGGCCTGCTGGCCACGGTCTTCCCGGCGCTGCCCGTGTGGCTCATGGCGCTGGTCTTCATGGGCGCCTTCACGGCCGTGAACCTCACCGGCGTTCGCAACTTCGGCGAGTTCGAGTTCTGGTTCGCGCTGCTCAAGGTCGCCGCGATCGTCATCTTCCTGCTCGTGGGCGCCGCCCTCCTGTTCGGCTGGCTCCCGCACGCGGCCTCGCCGGGCCTGTCCCACTTCACGGCCGACGGCGGATTCGCGCCCCACGGCATGGGCGGCATAGCGACCGGCCTGTTCGTCGTCGCGTTCGCCTTCGGCGGCACGGAGATCGTCTCCGTCGCCGCGGCCGAGACGCGCGATCCCGCGCGCAGCGTGGCCCGCGCCGTCCGCACGGTGGTGTGGCGCATCCTCGTGTTCTACATCGGCTCCATCTTCGTCATCGCCGCCGTGATCCCGTGGAACTCCCCCGAGCTCAAGAGCCCGTTCGCCGGCGTCCTCGACCTCGCGGGCCTGCCCGGTGCCGCCACGGTGATCACCCTCGTGGCCGTCGTCGCACTCCTGTCCGCGCTCAACGCCAACCTCTACGGCGCCTCGCGGATGATCTTCTCCCTGGCCGAGCGCCGGGAGGCGCCGCGCGCCCTCACGTCGCTGACCAAGACCAGGGTCCCGGCCCTCGCCGTCGCGGCGTCGGTCGCCTTCGGCTTCATCGCCACGGTGCTCGAGCTCCTGTTCCCCGACCATGTCCTGCCGCTGCTGCTGAACTTCGTCGGGTCCACGTGCCTGATCGTCTGGGGTTCGGCCCTCGTCTCGCAGATCGTGCTGCGCCGCCGCGCCGACGCCGCGGGCACCGCCCTGCCCCTGCGCATGGCAGGCTTCCCGTGGCTGTCCGCCTTCGGCGTCGTGCTCCTCGCCGCGATCTTCACGGTAGGCCTCATCGGAGCGGACAGCCGCGCCCAGCTGCTGAGCACGTTCGTCCTCGTCGCCGCCATCGCCGCCGGCGCCTGGCTGCGGCGCCGCGCGGTGGCGGGGCAGCCGGCCGCGGCCAGCACGGAAGGCGAGCCCAGCCCGCGGGATCTGGCGGGCACGGGAGACGCTGACCGCTGATCCAGCCGTCTCGCCGCCGCGGGCCCGGACCCGCACCCAGCGTGGTCCGGGCCCGCGGCCGTCTCTGCCCTGAGAGCGCTTGCACATTGTGCAGTGATCCAGACCACAGCGGCCTCACGGTAGACAGATTGCTTGCTTGAGCTTGGATCGATTGCACACACTGTGCGCCCCGCGTACGGTCCTGCTATGCAGACTTCACCGACAGCACAAGCCTCCTCCGGCCGTGCGGGCCTCGCCGGGGCGCACCCGGAGCCGTTGCCGGAGCTTCCCTCGGCAGCCCCCGTGACCGACGCAGACCTCCTCGAGCTCTACCGGCTCATGACGGCGGTCCGGCAGCTCGACCTCGCCGCCGTCGCGTGGCAGCGCCAGGGCATCCTCCCCGCCTACGCGCCCGAGCTCGGGCAGGAGGCCGCCCAGGTCGCCTCGGCCCTCGCCCTGGACCTCTCGCGGGACTTCGCGTTCCCCACCTACCGGGAGCTGGGCGTTGCCCGCGCGGCAGGGGTGGACATGGTCGAGTACATGTCCACCCATCTGGCCACGTGGCACGGCGGGCTCTGGGACGCCGCCGCCACTCACGTCGCGCCGATCCAGGCCGTCGTCGCGGGCTCTGTCCTGCACGCGGTCGGCTGGGCGCATGGCCAGACCCTCGCGGGGGAACCCGGCGTCGCGATCACCTACCTCGGCGACGGAGCCTCGAGCCAGGGCGACGTGCATGAGGCCATGAACTTCGCCGGAGTCTTCAGGGCACCGGTCGTCTTCTTCGTGCAGAACAACGGCTGGGCCATCTCGGTGCCCACCGAGCGGCAGGTCGCCGGCGGCAGCGTCGCCGCGCGCGGAGCCGGCTACGGCATCCCGGCCCTCCAGGTCGACGGGAACGACGCGGCCGCCGTGCTCGAGGCGACCCGCCGCGCCGTCGCCCACGCCCGCGCGGGCCGCGGGCCCGTGATCGTCGAGGCGATGACCTACCGGCGGGGCCCGCACGCCACCAGCGACGACCCTGGCCGCTACCGCACGCTGGACCAGGAGCGTGCCGACGGCGGCGCCGACCCGCTGGTCCGACTGCGCGAGCGCCTGACGGGCGAGGGCATCGCGGACGAGGCCGAGCTCGACGCCGCCGACGCCGCGGGAGCCGCCGAGGCCGAGGCGGTGCGCGCGGGCGTCCTGGCGCTGGGCCCGCGCCCGGGCGCCGAGATGTTCGACTTCGTCTTCACCGAACCCACCGACGAGCTGCTGCAGCAGAAGGCTGCGTGGCGCGAGGAGTCCGAGCATGCCTGAGACCCTGTCCACCACCGGCGCACCCAACGCCTCGGCCTCCCGGCACGAGTCCCGCACGCTCTCGCTGCAGGGCGCCCTCAACCTCGCCCTCGACGAGCTCCTCGCCGAGGACCCGAAGGTCCTCGTCCTCGGCGAGGACGTCGGCACCCTCGGCGGCGTCTTCCGCGTCACGAGCGGGCTCGCCGCCGCCCACGGGGCCGAGCGCGTCTTCGACACGCCGCTCGCGGAGTCTGGCATCCTCGGCATGTCGATCGGCCTCGCGATGGCTGGCTTCCGGCCGGTGCCCGAGGTCCAGTTCGACGGCTTCGCCTACCCTGCCATGAACCAGATCGTCACCCAGCTGGGACGGATCCACTACCGCTCCCGCGGCGCCCTCCGCGTGCCCGTCACGCTGCGGGTGCCGAGCTTCGGCGGGATCCGCGCCCCCGAGCACCACGGCGAGAGCCTCGAGTCCGTGTTCGCGCACGTGCCGGGCCTCAAGGTCGTCTCCCCCGCGGACCCGCAGCAGGGGTACTCGCTGCTCAAGGCGGCCGTCCGCATGGACGACCCGGTGATCTTCATGGAGCCCAAGTCACGCTACTGGCAGAAGGGCGAGGTCGTCACGGAGGACGGGCACTCCGATGTCACCGGCGCGCGGATCGCCCGCGAGGGCCGCCACCTCACGCTCGTCGCCTGGGGCGCCATGGTGGCCCGGTGCCTGCAGGTCGCCGAGCTCGCCGCGGAGGACGGGATCGACATCGAGGTCGTCGACCTGCGCTGGCTCAAGCCGATCGACACCGACACGCTGGCGAGGTCCGTGGCGAAGACGCGGCGCGCCGTCGTCGTCCACGAGGCACCCCTCACCGCAGGCCTCGGCGCAGAGGTGGCCCAGCGCATCACGGAGCGCTGCTTCGGAACCCTCAGGGCACCCGTTGAGCGCGTCACCGGCTTCAACGTACCGTATCCGTCGGGGGACCTGGAGGACGAGTACATCCCGAATATCGACCGCATCCTGTTCGGCATCCAGCGAGTATTGGAGTACAAGCGTGGCTGAGATCTCCTTCCCCCTTCCCGACCTCGGCGAGGGCCTCATCGAGGCCACCGTCCTCGAGTGGCTCGTCGCCGAGGGCGACCAGGTCGAGCGCAACCAGCCGATGGTCGAGGTCGAGACCACGAAGTCGGCCCTCGAGCTGCCGAGCCCGCAGGCCGGCGTCGTCAAGAAGGTCCACGGAGCGCCCGGCGAGGTCATCAAGGTGGGCGAGCCGCTCATCGTCTTCGAGGTCGCGGACGACACCGCGGGCATCGTCGGCACCGTGCCATCCGAGGGCGCGCCGAAGCGCCGCGTGCGGCTGAGCGCCAACCTCGACGAGGATTGAGCACAGGAGCGGCACCGGCGGGCCCGAGGGGGACAGCCGCCGCGGTCGGGGACGAGGAGAGGATGGCGCACATGATGTCAGGCCAGCACGCTGGGCAGGCGGCGCACCACACGGTCGAGGGCACCGATCCCGGCCTGCACGTGGTCGTCGCCGAGCCCGAGGACCCCGCGGCGCTGCCGCCCGTCCTCCTCATCCACGGCTTCGCCTCGTCCGTGGCCCTCAACTGGGAGCAGAGCGGCTGGGTCGGGGCGCTGACCGGCGCGGGGCGGCGCGTGATCGCCGTCGACCTCCCCGGGCACGGCTCGAGCCAGGCACCCGAGGACGTCGACTCCTACACCCCGGGGCGCATCCGTGCCGACCTCCTGCAGATCGTCACTGATTCCGGCGCCCGGCCCCTCGCGGCCGGCCATCCCGAGAGCGGCCTCGACGTGGTCGGCTACTCCCTCGGGTCGCGGCTCGCGTGGGAGTTCGGGGCCACCCAGCCCGCGCTCGTACGGCGGATCGTGCTCGGCGGCCCGAGCAGCCGTGATCCGCTCGCGGAGTTCGACCTCGCCGCCGCCCAGCGCTTCCTCGCCGACGGGACGCCGATCGAGGACGCCTCGACCGCACGCCTGGTCACGATGGCCCTCGCCTCGCCGGGGTCGGACATGTACGCCCTGCTCTCCCTCGTGGAGGGGATCAAGGAGGAGCCCTTCGACGCCGCGGAGGCCGTGCCCCAGCAGCCCCTCCTGCTGGTCTCCGGCGAGAAGGACGAGCGCGTCGGGGCCCTCGAGGTCCTCGCCGAGCTCGCGCCGACCGCAACGACCGTGGTGGTCCCGGGGCGGAACCACGTCAACGTCGTGACGGCGCGCGCTTTCAAGCAGGCGGCCCTCGAGTTCCTCGCCCAGGTGTAGCGACCCGGGGGCCCCTCCTCCTCGCCCCTCGGCGGGGGTTGACGGGCCGCGTGTTCCACGGCACACTGGATCGTATACGATGATCGTATACGATCCAGTTCCCGTTTCAGGGAGCTGTCGACTCAAGGGAGAGGGACACGTGGAGCGAGCAGAACAGCGCGAGCAGCTGCGCCAGGACACCATCACGGGCGCCGGCAAGGTGATCGCCGTCCACCTGAACTACCCGACCCGCGCAGCGCAGCGGGGACGCACCCCCGCGGTGCCCTCCTACTTCCTCAAGCCCGCGACCTCGCTCGCGCTCGACGGCGCCGAGCTGGCCCGACCGCGCGGCGTCGAGCTCCTCACGGTCGAGGGCGAGGTGGCCCTCGTCATCGGGGCCCGGACCCGCAACGTCTCCCCCGAGGACGCCTGGTCCCATGTCGGGTCCGTGACAGCCGCGAACGACGCCGGCCTCGCTGACCTGCGCTGGCCCGACAAGGGCTCGAACCTGCGCTCGAAGGGCGCCGACGGCATCGCCCCGATCGGCCCGGCCCTGCTGCCGGCCCAGGAGCTCGACCCGGCCGGCCTGCGGGTGCGGATGTGGATCAACGGCGCCCTCGTCCAGGACGACTCGACCGCGACCCTCCTGTTCCCGTTCGCGCAGCTCGTCGCCGATCTCTCGCGCCTGATGACCCTCGAGCCCGGGGACATCATCCTCACCGGCACCCCGGCTGGGGCCACGGTGGCCCGGCCGGGCGACGTCGTGGAGGTCGAGGTCGACGGCGTGGCGTCCGACGGCGCGACCCTCACCACCGGGCGGCTCACCAACACGGTGGTCGACTCCGGCCTCGTCCTCGAGCCCTACGGCGCGCTCCCGAAGCTCACCGACGCAGACCGCATCGACGCCTGGGGCTCGGCCGAGGCCGCGGGGCTCTCAGCTGAGGGCGGCCCCGCGGACGGCGCGCAGGCGGCGGACGCCGGCCACCCGGCGTCGTCCGCGTCCGCGGCGGACACGCGGCCGGCGAGCGTCCTGACCCCGGAGCTCACCGAGAAGCTGCGGTCCGTCGGAACCGCGACCCTGAGCGTGCAGCTGCGCAAGCGCGGCATGCAGAACTGCCACATCGAGGGCCTGACCGCGACCCACCCGGGCGCCAAGGTCGTGGGCACGGCCCGCACCCTGCGCTACATCCCGGCCCGCGAAGACCTCTTCAAGGAGTTCGGCGGCGGGTACAACGCCCAGAAGCGCGCCGTGGACTCGCTGCGGCCCGGCGACATCCTCGTCATGGACGCACGGGGCGAGAAGGGCACGGGCACCCTCGGGGACGTCCTCGCGCTGCGCGCCCAGGTCCTCGGCGCCGAGGCCGTCATCACCGACGGCGGCATCCGCGACTTCGGTCCGGTCTCCGCGATGGAGATCCCCGCCTGGGGCGCGAACGCCCACCCGGCCGTCCTCGGGCGCCGGCACGTGCCGTGGAGCGTCGACGACACGGTCGCGTGCGGCGGCGCCGCCGTGGTCCCGGGCGACGTGATCGTGGGCGACGAGGACGGACTCGTGGTCATCCCGCCCGCGCTCGTGGCCGAGGTGGCCGAGGACGCCGTGGTCCAGGAGCGCATGGAGGCCTGGGTCGCAGACCGCGTCGCCGAGGGCCACCCCGTGGACGGGCTGTTCCCGATGAACGCCGAGTGGAAGGCAAAGTACGAGGCGTACCTCGCCGAGCAGCAGGGCACCCCCGCCCAGCAGCAGGGCACCGGGGAGCAGCAGTGACCGCACCCGCCCACGGAGCGCCGGCCCCGCCCGGCGAGCGCGCGGCGAGCAAGTCCGAGCTCGCCTACGAGTGGCTGCACGAGCAGATCGTCAGCGGCGGCCTGGCGCCCGGCGCCCGGCTCGTGCTGTCCCAGGTCGCCGAGAAGCTGGACGTCTCGGTGGTCCCGGTCCGCGAGGCGGTGCGCCGGCTCGAGGCAGAGGGCCTCGTGACGTTCGAGCGGAACGTCGGCGCCACCGTGGCCGGCATCGACCCGACCGAGTACCTGTACACGATGCAGACGCTGAGCCTCGTGGAGGGTGCCGCAACGGCGCTCTCGGCGCCGGCGGTGACGGCCCAGGACCTCGCGGCGGCTCGGGCGGTCAACGAGCGCATGCGCGAATTCCTCGCCCCGGATCCGCTGCACTTCGACTCCGTGGCCTTCACGGCACTCAATCGCGAGTTCCACTCCGTCCTGTTCGAGCGCTGCCCGAACCCGCACATCCTGGACCTCGTCCACCGCGGCTGGAACAGGCTCAAGGCCCTGCGCGGCTCGACGTTCAGCTACGTGCCGGAGCGCGCGAGCCAGTCCATCGAGGAGCACGAGGCGCTCCTTGCGCTGATCGAGCGCGGAGCGCCCACCGCCGAGATCGAGCTCGCCGCCCGGCGGCACCGCTCGGCGACCCTCGACGCCTACCTCGCCCACACGGGCGAGAACCCCGGATTCCCGACCCTCTAGTCCCTCATCCCGGACGCAGCGCGTCCACACGTCCACCCATCGGAGGATCACTGATGACCACCCATTCCGTTCCGGAGAACCTGCCTGAGCGCATCCAGCACTACATCGACGGCGAGTTCGTCGACTCGGTCGACGGTGACACGTTCGACGTCCTCGAGCCCGTCAGGAACGAGGTCTACGTCAAGGCCGCCGCCGGCAAGAAGGCAGACATCGAGCGCGCCGTCGCCGCGGCGAAGCGCGCCTTCGAGGAGGGCCCCTGGCCCAAGATGCTCCCCCGCGAGCGCTCGCGGGTCCTGCACCGCATCGCGGACATCGTCGAGTCCCGCGACGCCCGCCTGGCCCAGCTCGAGTCCTTCGACTCGGGCCTGCCCATCACCCAGGCCCTCGGCCAGGCCCGCCGCGCGGCGGAGAACTTCCGCTTCTTCGCGGACCTGATCGTGGCCCAGGCCGACGACACCTTCAAGGTCCCCGGCCGCCAGATCAACTACGTCAACCGCAAGCCGATCGGCGTCGCGGGCCTCATCACGCCGTGGAACACCCCGTTCATGCTCGAGTCCTGGAAGCTCGGACCGGCCCTGGCCACGGGCAACACCGTGGTGCTCAAGCCGGCCGAGTTCACCCCGCTCTCGGCCTCGCTGTGGGCCGGAATCTTCGAGGAGGCGGGCCTGCCGAAGGGCGTGTTCAACCTCGTCAACGGCCTCGGCGAGGACGCGGGCGACGCGCTCGTGAAGCACCCCGACGTGCCGCTCATCTCCTTCACGGGCGAGAGCCGCACGGGCCAGATCATCTTCGCCAACGCCGCCCCCTACCTCAAGGGCCTCTCCATGGAGCTCGGTGGCAAGAGCCCGGCGGTCGTCTTCGCCGACGCGGACCTCGACGCGGCCGTGGACGCCACGATCTTCGGCGTCTTCTCCCTCAACGGCGAGCGCTGCACCGCCGGCTCCCGCATCCTCGTCCAGCGCGGCATCTACGACGAGTTCGTGGAGCGCTACGCGGCGCAGGCCAAGCGCGTCAAGGTCGGCTACCCGCACGACCCCGCCACCGAGGTCGGCTCCCTCGTGCACCCCGAGCACTTCGAGAAGGTCATGGGCTATGTTGAGCTCGGCAAGGAGGAGGGCCGCCTCGTCGCCGGCGGCGGCCAGCCCGAGGGCTTCGAGTTCGGCAACTTCGTGGCTCCCACGGTGTTCGCCGACGTCAAGCCGGACGCCCGGATCTTCCAGGAGGAGATCTTCGGCCCCGTCGTCGCGATCACGCCGTTCGACACCGACGAGGAGGCCCTCGAGCTCGCCAACAACACCAAGTACGGCCTGGCCGCCTACGTGTGGACCAACGACCTCAAGCGGGCCCACAACTTCGCGCAGTCCGTCGAGGCCGGCATGGTCTGGCTCAACTCGAACAACGTCCGCGACCTCCGCACCCCCTTCGGCGGCGTGAAGGCCTCCGGCCTCGGCCACGAGGGCGGCTACCGCTCGATCGACTTCTACACCGACCAGCAGGCGGTCCACATCACGCTGGGCAAGGTGCACAACCCGACCTTCGGCAAGCAGGAGGCGCCTGCGGAGACGCACACCGCCACCGACCTCGACGACCCGGATCCCCGCTGAGCCGGCGGCCCCGCAACCACACCCCATCTCACTGAAAGCAAGGACGCTGCCATGACCAACCGCGACGACATGACCCTGACCTCGTCGGGCTTCTACGTCTCCCAGGAGGCCCCGATCTCCTGCGCCAACCCGGTCCCCACCCCGTCGGTGCCCGCCCCGGACATCCTGCGCTGCGCCTACATGGAGCTCGTGGTGACGGACCTGGAGCGCTCGCGCAACTTCTACGTCGACGTCCTCGGGCTCACGGTCACCGAGGAGGACGAGAACGCCGTCTACCTCCGCTCGCTCGAGGAGTTCATCCACCACAACCTCGTGCTGCGCAAGGGCCCGGTGGCCGCCGTGGCCGCCTTCTCCTACCGCGTCCGCACCCCGGAGGACCTCGACAAGGCCGTCGCCTTCTACACCGAGCTCGGCTGCCGTGTCGAGCGCCGCGCGGAGGGCTTCACCAAGGGCATCGGCGACTCCGTCCGCGTGGAGGACCCGCTCGGGTTCCCCTACGAGTTCTTCCACGACGTCGAGCACGTCGAGCGCCTCGCGTGGCGCTACGACCTGCACACGCCGGGCTCGCTCGTCCGCCTCGACCACTTCAACCAGGTCACCCCGGACGTCCCGCGCGCCACGAAGTTCATGCAGGACCTCGGCTTCCGCGTCACGGAGGACATCCAGGACGAGGACGGCACGGTGTACGCCGCGTGGATGCGCCGCAAGCCGACCGTCCACGACACCGCGATGACCGGCGGCAACGGCCCCCGCATGCACCACGTGGCCTTCGCGACGCACGAGAAGCACAACATCCTCGCGATCTGCGACAAGCTCGGTGCCCTGCGCATGTCGGACCACATCGAGCGCGGCCCGGGCCGCCACGGCGTCTCGAACGCGTTCTACCTCTACATCCTCGATCCGGACGGCCACCGCGTGGAGATCTATACGCAGGACTACTACACCGGCGACCCGGACAACCCCGTCGTCACGTGGGACGTGCACGACAACCAGCGCCGCGACTGGTGGGGCAACCCGGTCGTGCCGAGCTGGTACACGGAGGCCTCGCTCGTGCTCGACCTCGACGGCAACCCGCAGCCGGTCATCGAGCGCACGGACTCCTCCGAGATGGAGGTGACCATCGGCGCCGACGGCTTCTCCTACACCCGTGCCGACGACGAGTCCGGCTCGTACCACGGCCAGGCCTCGAAGGGCTTCAAGATCGGCAACCAGCTCTAAGCCATGCTGAGCGAAGAGACGATTGCGGCAATTGCCGACGAGCTCGTGGAGGCAGGGCGCACGCGCACGCCGGTGCCCCTCCTCCACACCCGCTACGAGGGCATGGACGTCGAGGACTCGTACGCCGTGCAGAAGCTGTGGGCCAGCCGCCTCGAGGCGGAGGGACGGCGGGTGGCCGGCCGCAAGATCGGCCTGACGTCCAAGGCCATGCAGGCGGCCACCGGCATCACCGAGCCGGACTACGGCGTCATCTTCGACGACCAGGTCCTCGAGAACGGCGCCGTCGTCGAGTGGAAGCGCTACACCCACCCGCGCATCGAGGTCGAACTCGCGTTCCGCCTGGGCCGCGACCTCAAGGGTCCCGGGGTGACGCTCTTCGACGTGCTCGACGCGACCGACTACGTGGTCCCCGCCCTCGAGATCCTCGACTCGCGGATCGAGATGGAGGGGCGCACCATCGTGGACACCATCTCGGACAACGCCGCGCTCGGCGCCATGGTGGTGGGCGGGCGCCCCGTGCGCCCGCACGACGTGGACCTGCGCTGGGTGTCCTCCCTCCTCTACCGCAACCAGGAGATCGTGGAGACGGGCGTCGCCGCCGGCGTCCTCAACCACCCGGCGACAGGCGTCGCGTGGCTCGCGGACAAGCTTGCCCAGCACGGGCAGGACCTCCGCGCGGGCGACCTCATCCTCGCCGGCTCGTTCACCCGGCCCATGTGGGTCTACGAGGGCGACACGGTGTACGCGGACTACGGGCCCCTGGGGACGGTGACATGCCGTTTCGTCTAGAGCCCGAGAGGACGTTCCGGCACGCCCTGGCCGCGGCGGCCGAGCCCGGCAGCGGGGCGCAGATCGGCCTGTGGGTCTGCTCCGGCAGCCCCCTTGTCGCGGAGATCATGGCGGGCTCGGGGGCGCAGTGGCTGCTGATCGACACCGAGCACAGCCCCAACTCGCTCGAGTCGGTGCTCGCCCAGCTCCACGCCGTGCACGGCTACGACGTGCTGCCGATGGTGCGCCTGCCGTGGAACGACGTGGTGCTGATCAAGCAGTACCTCGACCTCGGGGCACAGAACCTCCTGATCCCCATGGTCAACGACGCCGAGCAGGCGACGGCCGCCGTGGCCGCCGTGCGGTACCCGCCGCACGGCGTCCGGGGCGTCGGCTCGGCCCTCGCCCGCGCTGCCCGGTGGAACCGCATCCCGGACTACCTGGCCCGCGCGGACGAGACCATCTCCCTCACGGTGCAGATCGAGACGGGCGAGGCCGTGGCCAATGTCGAGGAGATCCTCGCGGTGGACGGCGTGGACGGGATCTTCATCGGCCCGTCCGATCTGGCCGCCTCGATGGGCGTCCTGGGCCAGCAGGAGCACCCCGAGGTGCGCGCCGCGGTCGAGCACTGCCTCGACGCAGCCCGGGCGGCCGGGAAGCCGGCCGGCGTCAACGCGTTCGTGGAGGCCACGGCGCGGCACTACATCGAGCGCGGCGCGCGGTTCGTGCTCGTGGGCGCCGACGTGGCGATCCTCGCCCGCTCGAGCGAGGAGCTCGCCTCCCGCTTCGCGGCGGCTTCGGACCCGGCGGACGACGGCGGACGGCCGGCGAGCTACTGAGCCTCGCCACGCAGGCTGATCACCGGAACGCCAAGCGGAGTCGGAACCTTCGGGTTCCGGCTCCGCTTCCGCGCCTGTGCGCGCATCTCGACACAACTCACGCGGGACTGGGGGCGCTTTCGCTCCGAACCTGACCTCAATGATGGCGATATGCCCGGCTGCGCTCAGCCTCCCCTGCCGCGGCCGAACCAGCGGCGCCAGGCCGGCGGCGGGCGGTTGCCGGCGTCGTCCGCCTCGTCCGCAGCGTGTGCGGCGGCCTCGGCCGCGCGGCGCTCGTGCCAGAGGGCGACCTCGCGGTCGACGTCGCGGGTCTTCGTGATGACGGGCGGCCCGCCCAGGAGCTGGCGGCGGGCCTCGATGATGCGCCGGTTGAACGCCTCGAGGCTGTCCCTGACCTGCTGCTCCGTGTAGAGCGCGTCGAGGGTGGACTCCAGCCGCGCGTCCTCGACGCGCAGGACGAGCGCCTCGGGCCCGAGGCCGGTGAGCTGCTCACGCTGGATGAGCCCCTTGAGCCACCAGTCGGGGTCGTTGACGTTGTCCAGATTGGGAATCGGCTTGCCTGCATACTGCAGGTGGTCGAACTCCCCCCGGGCGATCGCGTCGCGGAGGAGGTAGTCGGCCCGGCGCGCCGGATCGACCTCCCGGCGCCTGCGGTTGAGCTCGTCCTCCCGCTCGATCTCCTCGGCTTCCTCGGGCGTGTGGGCGATCCGGCCCGCCCGCAGTTCGGCGGCGCGCTCCATCCGGCGCCGCAGCTCCTCCTCGCCTCTGCCTCCCATGCCACCTCCCGATCGGCTCGTCCCGGGGCCGTTCCGACGCCCGGCACCGTGGCGCAGGGCGCCGCGCACGGCACCGCATCGCACGGCACACCACGGCACAGTGCCGCCACGTCCACGGTAGGACGTGACGGCACTGCAGTCACGGCGGCTCCCGGCGGGAGGCCGCGGGTCAGTCCTCCTCGTCGCCGAGGTGGTGCGCGCGGCCTTCCTCGCCGTGCCCGATCCTCGCGTACAGGGCGGGGTCCACGCGGCGGAGCCGGAGGGCCCAGAGGATGCCGACCAGGCCGGGGACGACCACGATCGCGGGAAGCACCCAGCTCAGGACGCTGGGCTCGGTGAGGCCGAGCAGTACGTCGAAGTTCGCCACGATGAGGCAGAACACGGCTGCGAGGGCCACGGCTCCGAGGGCCGGTGCGATCACGGCGGTCCAGGCACCGGCCCGGAGGGCGGGGCGGCGCCGGAAGAAGCCGATCACGGCCACCGAGACGATCGCCATGAGCAGCACGAGGCCCATCGCGCCGGCGTTGGTGAGCCAGGTGAACATGGTCAGGACCGGGTACAGCGGGCCGAGCTCGGAGCCGTTGCCCGCCATCGCGAAGGCGATGGTCACGATCACGGCGATGCCGGTCTGCACGATCGAGCCCGCCTTCGGCGCGCCGTGCCGGCTCGTGGCCTCGAGCCAGCCCGGCAGGACCCGCTCGCGGCCGAGCGAGAAGAAGTAGCGCGCCACGGCGTTGTGGAAGCTCACCAGCGCCGCGAAGAGGCTCGTGATGAACAGGACCTGCGCGATGTCCGCGGCGATCTGGCCCACGTGGGCACCGAGGAAGGAGAAGACGAGGTCCGGGCCCTGCTTGCCCGCGGCGTCGAAGAGGTGGGACGGCCCGGTGCCCACGGCCATGGCCCACGAGGAGACGGCGTAGAAGACGGCGATGATGCCGACCGCGGTGTAGGTGGCACGCGGGATGGTGCGGTGGGGCTCCTTGGCCTCCTCGCCGTAGATCGCGGCGGACTCGAAGCCCATGAAGGCCGCGACGCCGAAGGAGAGCACGGCGCCGATGCCGGGCACGAAGAGGCTCGACGGCGCGAGCGGCGCCGCGGTCACGCCCTCGGGCGCGGCGGCGAACGAGGCGATGTCGTACACGATCACGACGAGGAACTCGAGGGCCACGAGGGCGCCGAGCACCTTCGCCGAGAGGTCCACCCGGTTGACGCCGAGCGCAGCGACGACCGCGATGCACACCAGGATGGGGACCCACCACGGCACGTCCACCCCGAAGCGCTCCGAGATGAACGAGGAGACGGTGAAGCCGAAGATGCCGTAGATGCCGACCTGCATGAGGTTGTAGGACATGAGGGCGGTGAGGGAGGCGCCCACCCCGGCGGGCCGGGAGATGCCCTGCGAGACGTAGGCGTAGAACGCGCCGGCGTTGGTCACGTGGCGGCTCATGGCCGCATAGCCGACCGCGAAGACCGTGAGGATGGCGCCGAGGATGAGGAAGGACAGCGGGACGCCCAGCAGGCCGGTCACGGCGAACGTCGTCGTCACACCGCCGGCCAGGACGGTCAGCGGCGCGGAGGCCGCGATGATCATGAGGGTCACGGAGGCGACTCCGAGGCGGCGCGGGCGCGGTGAGGCTGCGGCCTGCGCCACGGTGACCTCCTTGATCCGACGCGGGGAGCTCGTCGGGATGCTCATGGGTCCTCCAAGGTCAATGAGGTGGGGCGGCCGGTGTGGCCGCCCCACCATCGTGCGATGGACGCCCTCTGCGTGACTTGTCCCACAGTGAACGCCTCTTGTCTGCCTGAGCGCTACCTGGGCGGCACTCCTCGGCGGCGCTACCGGTGGCAGTGGCCGCCGGGCGCCGGGGCGGGGACGTCGAGGACCGGGCTGCGGTCGAAGAAGCCCTCGGGGCGGATCTTGAAGCCCACGTGGTCCACCGGCATGATGGGCCAGTCCTCGGGGCGGGGGAAGTGGGTCAGGCCGAACGTGTGCCACACGACGAGGTCCGTCCCGTCGAGGTCGCGGTCCTGTGCCTGGTAGGCCGGCAGGCCGGCGCCCCCGGGGTGCTGGTTGACGAAGTCGCCGGTCGGGTAGCGCTCCGCCTCGTCGTAGCGGGTGACCCAGAGCGCCTTCGTCGCGAAGGCCGCGCGGGCCGCGACCGACGACGCCGGGTCGGCCAGGAGGGTCGGGTGGCCCTGCGGGTGGATCTTGTAGCCCACGGGTTCGCCGAGGCGGTTGAGCGAGGCGGGGTTGGAGACGACCCAGGAGCGGCCGGCCGCCATGTCGTTCTCGCGCGCCGCGTCGGACTCGCGGGCCAGGAGGGTGCGCCTGCGGGTGAAGGCGTTGCCGCGCTCGTTGCCCGGGCCCAGCGGCACACGCACGGCGTCCTCCTCCTCGACGCGGTTCGGGCCGCCGTCGAGGGCGAAGTCGAGGCGCGCGCTGAAGAGGTGCTGGTGGAACGGCGCACCCAGGCCGGGGGCCATCTCGGACGAGTACGGGTAGTCCGCCGAGGGCTGGGCGGACGTGAACACGACGCCGGTGGCCTTGGCCTCGAACTCGATGGTGCCGTCCAGGTAGAGGTACCAGTAGAAGCCGTAGTCGTAGTTGCCGATCGTGGTGAAGAAGCTGATGACGAGGCGGCGGTTGCGGCGTACGTAGCTGACCCCGCTCCACAGGTCCGAGTGCTTGGCCAGGATCGAGGCGTCCTCCTCGTGCATGCAGATCCCGTTCGCGATGGTGCGCGGGTTGCCGAACGCGTCGGCCACCACGGGGCTGAGGTAGGTGATCTCGCCGAGGCAGTCGCAGCCGAGTTCGAGGGAGTTGGCGAACTGGCCCACGAGGTACTCGCCGGTGTCGAAGTAGTTCTGCCAGGAGCGCACCGGGGACGGGTCGCCGTACGGGACCACCATCTCGGCGATCGAGGCACGGTCGAGGATGCGGCGGCGGCGCGTCGGCTTCCGGTCGCCGGGGTTGCCGGCCGCGGCGTCGTCGAACGCGATGTTGTGCAGCACGAGGCCCTCGCGCACGTCGAAGCCGACGTCGAGGCTCCAGCGCTCCCACTCGACGTGGTTGCCGCCCGTGACAGTGAAGCTCGGGCCCTCGGGCTGGGTGATCTCGATCGGCTTCTGGGTGGTCCGAACCGGCCCGGTCAGCTCGGGGTCGGTGAAGTTGCCGTGCTCGGCCGGGACGGGGACGGCGCCGAAGTCGAGGACTTGGTCGACACTGCGGCTGACGACGTCGACGTAGGCGACGAGGCCGTCGACGGGGTGGGCCCACGGGCTGTCGGAGCCGTGCTCCTGGACGAACGCCAGGCCGCGCAGGATCCTGCGGCCCTTCTCCTCGGGATACTCGAAGACGCCCGCGGAGAGCGGGGCGACGCGGACCGCCGCGGGGTCGAGCCCGCGCGCGGCGAGGGCCTCGAGCCAGCGCCCGTCGCGACCCAGGATCTCCTCGACCACCTCGAACTCCTCCTCGAGCACGGGAAGCTCGCCGGTCGCGGAGGTGTCGAGCTCGGTGTCGGAATCGATCTCGCCCCGCGTCACCGAGAGCGTGACATCGCGCGGGCGGGACCCGCCGACGTCGTGCAGGAAGATGCGGAACCGGCGGTCGACGGACGCGTCCGGTCCGGGCGCACCGCTCCCCCGCGGCGGGTCGACGAGGCCGAGGTAGGCGATGCGGGTGGTCTCCCGCCAGAGGCCAGCGTGCTCGAGGATGCCGCGGGCGGCCCCGATCTCGCCGGCAGTGGCCAGTGCGTACTGCCCGGCTGCGCCGTCCGCCGGGGAGGCCTGCTCGTGGCAGGCATGCTGCCCGGGGGCCGGGTGCTCGTGGGCCGTGGTGTCGATGCTCATCGGATCCTCCAGGGGGTCGGCGGAGTTTTTTTCTATGGACGTAGAGAATAACCGCCTGTAAGCTGAATCACAACGGTTGTAGAAAAAACCACGGGCCCCGGGCCCGCCGGGTGAAGACTGCGAGGTGGAGATGCCGAAGATCGTGGACCACGACCAGCGCCGGCTCGAACTCGTCGATGCGACGTGGCGGGTCATTGCCGAGCGGGGCCTCGACGCCGCCACGATGCGCGAGATCGCCTCCGCCGCTGGGTTCGCCAACGGCGCGCTCAAGCCGTACTTCACCTCGAAGGACGGCCTGCTCGACTTCGCGTTCGAGCACGTCTTCACGCGGACGAACCTCCGGATGGCGACCGCGACCGCCGGCCTCTCCGGGCGCGCCGCCCTCCGGGCCTACTGCCACGAGATCCTGCCGCTCGACGACGACCGGGTCGCCGAGGCGCGGGTCGCGATCGCGTTCTGGAGCAAGGCGGTCAGGGACCGGGACAAGGCCGCCCTGCACGAGCGCTCCATGGACCAGTGGCGCGCAGCGCTCGCAGACCTCCTGCGCGAGGCGGGCTTCTCCGGCGGACCGCAAGACCTCGAGCCGGCGGTCGGCGCCGTCATGGACCTCGTGCTGGGCGCCCAGATCACGGCCACACTCTCCCCCGCCCACCACGGCGCCGGCCAGCTCGTCGCCCAGCTAGACCTCCTGCTCGACGCGCTCCTGCCCGAGGAGCGGTCATGAGCGTGGCACCCTCCCCCGCGGCACCCTCCCCCGTGGCACCCTCCCCCGCGGCGGCAGACCGGACGGCCGGGCTCGAGGTGACCGTCGCCCACGACTTCGACTCCTGGCGGCGTGCCGTCTCCGCCTCGTTCGTCCCCCTGGCCGTCGAGGCGGACCGGCACTCCGCCTTCACGGGCAGCATGCGCGGCCGCCACCTCGCGGCCCAGCAGACGAGCATGATCGAGATCGCCGCGAGCAGCCACGCCGTCATGCGCACGCCCGAGCTCATTGCTGCGGCGGACCGGAAGTACTTCAAGCTCGGCGTCCAGCTCGCCGGCACGGGCCTGCTCCTGCAGGACGGCCGGGAGGCCGTGCTCACGCCCGGCAGTCTAGCGATCTACTCGACGGACCGCCCGTACACTCTCGCGTTCGACGACGACTTCCGCTCGCTCGTGCTGATGTTCCCGCACGCCGCGCTGGACCTGCCCGCCGACGCCATGGCGCAGGTGACGGCATCCGCCATCAGCGGCTCCGAGGGGCTCGGCGCCCTCGTCGCGCCGTTCCTCATCCGGCTCTCCGAGAACCTGGGCGCGGTGGCCGGCCCGAACGGCTCACGCCTCGTGGGCAACGCGCTGGACCTCGTCACCACGCTGTTCAACGGGGAGCTCGATGCCCGGTCGGCGGCCTCCCGCGACCCGCACCAGATGCTCCTCGCCCGGATCCACGACTACATCGAGGCGCACCTCCCCGACCCGGAGCTCTCCCCCGGCTCCATCGCGGCCGCGCACTTCATCTCCACCAGGCACCTCCACGACCTCTTCCGCGAGCTCGGGACCACGGTCTCCGCCTCGATCCGCGAGCGCAGGCTCGAGCGGTGCCGCCGGGACCTGCGGGACCCGGTGCTCGCCGACCGGCCCGTGACCGCGATCGCCTCCCGCTGGGGCCTGACGGACTCGGCCCACTTCTCCCGCATCTTCCGCGCCGCCTACGGGCTGCCGCCGACCGCCTACCGCGCGGGAGAGGGCTAGCCGGCAGCCGCTGGCCGCCCCGCACCCGGGGAATCGGAAGCGAGCCGCAGGGCGCAGGCACGGTTCGGCCCCCGCGGGAGATCTCGCCGCCTTCAGCCCGGAGATCGAGGCGATGTTGGAATGCACGGGGCAGTGTGCACGCCACTGCTCAAGGATCGGCTGAAGGCCGTCCCGCCCGCGTCCGGCGAGGGCACGGTGCACTGACGTTCGGTGCCCAGGGCCGGCTGCTGAGCCAGACCGTGCACCCAGAGAGGCACGATCCGAGCCGGCCCAAGCGAGACTGAGGTCCGTCAACGGGCGACGGTGCGGAACCCGCAGTTGCCGCTCGAGGAGTCGGCGGTGTTGGAGCTGCGCGCCGCCACGCGGTAGCGGTTGCAGTAGGAGTCATGGCACAGGTACGAGCCCCCGCGCATCACACGGGCCGTGCCCCGCACCGGCCCCTTCGGAGACGCCTGCGGGGACTCATGGTAGTAGCGGGCCGAAAACCAGTCGGCGCACCATTCCCAGACATTGCCGCTCGTGTCCCATAACCCGTACCCGTTCGGGGAGTAGGTGCGCACAGGCGAGGTCCCGATCCAGCCGTCGTCGCCCGTATTGACCGTCGGGAAGACGCCCTGCCAAATGTTGCAGCGATGTTCTCCGCCCGGCACGAGCTCGTCGCCCCACGGGTAGCGGGCGCCCGCCAGGCCGCCGCGCGCGGCATACTCCCACTCCGCCTCGGTGGGCAGGCGGCGGCCGGCCCACCGGGCATACACGAGCGCATCCCGGTGCGAGATGTGCACCACGGGATGGTCGGCGACGTCGCGCCAGGATGACCGTGTCCCGCCTGGGTGGGCCCAGTCCGCCCCCCGCACAGTAAACCACCATGGCGTCCCGGCCACGGGGCCGAGGACTGCGGGGGGCGGCGCCTCCACGAGCAGGTGGAACACGGCCGAGACGCCGAAGTGCTCGGCGTCCGTCCGGAATCCGGTGGCCTCGACGAAGGCGGCGAACTGGGCGTTCGTCACCGGGGCGGAGTCGATGCGGAATCCCTCGAGGGCCACGCGGTGGACGGGCTGCTCACCGTCGGCGGGGTATCCCTCGTCGAACGCGTCTCCCATGTGGAACGTACCGCCGGGGATCCACACGTCGTCGTGCCCGACCGCCGAGGGGCGGGGCCGCCGGGTCACAACGAGGTCCGGCGAGGCGGCCGCGACCACCGAGGCCGTGCCGGGTTCACCCGGTGCGGAGGCATCGGCCGGAAGGGCTGCAGACGACGGCGCACAGCACCGCGGCATCTGTTCCTCAGGTGACTCCCCTACGGGGCTGCGGGAAGCCGGATAGTGCCCGGTCATCGGCTGCTTCCTTTCCTTTCGCGGGATTGCCTATGCTCTGCGACTACGCGGCGGCGGTGGGGGCTGTGCCCTCATCGGCCAGACTCGCCATCTGGGTGACGAGGGCCTCTGTGAGACGGCGCTCAAGGGCAGCGTACTCAGGTTGGCCTGCCACGTTGTGCAACTCCCACGGGTCCAGGGCGTGGTCGTACAGCTCGACCTCGCCCGCGCCAAAGTAGCGCGTGAGGCGCCCCTCAGCGGTCACGACCGTGCGCATGCGCACTGGCCCCGGCAGCCCGGGCAGCCCGAACGGCTGATCCTCCTCGATCAGGAGAGCCGACCGGTGCACATCATCGCCCCCGTGCAGGATCGACGCAAACGAGATTCCCTGGATCCCCCGGAACTGTCCCGCTCCGGTGAGCTCCATGAGGGTTGGCACGAGGTCGGGGCTCGCCACGAGGGAGCGGCTTCGGCCTGCCGCGGACCGCGGACCAGCACTCGCACCGGGAAGCGCGACGACGAGCGGCACGTTGGTCACGGCCCTGTAGTGGCAGAAGTGCTTGAGCATCAGACCGTGGTCACCGAACAGATCGCCGTGGTCCGCGGTGAACACGATGATCGTGTCCTCGGAGAGCCCCTGCGCGTCGAGCTCCGCGAGGATCCGCCCGATCTGCTCGTCCATGAGCGTGATGAGTCCGTACTGCGCGGCCGCGGCATGCCTGTACTGCTCGGCCGTGGCCGCCCATGTCATCGTCGGATCCGTCCAAGGCTCGCCGCGGCGCGACACCATGTGGCGGATGTGTCGAGGCGAACGCGAGTGATCCTGGTCGAACCCGAGGGGAAGCGGGATGCTGTCCGGATCGTACAGCGTGTCGTACCCGGCGGGGGGCGAGAACGGATGGTGTGGGTCGGGAAACGAGACGAACAGGAAGAACGGCGCGTCGTAGCCCCCCGCGTCTTTGAGATGCTCGACCGCCTTCTCCCCGATGTATGCGCTCGGGTGGAGGTGCGCTGGGATGGCAGTGCGGTAGACCTGATCCCATCCCGGGTAGACCGCTTCAGATCCGTCGGGGCCGCCGACCGCATCGGGGTCGAGCCCTCGCTCCCGTGCCCAGTGCAGGTAGTGGCCGCCGGGGTGGTCCCCGTGGCCGACGATGAGGTCGACGTGCGAGTACCCGTAGTAGTCGGTCGGGAGCGGCACGAACGCCTGCTCGTGCCGAGCGCGGTCTTCCCAGTGGTCCCATCCGGCCGGCCCGCTGCGCGGGCGAGCGTCCTCCGCAGTCGTGTTCAGAAGGAGCGGCGCCGTCGCACGGATCTCGGCCTGTTGCTCGGGCTCGAATTCCCAGCCCATGTTCTGGTGGTGCAGCTTGCCGACGGCCAAGGTGCGGTACCCGGTATCGGCCAGCGAGCGCATGAGCGTCCGCGACGCAGGATCCAGCGGGATGCCGTTGCATCGCGTGCCGTGGGCTGAGGGCCACCGTCCCGTCACGAGTGAAGCCCGATTGGGCATGCACGTTGGATTGGCCACGGTCGCGTTCTCGAACACCATTCCCCGATCAGCAAGGGCATCGAGATTCGGCGTCTTCACCACGGTATTGCCCCCGAAGCCCAGATGGTCCGCACGCAGCTGGTCGGCGACGATGACCAAGACGTTCGGGCGCCGTGTCATGCCGGCCTCTTGATGAGGGAGAGGACCTCGGTGCGCTGCGCCGCGAATTGGGGCAGGGAGCGGGTGCCGATCTGGTCGCGCGGCGCGGGGAGGTCGACGTCGGCGATCTTCAGCACACGTGCCGGCTTCGACCCGAGCACCACCACGCGGTCAGCGAGATAGACAGCCTCGTCAATGTCATGGGTGACCACGAGGATCGTCATGCCGAAGTCCTCACGGATCTTCAGGCAGAGGTCCTCCAGGTCGAACCGGGTCTGGGCGTCGACCGAAGCGAAGGGCTCGTCCATGATGAGGACCTCCGGCCGGTAGGCGAGCGCGCGGGCGATCGCTACCCGCTGCTGCATGCCGCCGGAGAGCTGCCACGGGTACTGGTGCTCGGCGTGGGAAAGGCTCACCGCCTCGAGCGCCTCGTCGCACCGGGCCTTGAGTTCAGCACGAGGCAGCCGCAGGTGACGCAGCGGCAGGATCATATTCTTGCGGACGGTGAGCCATGGCATGAGCGAGCGGCTGTAGTCCTGGAACACGAGCGCCATCTCAGGCGGCGGACCGCTGATCACGTGGCCATCGATCCGCATCTCGCCCGATGTGGCCGGATGGAGGCCGGCCAGACATTTGAGGAGCGTCGTCTTGCCGACGCCGGAAGGCCCGACAATGCACACTACCTCGCCGGCGTCGACGCTGAACGTGAGGTCCTCGATGATCGTCTTGGCCGACGAGCCCGTCCCGTAGGCCTTGCGGAGATGCCTAACCTCGAGGCGCGCCTGCCTCGTGCTCTCTCGCTCTGCGGACGTCGTCACGGCGTTGGTTTCCATGGCATGGCCTGTCTGGGAGGTGGTCAGGGGGCTGAAGGTGGTGGGAGTCATGTACGAGCCAATCTGCGGGAGCCGATGTACCAGGCCAGGACCTTCCGTCGGACCAGGTCGAAGATGAGGTTTGCTGCGAACCCGATCACGCCGAGTAGGAGGATGCCGGACCACATGTCCGGGATCATGAAACTCTGCTGGGCGAGGAGCGTCATCGCCCCGATGCCCTGGGACGGGCCGAGCATCTCCGAGGCGATCATCACGACGAACGCCGTCTGCAGACTCACCTGGAGGCCCGAGAAGATCTGCGGTCCTGCCGCCGGAAGGAGCACCGAGAAGACGCGTTCCCCCGGACGGAGACGGTAGACGCGGGTGACGTCGATGAGACCGCGGTCCACAGCCCGCAGTCCGTCGACGGTCGAGATGAACGTGGGGAAGAACGCCGCGAGCGCGATGCTCGTGATCCGCATCTCAGGGCCGAAGCCCATGAGGGAGATGAAGATCGGCACGAGTGCGACCGGCGGGATGCCCCGCAGGAAATGGATGACTGGGTCAATCGCCCAGCGGATGGGCGACGCCAGCGCCGTCACAAACCCGACGAGGACGGCGGCGACGGCCGCGAGGACGTAGCCGACGACGAGATTGCGGAGGCTCACGAGAACGTCCGAGCCGAAGTGGTCGAAGAGCCACAGCGCGCGGAAGCGATCAAGGATGTCTGCGAGCGGAGGGAAGAATGTGTCGGTCGAACCCGCCGAGGCGATCCACCATGCCGCAAATAGAGCGGCCGGTGTCCCCACGCCCAGGACCCACAGGATGATGCGTTTCATCAGTGCACCGCCTCTCGGTAGGACTCATGCCAATGGAGCAGCCGACGTTCGGCGGCCCGTGTCCCCGCCTGGAACAGCAGCCCTAGGACGCCGAGGATCACCACCAGCGCGTACATAGTCGCGTAGTTCCCTCCCGCCTGAGCGAGGTACAGGCTCTGTCCGAGCCCGGGGCCGCCGCCGAGCAGCCCCGCCACCACCGTGATGATGAGGGCCGCCGGGGCGGTAACCCGGACTGCGGTACCGATGTACGGAAGGGCGCTCGGCAGCACGATTCGGGAGAGGATCTCCGCAGGCGGCATGCCGTAGGAACGCGCGGTGTCCCGCGCGACAGGATCGGTGCTGTGCACGCCGTCAACCGTCTGCATGATGATCGGGAGCAGGCAGCCGAGGAACACGAGGAACCACGACATCTCTCCGGTGGGCCCGAGGACCAGCACGACGAGTGGCAGGACCACGATAGGCGGGACGGGCTTGAGGAACTCCAGGACGACCCGGGTCGCGTAGCGCACCGGTTCGAAGCTTCCCACGAGGATGCCGACGGTCACCCCGCACGCCCCGGCCGCGGCCAGGCCGAGGAGTGCGATGCCGATCGTGGCGCCGGCCGCAGACCAGAAGTCGGGACTGCCGGCGAGCGAGCCGAGCTCACCGACTACCCGGCCGAGCTGCGGAAGCGAGCCCCCCGCTGCTCCGGAGAGTGCAGCGAGCTGCCAGATCAGCAGGGCTGCCGCGATGCCGGCGGCGCCGACCGCTGTGGGCTTGAAGGACGTTCTCACGGGCGGTCAGCTTCCCAGGATGAGGTCAGCGGGGAGCTTGACGGGCTCCTTGAGGTATCCGAGACTCGCCATTGCGTCATCGACGCGCTGGATATCGTCGACGGTGACCTTGTCGGGCCAGTAGTTCACCGCGCCGGCCTTGATGACATCGACCGGATTGTTGGTGATCTGGGCGCTGAGCTGCTGGGCCTCATCGATGTGCGCATTTGCGTAGGCGTTGGCCTTGTAGATCGCAGTGCGGAATCCCTCGATGGCTCTTTTCTCCTTGGCCAGCGCGCTATTGCCAGTGACCCAGAGGCCCACCGCGCCCGCTTTGAAGAAGGCCACTCCGGGTGAGGCCAGGAGGCGATCGCCCTCCGAGATGGCTTTGGATACGAATGGCGCCACGAGCGAGGCCGCGTCGACTCGTCCGGAGTTGAGGGACTGGAGGGCGGACGAGGGATCGAGGACCATCCAGTTGACCTTGGACGGGTCCCCGCCGTCGTCCTTGATGAGATTGCTCACTGTGACCTCGAGCTGCGCCTTGCGTGCTGGCACCGACACCGATTTGCCCTCGAGGTCCTTGGGACGCTGGATGGGCGAGTCCTTCGCGACGAGGAGGCCCGTGTCGTCAACCTTGGTCATGTCCTTGCTCGCCATCGCCTGGTCGGAGTATCCGTCGGCAGCCGCGACGACGGTGAGCGGGACGTTATTTCCGAGCGCATTCAGAAGGGGAACCGAAGGGGTATAGGTCAGGTCGAGCTGCCCGCTCTGGGCGGCCGCGATGCCCGCTGGCGGATTCGTTACGACTGATGTTTTGACGTCAAGGCCCTGCTCCTTGAAGAAGCCCTTGTCGACAGCGAGCTTGATGGCCGCATCGCTCCCGATGCCAATCGTGCCGACTTTGAGGGTTGTGATGCCATCGTTGCCGCCGGAGGCCGTGCTCGATGATGCAGCGCCGCCGCAGGCGGACAGCGTCAGGGCGAGGATTGCGGCCAGGGCCGCGGGGATGCTACGTCGCATGGTTCTCTCCTCGAGAGGTTTGAAGGGTGGCGTGGAAATGGGTGTCAGGCGAGCATGAAAGGGCGGCAGGCGAGCACGTGGAGCTGTCAATCCAGCAGGGCCCCTGCGTGGACCGGG
This sequence comes from Sinomonas soli, assembly GCF_054782415.1. Taxonomy (NCBI): domain Bacteria; kingdom Bacillati; phylum Actinomycetota; class Actinomycetes; order Micrococcales; family Micrococcaceae; genus Sinomonas; species Sinomonas soli. The sequence continues at coordinate 178,716 of NZ_BAAGSN010000003.1, read as the reverse complement.
ATGCCCGCCGCGAGGGTGAGGACCACCTCCGTGGCGAGGAGGTCCTCAATGTCGGCGTCATCGGGCCATGGAGCGGAGAGAACGCACACATCCGCTGCCATGCCCGGAGAGAGCACGCCCTTGACGTGCTCCATGTGGTCCTGCCACGAGGCATGCGCCGTCATGGCGGCAAGGGCCTCGGTTCCATGGATGCTCTCGGGATCGCCTGGCATTCCGGGCGACGTTCGCGTTCCGCGCCGGACGGCGGCGACGATCGTCTCGCGCCAATCGGTGCTGGCCACGGGCGCGTCCGAGGCCAGCGTGAAGCGAACTCCTGTCTGGGAGGCCGTGCGGAGGGGCTGGTGCCGGGCGAACCGTTCGTCGCCGAGGATACGGCGCATCGCGTCGCCGGCACCGTGGCGGATCAGCGGATTGGTGCTGTAGCCGATCCCGTGTCGCGCCATGCTGCCGAGGGTCTCCCGGCCGCTGAAAGCCCCGTGGATGATGTAGTGGCGATTGACCCGTGCATCCGTCCGCGCGATGAGGGCTGCGACAGCGGCCTCCGTGGCCGCATCCCCTGTCGCGTGGATGCCGGCCTGCAGCCCTGCCCCATCGATCGCAGCCAAGATCTGGCCCAGTTCCTCGAGACGGTCCGCATCAGTGGCGCCAGCGATGACGAGGCTGCCGTGGGTGCAGTGGTCGCCGTAGGGCTCGTTCATCCAGGCCGTGCCGCTGCGCGGGATGCCGTCCGCGAAGACCTTGACGCCCGCGATCCGGAGCCGCTCGGGGTTGATCCCGCGGTCGGTGTACGCGTGGCCCAGCCCGCTCGCGAGGCCGGCCGTGATGGCCGTGCTGTCCGCACCCCCCGTGCCGGCGAACAGCATCAGCACCGTCGCGCGCAGGGTGAGCTCACCCGATTCTGCGAGGTCGCCGAGGAGATGGATCGCCTCGGTCGAGCCGGACCCGTCGAGGAGCCCTGCGCAGGCGGGTCCGAGGCCCGGCTCGGTGAACGAGGTGATTCCCTGGGTGTGGAGCCGGCGCTGCATCGCGAGCATCGCGTCCCTGAGCGCTGTGCGCGGGACGGGAGGGAGTGCGCGGTTGAGGAGCTCCATTGCGGCGTCCTGGAACAGGCCATTCAGCTCGCCGAGCCCGTCACGGCCGATGACGCCGCCCGCCGGGTTGTGGGCCGCCGCCGTGAGTCCCGCCCTGCGCAATGCCTCCCGGTTGGCCGCGAGCTGGTGGCCGGTCTGGTCGAAGGCGACGATCGGCGTGTCCGAGCGGACGTCGAGGATCTGGCCGGCCGCGCCGCCGATGAGCACGTCGTCCCACCCGCGGGCGCGAATCCACCCGTCGGCTCCCGGCTCCGCGCGGCGTAGGAGGTCCACAACGCCGTCCCAGCTGGGTGCCACTGCCGCGGAGATGTCGAGGTAGCCGAAGGCCGACATGGCGGCGCCGGTGAAGTGCAGGTGGGAGTCGTTGATCCCCGGCAGCACCGCCCCGCCCGACGCATCCACCACCGTGGTGCGAGGGCCAATGACGGCGGCGACATCCGCGGAGCCGACGGCGAGGATGCGGCCTTCACGGACCGCGAGCGCATCCGCGACGGGTCTGTCCGCGCTGCTCCCCCGGCCCGCGGGACCCATAGGCAGGACTTGGGCGTTAACGATCGCCATGTCTGCGAGAGGCCTCGTGTCGGTACGTCGCGCCACTGTCATCTCCTCGTCGTCTAGCGGGTACAGATGTGATCCGGACAACATCATGCACCACGACTAGATCATTTGACTAGGTCAAGTGACCAAGTTAGGTCGTAGGCTTGTCCTGCGTCCGTCGCGCCACGGTGGCACGCGCGCCCGCGCCTAGGATGGACGCTGATGACAGGGGGAGGCACCCATGCCCAGGATTCCCGCCGAGGAGCGGAGGATGCAGTTCGTCGAGGCTGCCGCGCGGGTGATCGCCGCGGAGGGCCTGCCTGCTGCGACGACGAGGCGCATTGCGTCCGAGGCCGATGCGCCGCTCGCCGCGCTCCACTACTGCTTCCGGAATAAGGACGCGCTCCTCGAAGAGGTCTACAACTTCCTGAGCCGCGACTACGCGAAGAGCCTGACCCCCATCGAGGACCTCGGTGCCGGCCTCCCCCGCGTGATCCGACAGCATGCCCAACGGATCTGGGACCGCATGCTCGAGCGCCCCCACGAACAGGTGACCACCTTCGAGCTCCTTCTCCGCCGCTTCCGCGAACCCCCCGAATCAGAGCCGGTGGCGCGGGCCCAGAACCGCTCGATGTACGAGGGATGGGTCACCTCGACCGCAGAGCTGTTCGCATCGGCGTGCAGAGCCTCGGGACAGGACGTGCCGCTCCACCTCAACCTCGTCGCGCGGCTGTTCATCTCGGGCATCGACGGCATCAGCATGCAGCACATCGCCGATCCCGACACGGAGCGATCGCAAGCGCTCATTGCACTCCTCGCGGATTCACTCGTGGAACTCCTCGCACGGTCGGACGCTGCCGCTTCGGACTCTGCCGCCAGCGGGACCTGAGGAGTCAGCGAGAGCTTCCGGACAGGAACGGCACGAGTACCTCCAGGATCGGGCCCGCCGGTGCGAGCGTCCCGGCGTGCGTCCGCCCGGGAAGCTCGACGAACCGGGCGTCCGGCATGATCCCGGCCGCGCGGCGCGAGTCCTCGAGCCGCTGCGGGTCGCGGGTGCCCGCCATGAGGAGGGCGGGAAGGGCGAGCTGGGCGAGCACGGCCTCGGGCAGCCCGGGGTCCTCCTCGGTTCCGGTGAAGCACGCGGCGAGCGCCCCGGCGTCGTTCGCGAGGAACGCCTGGCGGGTGGCCGGGTCCACCGCCTTCCCGCTGGCCTCGAGCCCCTCGACGAACGCGTGCATGCCGCCCGAGCGCAGGGCCCCGAGGTAGCCGGGGAAGAAGACCTTGGCCACCTCGCCGCGCTGGGGCCGGTACGTGCCGCCCAGCGCCGTGAGCGAGACCGCACGCGCGGGGGCCGCGGCGGCGAGGGAGAACGCCACCCGTGCGCCGAGCGAGTAGCCCACCAGATGGGCCCGGCCGATTCCCTCGGCGTCGAGGACGGCGAGGACGTCGCCGGTGTGCAGCGCCATCCGGTACGCCTCGGCGGCGGCCGGCTTGCCGCTGCGCCCGTGGCCGCGGAGGTCGATCCGCACCACTGTGAAGCCCTCCAGCGCCTTCGCGTAGCCGAGTCCGCGCCAGATCGCCTTCGACAGGGCTGAGCCGTGGAGGAGGACGACGGCGGGCCCCTCGCCAACGGCGTCGTAGGAGATCTCGGTGCCGTCGGCGGGGTTCGCGGTCGTGCTCACCGGCACACCCTACCGCCGCACCGCGCGGGGGCGGCGCCGATGTGGCACACCCCTCAGCGGGGCACGACGGCGGCGCGCGCCGTCCGCTGCCGGCGCACCCAGGCGGCGGCGAGGAGGGCGGTGCCGAGCTCGACCGCGATGATGGCGAGCATGGCCCCTGCGTGGGCATCCGCAGCCCCCGCGGACGGCTGGTGGGCGTGCGCGTGGCCGCCCCCGTGGCCACCGGAGAGCAGGAGCGCACCGTGCACGAGCACCATGCCCAGCGACATCCCGATAACGGCGCGGGCTGCGCCCAGGCTCGGCCGGCGCCAGAGGTGCCACGCGCAGGGCAGGCATGCCGCGGCCATGGCCGCCCCGAGCGCCGCCATCCATCCGCCGCCGGGGACCATGGCGAGGTGGGCTGCCCCGGCTGCTCCGGCCGCCGCGGCGGCCCAGCGGCCGGAACTCCTTGCGGGCATCGTCCTCGTGTCCATGCCACGAGCATCACAGGGACGGTGCACTGCGGGCTTCGGCCACAGCGCACCGTCCTTGACCACCCGCGCACAGCGCGACGGCGGGCCCTCCCGCGTGGGAGGGCCCGCCGTCGTGCGCCAGCGCCAGCAGACCCCAGTGCCGGCAGCGCCCGGTGTCAGCGAGCGGCCAGGGGCAACGTCAGCGAGGGGGCACGGTCAGCGCGCGGCCTCGGGGTGCTCGCTGACGTAGTCCTCGTGTGCCTCGGCGACGTGGAGGTCCACCCCCTTGGTCTCCTTCACGAGCGAGACGCCCACGAGGGAGATCACGGCGGCGACGGCGATGTAGGCGCCGATCGTCCAGGACATCTTGAACTGGTTCATGAGCATCTCGGCGATCATCGGGGCGAAGGCGCCGCCCAGGATCGCGCCGAGGGCGTATCCGATCGAGACGCCCGAGTAGCGCACCTTCGCCGGGAACATCTCGGCGTAGAGCGCGGACTGGGGACCGTAGGAGAGGCCGAGTCCGAACGTCATCACGAAGAGCGCCACGAAGTACCAGACGATGTTCTTCGTGTCGATGAGGAACCACATCGGCACCGCCCACAGGGCAAGGAAGGCGTAGCCGATCTGGAACGTGCGGATGCGGCCGAGCCGATCGGAGACCACGCCGCCCCAGAGGGTGAAGATGAGCCAGCCGAACGAGGCGAGCGTCGTCGCCAGCAGCACCGTGGGCTGGTCCATCTTGAGGTTCTTCACCGCGTAGGTGGCGAAGTAGGCGATCAGCAGGTAGCCGGCGGCGTTGTTGGCGATGAAGATGACCGCGGTGAGGGCGACTTCCTTCCAGTTGTGGCGGAAGAGCTGCCCGAGGGGGGCCGAGGACTCCTTGCGGCGCTCCTGGAGCTGGAGGAAGACCGGGCTCTCCTCGACGGCGCGGCGGATCAGGTAGCCGACGGCGATGAGGACGATCGAGAACAGGAACGGCAGGCGCCACCCCCACTGGACGAATGCCGGCCCCATCATGGTGGTGAGGATCCACAGCGTGAAGGTCGCGAGGATCATGCCGATCGGGACGCCGATCTGCGGGTAGGCGCCGAAGTAGCCGCGGCGGCCCTTGGGCGCGTGCTCGACCGACATGAGGGCGGCACCGCCCCACTCGCCGCCGGCGGAGAAGCCCTGGAGCACCCGCAGGAGGATGAGCAGGAGCGGTGCGAGCGCGCCGACCTGGGCGTAGGTGGGCAGGATGCCGATGAGCGAGGTGGACAGGCCCATCATGATGAGCGTGAACACGAGCATCTTCTTGCGGCCGAGCCGGTCGCCGAGATGGCCGGCCACGATCGCGCCGAGGGGGCGGAAGAGGAACGAGATGCCGATCGTCGCGAAGGCGATCACCTGGGACATGCCCGGGTTCTCCTTCGCTACGGGGGCGAGGAAGAGCGGACCGAGCACGACGCCGGCCGCCTGGGCGTAGATGAAGAAGTCGTACCACTCGATGGTGGTGCCGACGAGGGTGCCAGCCAGGACCCGACGCTCCTCGCGCGACATCGCGGAGGTGGGCTGGGAGGCGTTGACTGCCTGGGTCATTGGGACTCCGTGGTTCTAGGGTGCGAATGCCCCGCGGAGGGGCGAACCGTTGACGGTGGACGCCGGTGGGCGTCCCGACCGCTCGATTTACCAACCGATTGGTCGGTCAACAAAGGCAGAATACATGACTGTGAGATGGCACACACGCGGTCCGGGGAGCCGGCGTGGCGCGATGCGGCGAGCGGCGCCCGCGGCGCGCCGAACGGCGGCCTGCGTTGCCGCACCGGCCCGGTGTGCCCGATACTGAGGCGATACGTTCGATAATGGAACAGAGAGTGCTGATATCGGACAGCGCCGCGCGCGGAACGCCGCGACCCAGCCAGCTGCAGAGGATCCCATGCCACGCACCGCCGAGACCGGCCCCCACTCCCAGACGCTCTCCCGGGGCATCCGCGCCCTCGAGCTCCTCGCGGAGGCGCGCACTCCCCTGACGATTGCCGAGCTCTCCTCGGCTCTCGACGTGCACCGCTCGATCGCGTACAGGATCGTGCGCACGCTCGAGGACCACGCGCTCGTGACGCGCGACGACTCGGGACGGCTGCAGCCCGGAGCGGGCCTCGCGGTACTCGCCCGCTCGGTCTCGCGGGACCTCCAGGCGGCCGCCCTGCCGGAGCTCGGCCGGCTCGCAGCCGAGCTGCACATGACCGCCTTCGTTGCCGTCTGGGACCGCACCGACTGCATCACGCTCGCCACGGTCGAGCCCCAGCACAACGGCGCGACCCTCGCCCAGCACCCGGGGACCAGGCACCCCTTGGACCGCGGCGGCCCCGGCATCGCCATCCAGTCCGCCCTCGGGCGGGAAGAGTGGCAGCAGCGGGTGCCCGACGTGCCCTACCGTGCCGAGTCGGACGAGTCCCGCGAGCGCGGCTATGCGCTCAGCCACGACGAGGTGATCCCCGGCCTGTCCTCCGTTGCCGTCCCCCTGATCCTGCCGCACCACCGGCCCGCGGCGCTTGCCGTGGTCTACCTCGGGACCGCCGTCGAGCCGGCACCCATCGGCGCCGCCCTCCTCGCCGCGGCAGGCCGCATCGCGCACGCCGTCGGCTAGGGCCGCCGGGCACGGCCGGGGACGTCGAGCGGGGCAGAGTCGGGCGGACGCGATCCGCCGGGGCGGGAGGGCCAGCCAGAGCAGAGTCGGGCGGCCGGCAGCCGGTGAAGCGTGCTCCCGGCGGGGCCGGGCTGCAGCGGAGGCGTCAGGCCGCGGACCGGGTGCGACCGCGCAGCAGGAGCAGGGCCGCCGTGCCGAGCAGCATGAGTGCGCCGGCCGAGGCAAGGGGCGCAGCGAACGCCGCGGCCGCACCGCCGCCCTCCGCCAGCGCACCGGCGGTGCCTGCTCCCAGGGCGACGCCTGCGACGAGGCCGCTGGCGAGCGCGGTCATGGCCGTGCCCATGCGGCCGGGGGGCGCCAGCCGGCCGCCGAGGCCGTAGACCGTGACCATGATCGGGCCGACGGGCAGGCCGATCAGTAGCATCACCGCCGCCATGGCCCCGAAGGAGTGGGGCAGGAGCATGAGGAACGCCAAGGCCGTCAGGGCTCCCGCGCAGGCCGCCCAGCGCGCGGCGAGGGTGAACCCCGCAGGCCAGGCGGCAACGCTGAGTGCGGCGACGGCGGAGGTCAGGCCCAGCGCCGCGTAGAGGAGTCCGGCGATCTCCGCCGCGCCGCGCTCGCCGGCGAAGGCGGTCAGTGCGGTCTGCGTGCTGCCGAAGAAAGCGCCCATCGCGAGCATTCCCCCGACCGGCAGCGCGACAGGGCCCCAGCTGCCGCCAGACGGCGCCGTGCCCGCCGGCGCCGTGGCGCGCGCCCTTTCGGCGGCCGGGCGGACGGCCCGCACGGTCGGAGGCACCGCGTTCGCGGTGGGGTGCAGCGCGAAGGTCGTCACGAACACGGCCGTGAGGGCGGCGGCCAGGGCCAGCGGGAGCCAGGGTGCGAGGGCCGCCCCGAGGACACCGACCAAGGCGGGGCCGAGGACGAACGTCAGCTCGTCGGCCGTGCTCTCGTAGGAGAATGCGGCATCGCGCTCGAGCTCGCGCAGCGGGCGCCGGGCGGTGAGGGCCATCCACCGCGCGCGGGCGAGCGGACCGACCTGCGGAAGAGTCAGCCCCGCCGCGAGCGAGGCGGCCATGAGCGGAAGCGGTGCAGACTCGTGGAGGCCGCCAGCCGGGTAGCTGGCGACGATGACCGCCACCGTCGCGGCCGTGTTGAGGAGTCCCGCGACGAGGACTGTGCGGCGCTGGCCGTACCGGTCGGCGAGCCAGCCGAGGGCTGGCGCGCCGAGCGCCGAGCCCACGCCGACCGCCCCTGCAGCGAGGCCGCCGAGCGCGTACGAGCCGGCGGCGACCGACGCGAGGGCCAGAGTGCCGATGGTCAGCATCGCCAGCGGGAGCCTGGCCACGAGGGCGATGGGGATGAAGCCCGCCCCCGCGAGGGACGGGAGCGCGGAGTAGCGGGCAAGGAGGGAGACGCGCACGGCCACGGGATACCTCGAGGACAGGCACGGCGTCCCTGCCACCCGCCGTGCAGGACCCGGTAGCCCTCACATCCTACTGGGCCGTCTGGGGGGCGTGGGCCGTCGGGGGGACGAGCCCCACCGAGGCGATGCGGGATCCGTCGCGGCCCTTGCTTACCCGGATCTGGGCCGGGATGCGCTGCTTGAGCTCCGAGACGTGGCTCACGAGGCCCACTACGCGGCCGCCGGCCCGCAGGCCCTCGATCGCGTCCATGACCTGCTCGAGGGCCTGTTCGTCGAGGCTGCCGAACCCTTCATCGACGAACAGCGTCTCGATGTCGATGCCGCCGGCCTCGTGCTGGACCACGTCCGCCAGACCGAGCGCGAGGGCGAGCGAGGCCATGAACGTCTCGCCGCCCGAGAGGGTGGACGGGTCGCGCCGCTGGCCCGTCCACCCGTCCACGACGTCGAGCCCGAGGCCCGAGGCGGCCCCCCGGGCGGCGAGCGCATCGGTGTGCTCGAGGCTGAACCGTCCGTCGCTCATCGCCAGGAGCCGCTCGGTAGCGGCGACGGCTACCTGCTCGAGCCGGGCGGCGAGCACGTAGCTGTGCAGCGACATGCGCCGCGCGTTCTCCCCCTGGCCACGCACTGTCCTGGCCAGCTCGGCGAGCGTGCTGGCGCGGCCGCGGGTCTGCTCGAGCAGGGGCCGGCCGGCCTCGAAGGCTGCCCGCAGGGTCGCCAGGCGCCCGCAGGCCGCGGCGGTCCGCTGGGCGGCGAACTCGGCTGTCCTCGCCCGGAGCTCGGCCGCGGACTCGGCGGTCCGCGCTGCCTCCAGGGCGCTCCGGTCCGCCGCTGCGGTTCCGTGCTCGGCGTTGAGGGCCCGCTGGACCGCCGCCGAGGCGAACAGGCCGCTCAGCTGCTGTCCTTCTGCCTCGTGGGCCGCCGCCTCGGCCTCGAGCCGTGCCGCCTCGTCCGGACTCAGGAGTGCCGCGCGCGCCGTCGGCGCGTCGGCGAATGGGGAGGCGTCGAGGGCCGCCGAGAGGGCCGCGTCCGTCTGGGACAGTGCGTCCTGGGCCGCGCGGCAGGCCCCGAGGGAGTCTCCGAGCGCGGCGAGGGTGCGGGCCCGTGCCGCGACGTCGGACTGCCGGGCGGAGACGCTGGGGAAGCCGCCGCGCCAGAGCACGACGTCGGCCTGCCGGCGGTCCCGCTCCTCACCCCGGCTCCGGAGTGTCTCCTCGGCACGGATCCTCAGGCCCGTGGCCTCCTCGCGGGCCGCGAGGGCGGACTGGCGGCGGTCGGAGAGCGTGCGCAGCTGCGCGAGGACGGACGTGAGCCGGACCTCGGCCTCACGGGCATGGCGGACGGCCGCGAGCTTCTCCTCGCGCACCCGGACGGCCTTGTCCGGGTCTGTCGCTCCCCCGCGGGCCTCCACGGCCGCGAGCTGCGCGCGCGCCTCCGCCACCGCCTCGAGGGCGGCGCGCTCGCCTGCTGCCGCTGCCTCCGAGGACCTGGCCGCGTCGCGCTCCGCGTCGACGAGCAGGAGCGGATCCTCGGCGCCCTCTGCGGGAGCGGGGTGGTCGGGGGAGCCGCACACGGGGCACGGGGCATCCTGGTCGAGGTGCGCGGCCAGCTCCGCGGCGGCCTGCCCCAGCCGCCGTTCGCGCAGGCCCAGCCAGGACTCCTTGGCATCGAGGGCCTGGGTGCGGCGTTCCTCATGCTCGCGCGTGGCGTCGTTGAGCGTCCGGAGGGCCAGCGCGCGGTCCTCGACGGCCTTCACGATGTCCTCAGCGGCGTCCGCCTCGATGGTGGCGGCGCCGAGGGCTGCGGCGTCGACCGCGAGCCGCGCCCGCTCCTCCTCGAACGCGGCGAGTTCCCGGCCGAGCCGTTCCGCGTCCGCGTCCGCGCGCTCCGCGGCGGCCCGGTGTGTCCCGAGGGCCGTGGCGGCGTCCGCAAGCTGGCGCTCAAGGTCGGCGAGCTCGCGCTCGGCGGCGATGCGCTCCGCGAGCACGGCTGCCTCCGCCTCCTCGGACGATGCCGCTGCCCTCACCTCCTCGGCCGCGGGCAGCCCGCTGCGCGAATCGGTGCGCGAAGGCGTCCATCCCGTGGCAGCGGCGGCTTCCGCGAGGGCCGCGGCGTCGGCGCGCGCCCGTGCCGCCGCCTCCGACGCGCGTTCGGCGTCGGTGAGGGGCCGGCTGAGGAGAGCGGCCGCGCGGTGCGAGGCGAGGGCCTCGAGCCGGGTGGACTGCGTGGCCGCGGCCGACTCCCAGTCCACTCGGCGCCCCCGTGCGGCGGCGAGTTCTTGGGCGTCCTCGAAGGCCCGTGTGGCCTCGGTGACCGCGCGGCGGCTGTCCGCGAGCGCCGCGCGGGCGGCGTCACAGTCCTCCGCCGCGCGGTCCCTGAGCGCGCTGAGCGCCGTTTCGGACCACGCGAGCAGGTCAGCTGCGTACTCGGGGTCCAGCGGCTGGTCGGGGTCCAGGACCCGGCCCGGCCGCTGCTCCCGGCCCTGCTCGTGCCCATCCGCCTGGTCCTCACCTCGACCCTCGGAGCCCTCGCGGCCGGCGACGGACTCCTCGCGGCCGCCCTCGGGGTCCTCCCGTTGGCCCTCGGAGTCCTCGCGGCCGGTGACCTGGCGGCCCAGCTCGTCCGGCAGTTCCTCGGCGAGGGCGGTGAGCTCCGCCTCCAGGCTGGCGATCGGCCGGGCCGCGGCTCGCTCCGCGGCCTCGGCCTCGGTCCGGGCAGCCTGGGCGAGGGAGGCAAGCTGGTTCTCGACCTCGGCGAAGCGGCGCGTGCCGAAGAGCTTCTCGAGGAGCTCGGTGCGTTCGGAGGCCTTGGCCCGCAGGAACGACGCGAACTCGCCCTGGGGCAGGAGCACGACCCGGGTGAACTGCTCGCGCGCCATCCCGAGCACGGCGCCCAGGAGGGCGCCCGCCTCGTCGTTGCGCGAGGTGAGGGGCCGCCACGCTCCGTCCACGAGCTCGCGGACGTGCGTCGCGGCCTTCTGCTGGACCCACCCGGCCGCGGACCGCGCACTCGGACGCGACCATTCCGGGGTCCGGCGGACCTCGAAGCGCCGGCCCTGGGCCGTGAACTCGAGCACCACCGCGGGCTCCGCCTCGCCGGGCGCGTGATGGCTCTTGAGCGAGCGCGTCCCCTGGCGGGCCCCTGGGAGGCTGCCGTAGAGCGCGAAGCAGACCGCGTCGAGGATGCTCGTCTTGCCCGCGCCGGTGGGCCCGTTCAGGAGGAAGAGCCCATGCTCGGCCAGGGAGTCGAAGTCGATGGCCTCGTCACCGGCGAACGGTCCGAACGCGCTGATCTCGAGTCGGTGGAGCCTCACGCGCCCGCCTCCGTGAGCCGCACCGAGTCGAGCGCCCCCTCCAGGGCTGCTCGTTCGGTGGTGTCGGCACCGCGGCCGCGGACGTGCTCGAGGAATCCGCAGCACAGGTCCAGGTCGCTCCGCGCGGCGGCGAGCCGCTCGCTGTATGTTGCCGCGGCCGCCTCGTCCCGGCCTTCGGGCTCGAAGGCGAGCGCGACGGTGAGGGGGAAGCGGGCGCGCAGCCGCTCCATGGCGGCGCGCGGACGCTCCGGGTCCGTGAGGGTGACGTGGCAGTACGCGGTCTCGGCGTCCGCATGGGACGGGTCGGACAGGAGGTCCTCGAGCGGTCCGCGCAGGACTGCGAGCCGGTGCCGGCTCGCCCAGTCGACAGGTTCGATCGACGCGATCCCGTCCGGCCCGACGTCGAGCATCCACGCCCCCTTGCCCTGCCGCCATTCCGAGAACGAGTAGGCGAGCGGGGACCCCGAGTAGCGGATCGTCGGGGCGAGCTCCTGCCGCCCGTGCAGGTGGCCCAGGGCGGCGTAGTCGAAACCCTCGAAGACCCCCAGCGGCACGACGTCGAGGCCGCCCACCGAGAGCGCGCGCTCGCTCTCGCTGGGCACCCCGCCGCCGGCGAACGTGTGGGCCATGACGATCGAATGCACGGTGCCCGCGGCCCGCCGGGCCTCCAGGTCCGCCCTTGCCCTCCCGAGCGCGGCCGCGGTGACGGAGGCGTGGCCGGGCGCGGACGCGCCGAGGGCCTCTGCGACGAGGCGGGGCTCGAGGTACGGGAGCCCGTAGACGGCGAGCTGGGCGCCGCCCCCGAGCGGAAGCAGCACCGGGTCCGCGATCTGGTCCAGGCGGGTCCGCAGGTGCACGCCCCCGCGCTCGAGGAGCCGGGAACCGAAGCCGAGCCGCACCGCGGAGTCATGGTTTCCGCTGGTGACGACCACCTGCGCACCGGCGGCCGTGAGCCGCACGAGCGCCTCGTCGAGGAGCTCGACGACGTCGACGGCGGGCAGGGCCCGGTCGTAGACATCGCCCGCGATGAGGACCGCTGCGACGTCCTCGGACTCCACGTGGGCCACGAGCGCATCGAGCCACTCGCGCTGCGCCCCGAGCATCCCGACGCCGTGGAAGGACCGGCCCAGGTGCCAGTCCGAGGTGTGGAGGATCTTCATGGTCGAAACGCTAGACGGTGGCACCGACACTTCTCGCGATGCCACCGTTTTGCACTCAGCGGTCCTTATCGAAGAAGTCGCGTGCGTCGTCGTCGGCGGTGCGCTCCGGTGCCCGCTCGGTCTCCGGCGTGGGCTCAGCAGCCGCGGATCCCGGCTCGGCCGACGGGGCTTGCTCGGCCGCCGCCGCGGCAGTGGCCTCAGCCGCCGGCGCGCTCCCGGACTCCCCCGCCCCGGCGTCGCGGGCATCGCCTCGCCCGGCCTCCGCCGCTGCCAGGGCGGTCTCGGAGACACGGGTGCCGTCGTCGCGGGTCGCCTCGGCGGTCAGGTCCCCGACGCCGCCGGCGGTCGCGCCGTGCAGCTCGTCGGAGGAGCCGAAGCCCCGGAAGATGAGGCCCGTGAGGACCGCGCCGAGGACGGGGGCCACCCAGAAGAGCCACAGCTGGCCGAACGCGTTGCCCTGGGCGAACACGGCGGTCGCGGTCGAGCGGGCCGGGTTGAGGGAGGCGTTGGTGATCGGCGCGATCGCCTGCACGAGGATCGACAGGCCCAGGCCGATGGCCCACGGCGCCATGCCCTTGACGGCGCGCTTGCTGGTCACGAAGAGGATGATCGCCACGAAGACGGCGGTCGCGACGACCTCGGCCAGGAGGCCGGCAGCCATCGGGAACTTGCTCGGCGAGAGGTCGTCGAACCCGTTCGAGAGCTGGGTGAAGATCGTCTGGGAGCTGTTGCCGCTGCTCAGGCTCGGGAGCGTGCGGATGGTCACCCAGAGGATGAGGGTGCCGACCAGGCCGCCCACCAGCTGGGAGGCGATGTAGCCCGGCACCAGCCGCCAGTTGGTGCGGCCGGCCACCGCGAGCCCGAGGGTCACCGCCGGGTTGAAGTGGCCGCCCGAGATGTGCCCCACGGCAGCGATGCCCACGGCGATGCTCAGGCCGACGGCGAAGGGCGTCGGGATCGGCGCCGACGACGGGCTGCTGAACAGCGCCACGCCGAGCCCTGCGTACGCGAGCAGGAAGGTGCCGAACGCCTCGGCGACGAGCTTGGCGACGACGCTGAACTCGGCCGGCGCCTTCACGGGCGTGGGCGCAGCCACGTCTGTGGTCATGAGGTCCTCTTTCGTGGGGTGTGGAAGTGCTCACGTGGGTGCCTGAGCGGGCCGCCAGCCCCGGGGGCAGGCCTCCAGCAGACTATCGCCTCGGACGGGGTGCCCCGAAAAGCGGCCGCGCCCCCGCCGCCCGCGCGGGCCATCGGGGCCCCTGCGAACTTACTCTGGTCCCATGGACTCCCTGGACACCGGCCCCGGCGAGGCGTGGGGCCTCACCGACGTGATCACCCGACTGCGGCGCACGCTCCGGGCGGGCGTGCGGGACGAGCTGCCCTGGGAGGCCCTGCCGATGGCGCAGGTGGAGCTCCTCCAGCGGCTCGCCGACGAGCCGGGGCTCGGGGTGAGCGAGCTCGCACAGCGGCAGAACCTTGCGAAGAACACCGTCAGCAATCTCGTGGCCCAGATGGCCTCCTCGGGGCTGCTCGAGCGCCGTCCCAGCGAGGCGGACCGCAGGGCTGTGGTGCTGAGCCTCACGGACGACGGCCACAGCCGCCTGGGGCACTGGCAGCAGGCCAATGAGAGGCGCATCCGCCGCGCCCTCGCCTCGCTCGCCGCCGAGGACCAGGACACGATCAACCGCGCGCTCCCGGCGCTGCGGGCCCTCGCATCCCGCATGGAGGCAGAGGCCGCCGGGGAGGCCTAGCATCCGGTTGCGCCCCGCAGACGGCGTCGCGCCGCCCCCGCCGAGCAGCCCCGCCCCGCCGGGCACCCCCGCTCAGGCGATGTCGGAGAGCCGCGTGCGCTCGAGGAAGTAGACCACCGCGAGCGCCCCGGCCGTCGCCAGCATGGCGGGGACGAGCATCTCGGGGCTCATGCCGGTGAACTCGGAGGCGAGGATCAGGCCGGTCATCGGCGCCCTCATGGTGCTCGCGAGGAAGGCCGCCGCGCCGACGAACGCGAACGCGGCCACGGAGGTCCCGGGCGCGAACGCGTTCACGACGCTTCCGAGCACGATCCCCAGCATCGCGCCGACCGCGACCGACGGAGTGAGCGTGCCGCCCGCCGCGCCGGCCCTGATGGTGGCGAGCGTGGTTCCCGTCTTCGCCACGAGGAGGATCCCGACGAGCGCGAGCGGTGCCATCGCCGAGAACGCGGTCTGGGCCGCGGCCTTGCCGTTGCCCACCACCTCCGGCAGCACCATCGCGACGGCGCCCACCGCGCCGAACAGCAGCGGCATGCTCCACAGGATCGACCGGCCGCGGGGGCGCGTGCCCGAGGCGTAGCGGGTGAGCCAGGTGAAGCCGGCGGCGCCGAGGCCGATCAGCGGCCCCGCTGCGAAGGACCAGCCGACGAGCGCCGGGGTGAGCTCCACCGGCGGCAGCGCGTACATCGGATCGGTGGGGACCACCAGCCTGGCCACGGTCGCCGCAATCGCGGAGGTCGCGAACGCGGGCAGCAGGACCGCGAAGCTCACCTCGGCGAGGAGCACCTCCACCGCGAAGAGCGCCCCGCCGAAGGGGACGTTGTAGACCGCCGCGAGCCCGGCGCCGGCGCCGCAGGCCACGAGGATCCGCACTTCCCGGGCCGAGAGGCCCGCGGCACGCGAGACCTTCTCCGCAAGCAGCGCACCGAGCTCACGCGGTGCGGCCTCGCGGCCGATCGAGGCGCCGAGTCCCACGATGACCACCTGCAGCGCGGCGTTGGCCACGGTCGTGAACCACGGCATCGGCGTGCCCTTCGCGGCCTCCTCGACCGAGACGACCCGCCTCGCCCAGGTCCGCAGCGCCCACCAGCCCACGGCACCGACCACGCCCGCTGAGACGAGCGCCGCCAGCCGCCGCCAGGGAGGCGCCTGGGTCGCGCCGTCGAGGAGGGACCCGTGCGAATAGCCGAAGGCGAGGTGCTCGAGCCCCTGCAGGGCGAGGTCGACGGCGATGCCCACCAGCCCCGCGCCCACGCCCACGGCGACGACGACCGCTGCCAGGCGCAGCAGCCGACGGCCCTCCCGTCGGACCCCGTCGACGCTCACGGCAGCCCCATCAGCGGCCGCCGCGGACCCAAAGAAGTTCTGTCATAGAACTATTCTAGGCGGGGCCGCCGCCGTGCGCATCCCCGGCCGCGGTGCGGGCTGGATCGGCGCCCACTACGCTGTCAGCATGGACGTCCCCTCCCCCGCCTCCCGCATCCTCGGCTGCCTCGCGGGCACGGCCACGGCCGAGGCGGAAGCCCTCGCCGGATTCGGACCGGAGAGGGGCGCCGCGGCCCCCGATCAGGGCGCCACGCTGCCGCTCGGACCGGCCGGCCAGCTCACCCTCTTCACCGCCGACGCGCTGCTGGAGGCGATCGAGTGGGCCAACGACGGCGTGGCCGCGGACGAGGCCGCGTGCGTGTGGCTCGCCTCCCTGCGCTGGGCGGCTGTCCAAGGAGTCCCGCTCTCGCCCACCGCGCCCCTCGCCCAGCCCCGCTGGCTCGACGGGCAGGACGGCGTCGGGGTCCCCGCGGCCGTGCGGCCGGACTGGATCGGCTCGCTCGCCGACGGGCAGATGGGGTCTTCCTCGCGCCCTGTGGGCACGGCGTTCGACGACGCCGGCGCCGCCGCCCACGCGGCCCCCTT
Organism: Sinomonas soli; assembly: GCF_054782415.1. Classification (NCBI taxonomy): domain Bacteria; kingdom Bacillati; phylum Actinomycetota; class Actinomycetes; order Micrococcales; family Micrococcaceae; genus Sinomonas; species Sinomonas soli. The sequence goes on along the minus strand of NZ_BAAGSN010000003.1, from coordinate 162,770 downwards.
CGGTCTCGTCCCCCACATCCCGGCAGCCGCCGTGGTGAGGATGAGCGCAGACGGCGCCTTCCTGACGCACGGCACGCCCCGGGCGGTCCAGGCCGCCGTCGCGGTGGCGTCCATGACGCACTTCCTGTCCCTCGGTGCGGACGCGGCGACCGCGGCCGGGTCGGTGCGGGCGCAGATCGCCTCGCTGCCCACCCCCGATGCGGGCGTGCTGGACGCGTTCGACGCCGGCGCTCCCGCCGGGGAGGGCGGCGGAGCGGACGCCGCCGCGGCCCTCAGGGCTGCGCTCAGCGCGGTCCTCGCGGCCGAGAGCGCCGCCGAGGCCGGCGACTCCGAGCAGGCCGCGTTCGCCGCCGCCACCGAGCTCGCCGCGGCCGGCGGCGTCGACGCGGCCGCGATCGCGGGGGCCCTGCTGGGCACGCGCTGGGGCGCCGACGCGATTCCGGCCCCCTGGGCGGCGCGGACGGCCGGCATGGGCGCGGCCGAGGGCCTCGCGGCCCGGCTCGCCAACGCCACCGGGGCCTGACGGGTCACCCGGGCCTTGCGGGGCGACCGGCACCACCGGGGCGACCCTGGCCTGACGGGGCGGCGACCCGGCATTTCGCCGGCACCCGGTCAGGCTGGGCGGGACTCAGCGCGCGGGCCTCCGGCGGGACTGCTGCCTCAGGACTTGCGGCGCCGCAGCGCGATGTCGCTGCAGGCCTCGCACGCCGAGGCCGGGACGAGCCCTGCCAGCTGGAGGCGGCCGAAGAGCCAGCAGCCGAGGCAGAACCCCGCGAATGCCTCGAGGGAGGCCGCGACGATCAGGACGCCGAGCGCCGCCCAGGCTGCGCCCGCCAGCCCGCACGCGAACAGCACCGCCGCGGCGGTCGAGACCGCGGCCCCGATGCCCTGGGCGAAGCGCTTGGGCGGGCCTGCGACCAGCCGGGCTGGCCCGAGGCGCGGCGCGATGACGTGCACCGCGAGGCGGCCGGCCGGCGAGTAGCGCGGGCCGCCGGCCGCCCTGAGCCAGAATCCGGCGGCGATGACCCACAGGCCCCATCCGGCGCCGGTGGTGAGCCCCGTGACGAGCACCGCCGTGCTCAGCACCACGATGATCCCCGCGGTGGACCTCGCGGCGTACTCGTTGACCGGGTTCGGGAAGGCGAAGGCCCGGGCCAGCAGGGAGGGACGGGCCTGCACGGGTGCGATGAACTGGCCGCCCTGCGGCGCATCGAAGACAGACGGGGCGGCGGGGGACGTGGGTGCAGCCATGCGGATCATGCTAGGAACTCCGGCGCCAGCCCACGAAGGAATGTTGCCCCGGATGACGGAACCGGCAGGCTCAGGCGCTCGCTGCGGGCCAGTGGCCTCCGAGCATCTGGAGGAACTCGCCCTCGGAGAGCACCTCGACCCGCTGCCCCCTCTCCTGCAGCTGCAGGGCGCGCCTGGCCTTGGTCGTCACGCGGCCGGAGGCGAGGTCGGAGGCCACGAACCCGTCGCCCACCACGAGGAGCGTGGTCGCCCTCGTCACGGAGCTGGCCGGCTGCGCCCCGAGCTCGGCGGCCCGCGACTTCGCCTCGCTGCGCGGCATCCCCAGCGCCCCGGTGAAGACGATGCGGTGCCCGAAGAGCGGGTGGTGCGGGTCTGCGCCCGCGTTCGCGGGCGGGTTCGCCCCCTCCTGGGGCCACGGCGCCCAGGTGCGGCCCGAGCGGGGGCCGCCTCCCGCCGTCGTGCGCCCCGCCCCTGAGGCGAGCCCCTCGAGGGCGCGGGCCGTGGCCGGGGAGTAGGGGTCGCCCGGGACGTACGCTGCCTGGCGCGGGAGGGCGAGGCCCACGGCGCCGTAGACGCCGGCCACGGTGTCGGCGCCGTGCCTGCCGGCGATATCGATGAGGATGCCGGCACAGGCCGCGGCGTCCTCGGTGGCGTCGTGGTGGTGCTCGAGGGGCACTCCGGCCTCCCTCGCGGCGAACGGCAGCGAATGGGAGACGAGACGGTAGGTCTTGCGCGAGAGGACCACGGTGCAGGCGTAGTCGTAGGCCGGGGCCCGGAGGCCGCTGACCTCGAGGGCCGAGCGGATCACGCCGAGGTCGAACGCCGCGTTGTGGGCCACGAGGACGTCGTCGCCGATGAACCCGCCGATCTCGGCGAAGAGGTCACCGAAGCGCGGGGCCCCCGCGACCATCTCTGGGGTGATGCCGTGGATGGCGACGTTGCGGGGGTCGAACGCGTCGTGGCCTGCCGGGGGACGCATGAGCCACGAGGCCCGCTCCGTCACCCGCCCGCCGCGGACCCGGATGAGGCCGACGGAGCACGGGGATCCCCGGAACCCGTTGGCGGTCTCGAAGTCGATCGCGGTGAAGTCCAGGGCCACGCAGAGAGCTTAGCCGGGCGCCGGCCGTGCTCCGGCCACCGCCACGCGCCCGAGGCATGCAGGCCGCTGTGGGCTGCCCCACTCCCCCGCCGCGGTGCGCCCCGGCCGGTACCCTTGGAGGGTGATCCCTGCTGCCCTGGCCGATGCCGCCTCCGTCCTGACGCTCGCCGTCCAGCCCAAGACCGCCTCGTTCCTGCCCGACTGGCTCAACCCGGATGTGTTCCTGCGCGACTCGCCGCTCGGCCCCTGGGTGGTGCTCGTGGTGTGCGGGATCATCTTCGCCGAGACGGGCCTACTCGTCGGGTTCTTCCTCCCCGGCGACTCGATGCTCTTCACTGCGGGCCTGCTCGTCGCCACCGGCGCGATCCGGTTCAACCTGTGGCTCCTGGCCCTGCTCGTTGTCGTCGCGGCGATCATCGGCAACCAGTGCGGCTACCTCATCGGCGCCAAGGCCGGCCCCGCCATCTTCAACCGGCCCGACTCCCGCCTCTTCAAGCGGGAGAATGTCGACAAGGCCCACGCCTTCTTCGCCAAGCACGGCGGCAAGGCGCTCATCCTCGCCCGCTTCGTGCCGATCATCCGCACGTTCGTGCCCGTGATCGTGGGCGTGGCGGGCATGAGCCGCACACGGTTCTTCCTCTACAACGTGATCGGCGCCGTCTTCTGGGGCGGCGGCGTCACCCTCCTGGGCGCCTGGCTCGGCCAGTACGCGTGGGTGGGCAAGAACATCGACCTCATCTTCGTCGCGATCGTACTGGTCTCGGTGCTCCCGATTGTCATAGAGTTCCTCCGCGGCCGCTCCGCCAGGCGCCAGGCGGCCGCGTTCGGCACGGACCCGGTGGACGAGTTCATCGAAGAGCACGAGCCGGTCGAGGAGCGCAAGACCAACCCCGACTGGAAGTAGCCCGCCCGGGTGCTGCGCGGCTCAGCCGCGCAGCACCTCGACGATGGCCGGCAGCAGCGCCCGGAACGCGTGCCCGCGGTGGCTGATCTCGTTCTTCTGCTCACGGCTCAGCTCCGCGACACTCACCTCCAGGCCCGCGGGCAGCAGGATGGGGTCGTAGCCGAAGCCGCCCTCGCCGCGCGGCTCGCGCAGCAGCGTGCCGGGCATCTCCCCCAGCTCGACCGTCTCGTAGCGGGTGCCGCCCTCCCCGGGCACGGCGAGCGCCGCCGCGCACACGAACGCCGCCTGCCGGTGCTCGTCCCGGACGTCGCCGAGCTGGGCCAGGAGCAGCTCGAGGTTCGCCCGGTCGTCGCCGTGGCGGCCGGCCCAGCGGGCCGAGAAGATGCCGGGCGCCCCGCCGAGGACCTCGACGGCCAGGCCCGAGTCGTCAGCGATGGCGGGCAGGCCCGTCGCCTCGGCCACCGCGCGTGCCTTCTTCAGCGCGTTCTCGGCGAATGTCACGCCGTCCTCGACGACGTCGGGGCCGCCCACCGCGCCCGCGTCGACCACCTGGGTGTCCACGTCGAGGCCGGCCACCTGGCCGCGCAGCAGGTCGCGCAGCTCCTTGAGCTTGCCCTGGTTGTGGGTGGCGAGCACGAGCCGCGGCGCCGCGACGGACGACGGCGAGCGGTCGCCGTCGTGCGCAGCGCCCACCGCAGTGCCTCCCTGCTCTTCCGCACCGGCTCCGCCGGTGCCGGCAGCGCTCACCGCAGTGCCGCCCTGCTCTTCCGCACCGGCTCCGCCGGTGCCGGCAGCGCTCACCGCAGTGCCTCCGACAGGGTGTCCCGCTGGATGTCCGCCAGCTGGGCGGTCCCCAGGAGGGCCAGGTCCAGCAGGCTGTTGAGCTCGTCACGGTCGAACGGGGCGCCCTCGGCGGTGCCCTGGACCTCGACGAACTTTCCCGATCCGGTGACCACGACGTTCATGTCCGTCTCCGCCCGCACGTCCTCGACATAGGGCAGGTCCAGCATCGGCACGCCGTCGATGATCCCCACCGACACGGCGGAGACCGTGTCCACGAGCGGCTCGGCGCCGCGCTCCACGAGGCCCTGCTCCTTCGCCCAGCGGACCGCCTCGGCGAGCGCCACGAAGGCGCCGGTGATCGCGGCGGTGCGGGTGCCGCCGTCGGCCTGGAGGACGTCGCAATCGAGGACGATCGTGTTCTCCCCGAGCGCCTTCGTGTCGATGATCGAGCGCAGCGACCGGCCGATCAGCCGGGAGATCTCGTGCGTGCGGCCGCCGATGCGGCCCTTGACCGACTCGCGGTCCGAGCGGGTGTTGGTGGCCCGCGGGAGCATCGCGTACTCGGCCGTGACCCAGCCCCGGCCCTCGCCCTTGAGCCAGCGCGGCACACCCTCGGTGAACGAGGCGGTGCACAGCACACGCGTGTTGCCGAACTCGATCAGGGCCGATCCCTCGGCCTGCTTCGACCAGCCGCGCGTGATCGAGATGGGCCGGAGCTGGTCGGGCGTGCGGCCGTCGGCGCGCGCGACGGAAGGACTTCCAGGGGTGCTTGGGGTCATGGGACCAGCTTATAGACTCGCCGCATGGTCGCCGAAGTCCCCACCCTCGCCCTGCCCAACGGAACCGAAGTCCCCGTGCTCGGCCAGGGCACGTGGTACCTCGGGGACACGCCGTCGGCCAGGGCCGAGGAGGTCCGCGCCCTCCGTTCCGGCCTCGACGCGGGCCTGACACTCATCGACACGGCCGAGATGTACGGCGACGGGCGGGCCGAGGAGCTCGTCGGGGAGGCCATCGCCGGCCGGCGCGACGAGGTGTTCCTCGTGAGCAAGGTGCTGCCGTGGAATGCGACGGCCCGCGGCACGGCCGCCGCGCTCGAGGCCAGCCTCCGCCGGCTCGGGACCGACCGGCTCGACCTCTACCTCTACCACTGGCGCGGGAGCGCTCCGCTGGCCGAGAGCATCGGGGCGCTCCGGCAGCTCCAGGAGGAGGGCAAGATCCTCGCGTGGGGCGTGAGCAACCTCGACCCGGACGACCTCGACGAGCTCGCGGCCCTCCCCGGCGCCGCCGGCCCGTCCGGCGTCCAGACCGACCAGGTCCTCTACAACCTCGGCCGGCGCGGGATCGAGGCGGACCTCCTGCCGCGCCTGCGGCGCGAGGGCGTGCCGGTCATGGCGTACTCCCCCATCGAGCAGGCCCGGCTGATCGGCCATCCCGCCCTCGCGGCCGTGGCGGCCCGGCACGGCGTCGACGAGGCAGCCGTCGCGCTCGCCTGGGTGCTGCGGGGCCCGGGCGTCATCGCGATCCCGAAGGCGGGCACCGCCGAGCACGTGCTCTCCAACCGGGCTGCCCTCGAGGTGGTGCTCGACGAGGCGGACCTCGCCGAGCTCGACGCCGCGTTCCCGCCCCCGCCTGGGCCCGTCCCGCTGGAGATGCTCTAGCGCCGGGTTCGGGTGCCCCTCCGGGCTCAGACGGTGTAGTGGACCCCCGCGACGGCGACGGCGATCGGGCCCCCGTACGCCTCCTGCGCCTCGGCCACGGAGCGGTTCGCGTCGTTCCACACCGGAAGATGGGTCAGCAGCAGGCGCTTCGCGTCTGCGTCGTGCGCGGCCTGCCCGGCGCGCAGGCCGGTGAGGTGGACGCCGTCGATCGCGTCGTCGCGGCCCTCGTGGTAGGCCGCCTCGCAGAGGAAGAGGTCGCACTCCCGCGCCGCCTCGATGAGCCCGGCGCACGCGTCGGTGTCGCCCGAGTAGGTCAGGACGCGCCGCTCGGCGCCGCCCGCGCCGCCGGGCTCGGTGCACTCGATGCGCAGCGAGTACGCCTCGTCGATGGGGTGCCGTGCCGGGAACGCGGTGAAACGGAAGGGGCCGAAGTCGACCGGCTCCCCCGCGGCCCAGTCGTGGAACTCGAAGTCCTCGTCGAGGTCCATCTCCGGCTGCATGTCGATCGCGGTCGTGATGCGCTTCTTCGTCGCCGCGGGCCCCCACACCGGGATCCGGCCGGCCGCCCAGCCGTTCGGGTTCCAGTGGACGGCCACGTGCAGGCCGGTGAGGTCCATGCAGTGGTCCGGGTGGAGGTGGCTCAGGAGGACCCCGTCGACGTCGCTGAGGTCGAGGTAGCGCTGGAGCACCCCGAGCGCGCCGGAACCGAGGTCCAGTAGGATCCGCCAGTCCCGCTCGCCGTCGTTGGCCGTGACGAGGTAGCACGAGGCGGGCGAACTCGGGCCGGGGAACGAGCCCGAGCAGCCGACAATGGTGACCTTCACGGTGCCATCCTGCCCGCGTCGCGGCGGGCGAAGTGGGAGATCCGGGCCGACCCGCCGCGCGCCCGCGCCTCCTCGAGCATCGCCGGGGTGATGGTGGCCAGGCTCGCCGTCGGGTAGCGGGCCGCGACGTGGTCCGCGTGCTCCACGCCCTGGACCTCGGGCCCGAGGAACCGGCGCGCGAGCGCCTCGAACTGCACGGGGTCCCCGGTGGCCACGAAGCGGTGCACGGGCGGGGTGCTGCCGGTGCGGGCGAGTCCGTGCCGCATGAGCGCCCGGTAGACGTCCTTGGCCGTCTCCTCCGCACTCGAGACGAGCGTCACGCCCTCCCCCATGACGTAGGAGATGACCCCGGTCAGGAGCGGGTAGTGGGTGCAGCCGAGCACGAGCGTGTCGACGCCGGCGGCCTTGAGCGGGGCGAGGTAGCCCTCGGCTGCCTCGAGGAGCTCGGGCCCGGTCGTGACGCCCGCCTCGACGAACGGGACGAAGTCCGGGCACGCGGCTGAGGTGATCTGCAGGTCAGGGGCCGCGGCGAACGTGTCCTCGTAGGCGCGCGAGCCCACCGTGGCGCTCGTGCCGATCACGCCGACCCGGCCGTTCCGGGTCGCGGTGACGGCGGCGCGCACCGCCGGCTGGATCACCTCGATGACGGGGATCCCGTACCGCGCCGTGTAGCGCTCGCGCGCGTCCCGCAGCACCGCCGCGGTCGCAGAGTTGCAGGCGATGGTCAGCGCCTTGACGCCGGAATCGACGAGCTCGTCCATGACCCCGAGGGCGAACGCCCGGACCTCCGCGATGGGCAGCGGCCCGTAGGGGCCGTGTGCGGTGTCGCCCACGTACACGATCGACTCCTGCGGCAGCTGGTCGATGACGGCACGGGCCACGGTGAGGCCGCCCACGCCCGAGTCGAAGATGCCGATGGGGCGCTCCGAGCGCGGCAGCTCGCCCAGGGGGCCTGGCTCGGCCGGGGATGCGGGCTCACTCATGGCCGCTCCCTTGGGAGCGCACCCGGCGGGCGTCGAGCATCGCCTCCACGAGGGTCGTCTGGAGCCAGGTCACGAAGTTGTACACGAGAGCAAGGTACGCCTCGACGTCCTCTGCCGCCGACCAGTCCGTGATCGCGTGGACCTTCTCGGCGTCCTCCTCGCTGCGGATCCCAAGACGCGAGGCGAGGACGAGGCGGACGTCGTTGAGCGCCGTCGACCAGTGCTGCGCGGCGGCGGCGTCGAGCACGAGGTGGCGGGATTCGAGGGAGAGGGAGGCCGCGCGGAGGGCGCCGGCCTTGCCCTCGCGCAGGGACCGCTCCGTCAGGCGCCGGAAGTCGAGCGCCGCCTCGGGGTCGTCCTTGAAGGCGTTGGGCAGCAGCCGGGCGAGCGCGGGGTCCTCCGGCTCGGTGGCATGGGGGGACAGCCCCACGAGGGCCTCGAGGGGGTCCTGCTCGCCGGCGCCCGGATCGAGCATGCCGATGACGTCGTCGAAGAGCCCGCGCAGGAGCTCCCGCTCCGGCTCCTCGAGCCTGCCGGTGATGCCCCGGCGTCCGTAGGTGAACGGCTCAGCCATGCTCGCCGGACCTCTCCACCGTGGCCCACAGGCCGTAGGTGTGCATCGCGACCGCATGCTGCTCGACCGTCTCCTTCGATCCGTGGCTCACGATCGAGCGCCCCTCGGTGTGGACCTGCAGCATGAGGGCGTCGGCCTTGGCCTCGGAGTAGCCGAAGTAGGACTGGAACACGTAGCTGACGTAGCTCATGAGGTTGACCGGATCATTCCAGACCACGAGGTTCCACGGGGTCAGCCGTGCGGCATCCTCCCGCGCCTCGATCTGCCCGGCGACCTCTTGGGAGGGCTCGGTGGCGACGCTGATGCTCATGCGCTCCATTCTAGGCAGGCCCTCCGACGCCCCGGCGGCCGTCGCGGCCGGGGCCGGCCGGAGCCCGCCCTATAGAGTGGCACCGTGACCGATCCGAGTCCCTGGGCCCCGCCCCGCACGTCCCTTTTCACGGACCACTACGAGCTCACGATGCTCCAGGCCTCCCTCCACTCCGGGGCCGCCCACCGGCGCTGCGTCTTCGAGGCGTTCGCCCGCCGGCTCCCGGACGGGAGGCGTTACGGGGTCGTGGGCGGCACCGGGCGCCTGCTCGAGGGCATCACGGCGTTCCGCTTCACCGACGAGGAGCTCGGCTTCCTCGAGCGCGCGAACGTGGTCAACGGCCAGACGCTCGACTACCTCGCCGGCTACCGGTTCTCCGGTGACATCTACGGCTACGCCGAGGGCGAGGCATACTTCCCCAACTCCCCGATCCTCATCGTCGAGTCCACGTTCGCCGAGGCCTGCATCCTCGAGACCTACGTCCTCTCGGTGCTCAACCATGACTCCGCGATCGCCTCCGCGGCCTCCCGGATGACGACGGCGGCCGGCGGCCGCCCCTGCATCGAGATGGGCTCGCGGCGCACGCACGAGGAGGCCGCCGTCGCCGCCGCCCGGGCAGCCGTGATCGCCGGATTCGCGAGCACGTCCAACCTCGAGGCCGGGCTCCGCTACGGCATCCCGACCGTGGGCACCGCTGCCCACTCGTTCACGCTCCTGCACGACACCGAGCGCGACGCGTTCGAGGCCCAGATCGCCTCCATGGGGCCGGGCACCTCGCTGCTGGTGGACACGTACGACGTCGAGCGGGCCGTGCGCACGGCGGTCGAGATCGCCGGCGAGAGGCTCGGGGCCGTCCGCCTCGACTCGGGAGACCTGATCGAGCAGGCGCACTGGGTCCGCCGGCTGCTCGACGAACTGGGCAACGTCAACACCCGGATCATGGTCACGTCGGACCTCGACGAGTACGCCATCGCGGCGCTCCAGTCCGCGCCCGTGGACGCCTACGGGGTCGGGACCTCGCTCGTCACGGGGTCCGGGGCGCCCACCGCGTCCATGGTGTACAAGCTCGTGAGCCACACCGACGAGGCGGGGCACGATGTCTCGGTCGCCAAGGCCTCGAAGAACAAGGCCAGCGTCGGCGGCCGCAAGTACGCCCTCCGGCGGCTCGACGACCGGGGCCGGGCGACACAGGAGATCATCGGCGTGGGGCACCGGCCGCACGACGATGGCAACGACCGGCCCCTGCTCGAGCACTTCATCGCCGAGGGCGAGCTCAAGCCCGGGTGGACGGGGCCGGAGGGCGTGGCCCGCGCCCGCGAGCGGCACGCGGCCTCCCTCGCCGAGCTGCCCTCGTCGGTCCAGCGCATGCACCGCGGCGAGGCGGCGATCCCGACGGTCTACGAGGAGTCCTGACCCGTCTGGGAGTCACCGCCTGAGGGTCAGCTCCTGGGAGTCACCACCTGAGGGTCAGATCCTGCCGTCGCGCGGCCAGAGGTCAGGCGAGGGCGATGCCGGAGGCCTCGAGCTCCTCGTACGTGGGAGCGAGGTCTTCGGCGATTCCGGCACACAGCCCGGTGAGCACCCGGGTCGCATAGCCGGACCGCGCGGCGTCGAGCGCCGTGGCCCGCACACAGTAGTCCGTGGCGATCCCGGCAACGTCGACTGCAGCGACGCCGTGCTCGCGCAGCCATGCGTCGAGGCTCGCCGAGTCATCCGAATCTCCGGCTGCGTCGCCGTACTGGGCGAGGTGGCCCTCGAAGCCGGAGTAGGCGGCGGCGTACTGCCCCTTCCGGAACATCGCGTCGGCGCCTGCAATGTCGAGATTCGGGTGGAACTCGGCTCCACGGCTTCCAGCCACGCAGTGCGGCGGCCACGAGTCCACGAAGTCCGGGTGGTCGGAGAAGTGGTGCCCGGGATCGATGTGCCAGTCCTGCGTGGTGACCACGGCGTCGTAATCCGACGCGTGCTCGGCGAGGAACGAGGTGATCCGTGCGGCGACGGCCGCTCCGCCGTCCACCGCGAGGGACCCTCCTTCACAGAAGTCGTTCTGGACGTCGACGATCACGAGTGCGCGGGAGGTGCCCATGGCACCATTGTGGCCCTTCAGCAGGGCCGAAGACCCGCGCGACTGACTCCCAGGAGATGACCCCAGAGGGTGACTTCCAGGAGGTGACTCCCAGAGGCCTGGGGGCCGGGGGTCAGGTGCGGCCCACGAACCAGTCGGCCAGCTTGGAGAGCCTGGCCTTGAGCTGCGCCTCGTCCGCCTGGGCCACGGCCGGCCCGCCGCACAGCTCGCGCAGCTTGTTGTGCACCACGCCGTGCGGGGTGCCAGTCCGCGCGCTCCACGCCGAGACGTTCTTGGCCAGCTCGTTGCGCAGGTCCATGAGCCGGCGGTGGTCGGGCACGCCGGCGGGCGAGGACGTGGGCCTGGAGCCCCGCCGGGACACCTGCTCCTGCTGCCGCTGCCGCAGCAGCGTGGCGACCTGGTCGGCGTCGAGGAGGCCGGGGATGCCGAGGAAGTCGAGCTCGTCGTCGGAGCCGACGTCGCCGCCCATCCCGAACTCGCCGCCGTCGAAGAGGACGCGGTCGAACGCGGCCTGGGACTCGAGCGCCTCGTACTTGCCCTTGACGAGGGTGTCGGAGGCCTTCTCCTCGCGATTGGCCTCGTCCATGAGGGACTCCTCGAGGTCCATGAGCCCGTCCTCGCCGCTCGAGGGACGGTCGAGGGCGTGGTCCCGCTCGGCCTCCATCGAGTTGGCGAGCGCCATGAGCTGGGGAACGGAGGGGAGGAAGACCGACGCCGTCTCCCCCCGCCGCCGCGCACGGACGAAGCGTCCCACGGCCTGGGCGAAGAAGAGCGGGGTCGAGGTGGAGGTCGCGTAGACGCCGACCGCGAGGCGCGGGACGTCCACGCCCTCGGACACCATGCGCACGGCCACCATCCAGCGCTGCGTCCCGGCGGAGAACTCCTCGATCTTTCCCGAGGCCTTGGCGTCGTCCGAGAGGATGACCGACGGCGACTCGCCCGTGATCTTCTTCAGGAGCCCGGCGTAGGCGCGGGCGTCCTCGTGGTCGGTCGCGATGACCAGGCCGCCGGCGTCGGGCACCGTGCGCCGCACCTCGGTGAGGCGGCGGTCCGCGCCGGCGAGGACGGCGGGGATCCACTCCCCCTGCGGGTTCAGCGCGGTCCGCCATGCCTGGGCTGTGACGTCCTTTGTCACCGCGGCCTCGCCGAGGGAGGCTGCCATCTCCTCGCCGGCGCTCGTGCGCCAGCGCATCTGGCCCGAGTACGCCATGAAGATGACCGGCCGCACCACGTGGTCCCGCAGGGCCTCCCCGTAGCCGTACGTGTAGTCCGCCTTCGAGCGCCGGATGCCGTCCTTGTCCTCGGCGTACTCGACGAACGGGATGGGCGAGGTGTCGGACCGGAAGGGGGTGCCGGTCAGCGCCAGGCGCCGCACGGCGGGGTCGAAGGCCTCGCGCAGGCCGTCGCCCCACGAGAGGGACTCGCCGCCGTGGTGGATCTCGTCGAGGATGACGAGCGTGCGCGCGGCCTCCGTCTTGGCCCGGTGCAGGAGCGGCTTGCTCGCGACCTGGGCGTAGGTGACGGCGACGCCCATGAATCCACGCCCGTGCTGGCCGTCGGCATTCTTGAAGTTGGGGTCGATGGCGATCCCGACGCGGGCCGCGGCGTCCGCCCACTGGCGCTTGAGGTGGTCGGTGGGGGCGACGATCGTCACCCGGTTGATCTGACCGCGCTCGATGAGCGTCGAGGCGACGCGCAGCGCGAAGGTGGTCTTTCCGGCGCCGGGCGTCGCGACCGCGAGGTAGTCCTTGGGCGCGCGCTCGAGGTACTTCTCGAGCGCCTCCTGCTGCCAGGCACGCAGCTTGGGGGCGGTGCCCCAGGCAGCGCGCTCGGGATAGGCAGGGGGGAGGGCGGGAGAGGCCTGCGGGAGGGCGGGAGAGCCCTGCGGGAGCGGGGCGCCGCCGTCAGCCGCCGAGGATCCGGCGTTCGACGACGACGGCCCACCGAAGAGCGTTTCCCTCACGCGAGGTCCTCATCGGTCGCCGACGCCACGGCCGAGGGCACGGCGGATCTCGCGCCGGCGAAGGCCGACAGGAATGCGGAGAGGGTCAGGGCGGCGGCCAGGAGGGCGAAGACGCCGGGCCCGGGAACGGCCTCCGGCGTCAGCAGCAGCGAGTACAGCGTTCCAGCTCCGGCGGTTCCCATCACTCCACCGAGCATATCGGCCATCTGCAGCGAGGCCGAATTGCGCCCCCGGTCCGCGGCCTCGCTCAGGTCGAGGACGAGCACGGAGGTCGTGGTCGTGGCGAGCCCCATCCCGCACCCCGCGAGGAACCACGCGACGGCCAGGAGCCACGGCGCGGCGGCTGCGGCGACCACGCCCGCGATCGAGCCGAGCCCCACGGTCAGGACCACGGAGCCGAGCACGAGGAAGGTCGGCTTGCCCAGCCAGCCGCGCGCCTGCACGAACGAGCCGACGGTCCAGCCGAGCGCCCCGCCGGTGAGGGCGAGCCCGGCAACCGAGGGCTCGAGCCCGTAGGCGTCGACCAGCATGAGGGGGATGAACGCCTCGGCGCCGAAGAAGGCGAGCGTCAGGAGGCCGCGCACCACCATGACGGCGGGCAGTCCCCTGGCCACTCGGGCCACCCCGCGCGGCATGAGCCGGGGCGCCGTCGCCGCGACCGCGGCCACCCCGCAGAGCACGACGGCGGCGAGCAGCGCCGGCGGGACGGTGGCCCGCGCGCCGGGGTCGGTCCAGGACTGGGCGGCCCACTGCGCCGCCGCGACGCCCGCGGCGAGGACCACGCCCAGGAGGGCGCGGCGTCGCCCCTCGCCCGGCGCGAGAGAGGTCTCCTCCGGCGCCCCGAGCCCGCGGACCCGCGGCCAGACGAGCACGACAGCCACGATGACGATGGGGGCGACGCCGAAGAACACCCACCGCCAGCTCGCATGCTGGGCGAGCAGTCCGGAGATGTAGGGCCCCACGAGGGACGGGAGGACCCAGGCGGCGGAGAACCAGCTGAACAGGACGGGCTGGAGGGCCGAGGGCAGCGCCTGCCCGATGATCACGTAGAGCGGGACGATCATGAAGCCGGTGCCCGCGCCGGAGACCATGCGCCCGAGCGTGAAGACGCCGAAGTCCCACGCCCCGCCGGCGAGCAGGAGGCCGCCGGTCATGAGGACGAGCCCGACCAGGAGCGAGGGCCGCGGGCCGGCCCGGTCGCACCACGGGCCCGCGGCGGCGGTGGCCGCCAGGGACGCGGTGAGGAACAGCGAGAAGGCGAGGCCGTAGGCCCGCTGCCCGCCGAGGTCGGCGGCGACCACAGGCATTGCGGTCGTCACGGCCATCGCCTCGAAGGCGCTGCACGTGACGATCGCCAGGAGCCCGACCACGAGGCCCCGGTACGCGGCGGACAGGAGCCCCCGCGGGCGCGGCGAGGACGCGTCAGGCCCGTGGGGCCCCTCCCCCACAGGCGCCGTCACGGGGTCATGGCTGGTTGTCGTCGTTGCTCGGGCGCAGGCCCTCGTAGATCTCCTTGCACGTGGGGCACACGGGGAACTTCTTGGGGTCCCGGCCGGGCGTCCAGACCTTGCCGCACAAGGCGATCACGGGCTCGCCGGTGAGGGCGGACTCCATGATCTTCTCCTTGCGCACGTAGTGGGAGAAGCGCTCGCGGTCGCCCGGCTCGAGTTCCTCGCGCAGCTCCTCGCGCTCGATCGTGGCGGTGGAGCCGCCGAGGCCGGGGTCGCGGGGGTCGTCGGCGAACGGGTCCGGGGGCATGGTGCTCATGGGGTCCATGCTAGCCCCGGCGGGCGGGGCCGCCCCAGTCACAGGCCCTGCCACGAGGGCTTGTTCTCGTAGATGTGGCGGTAGTAGTCGGCGAGGTCCAGCGCGGAGGCGGCGGCCTCGTCCACGATCACCGTGGTGTGCGGGTGGAACTGCAGGACGGACCCCACGCACATCGCGGTGACCGGTCCCTCCACGAGCCCGTGCACGGCCTCGGCCTTGAGGGCACCGGTCGCCACGAGCACCACGTGGCGCGCGGCCATGATGGTCCCGACGCCCTGGGTCACCACGTGGCGCGGCACCTCGTCGAGGGAGGAGAAGAACCGCGCGTTGTCGCGTCGGGTCTGCTCGGTGAGGGTCTTGATGCGGGTGCGGGAGGCCAGCGAGGACCCCGGCTCGTTGAAGCCGATATGGCCGTCGGTTCCGATGCCGAGGATCTGGAGGTCCACTCCCCCGGCGTCGACGATGGCCTGCTCGTAGCGGATGCACGAGGCCTCGAGGTCGGCCGCGGCCCCGTCGGGGCTGTGGACGCGCGCGGGGTCGATGTTGACGCGCCCGGCGAAGTCGCGGCGGATCACGGAGCGGTAGGACTCGGGCTGGTCCGCGGGCAGGCCTACGTACTCGTCCAGCGCGAACCCCCGGGCGCGGGAGAAGTCCAGCCCCTCCTCGGCGTGGAGGCGGGCGAGCTCGTCATAGACGGGCAGGGGCGAGGACCCGGTCGCGAGGCCGAGCACGGCCTCGGGCCGGCGCCGCAGCAGGGCGGCGACGGCGGAGGCCGCTGTCCTGCCGACCTCGCGTGCGTCCTTGACGATGACGACTTCCATGGTGGGTTCTCCCGTCGCTCGGTGGCGTTGCATCCCGGCCGGTGCTGGGCGATCACCGCCCCCGGACGAGGCTCGCGTACAGCTCGGGGCCGCGGGCGTCCATGAGGTGCCCGCCGAGGACCACCCCTGCGGCGAGCAGCGCGCCGCCGAGCAGCACGCCGGCGCCGAGGGCTGCCCAGGCGAAGCCCGCGGCGCCGGTCGCCGCTGCGAGCACCGTGAGGATGATCTCGGGTGCCGCGAGGACCCCGAGTGCGGCGATGCCGCCGAATTGGACGAGGAAGGTCTGGGCGCTGTTGCCGGCGGGCTTCTTGAACGGGCTCTCCCCGGGCAGCGGCACGGCCACCGTGTAGCGCGCCGAGACCACGGAGGACAGCCCGATGCCGCTGAGCAGCACCCCGAGGGCCAGCCCGAGGAGCGCGGGGAAGAGGCCCCAGTCCCCCGCCAGGGCGAACGGGACCGCGCTGATGAGCGCCACGGCGGGGAGGGCGAACAGCAGCAGCGCCCCGGCGCGCCCGAGCCGGTCGGCCCAGCCGCGCACCCCCGCCGCCAGGTGCATCGAGAAGGCCGTCGAGTCGTAGGAGACGTCGGCGGAGATGGACCAGGCCAGGACGAAGGCGGAGATGGGCCCGGCGAGCGGGAACGGCCCCTCGAGCACCGAGCCGGAGCTGTGCCGGCCGGCCACGGAGGCGACGTAGAGCACCACAGGCAGCAGCGGCACCACGATGAGCCCGGTCGTGTACCTCGGGTCGCGGATCCAGTAGGTGAGCGCGCGGGCCGCGACGGCGCCCGCCGGCGAGGCGGGCATCCAGCCGAAGGCGCCGAGGCCGCGGCGCGGGGCCGGCGCACGCCCGGAGGCGCGGCTTCCGGGGTTCTCGAGGGCGCGCGCGAGCGCCCAGGACCATCCCCAGGCCGCGAGGAGGAGCGCTGCGGCGGTGATCAGCAGCTTCGCGGCCGCCTCCCCCAGCCTGCCCTCGGCCGCGGCGGCCGGCGCCGAGAAGGCCGAGCCGAGCGGCGTCCAGCCGAGCACGGCCGCGGCCCGGGCGACGGCGGTGCTGCCGCCCTCGCCGATGCCGCGAGCGAGCAGCGAGATGCCGGGGCCGAGGAACATGATCGGCACGATGAACAGGATGCGACTCACGTCGCGGAACCGGCGCGAGGAGGCCAGCTCGGCCGCGACGCTCGCCACGAGGCGGCTGGCCACCACGCACAGCGCGAGCGCGAGCAGCGCCCCCAGCACGGCCACGGCGACGACGAGGCCGCCTCGGGCCCACGTCACGATCGTCCCGGCAAGGGCGAGCGCGGTGCACACGCCCGGCACGCCGATGAGCCCGGCGGCGGCCTGCCCGACGAGGAGCTGCCGCAGCGGGATGGGGTACAGCGCGAACCGTGCCGGATCCAGTGTGAGGTCGATTCCCGAGAGCAGGATGGGGGTCAGCGCCCAGCCCACCACGAGCAGGGAGCCGGCGAGCACCAGCACGGTCTCGGCGAGGGCGGTCGGGACCGCCCTGAGGGCCACGAGTCCCACGAGCGCGAGCGCGAGGATCCAGAGCCCGTACAGGGCGCCGACGATCACGCCCACCAGCTGCCAGGGGCTGCGCCGGAGGCCGTTGCGCAGCAGGGTCAGCTTGAGCCGGATCAGGTGTGCAACCACGACAGTCCCCCCGTCCGCCCGGGTCCGCCCACGAGCTGGACGAACCGGTCCTCGAGGGAAGCCCCCGCGCGGACCTCGTCCACGGTCCCGGCCGCGAGGATCCGGCCCTGGGCCACGACCGCGACGTGGTCGCACATGCGCTGCACGAGGTCCATGACGTGGCTCGAGACGACGACGGTGCCGCCCGAGCGCACGAAGTCGGCCAGGATGCTGCGGATCCCGGAGGCCGAGACGGGGTCCACCGACTCGAAGGGCTCGTCCAGCACGAGGACCCTCGGCGCGTGGACGAGGGCCGCGGCGAGGGCGATCTTCTTCGTCATGCCGGCCGAGTAGTCCACCACGAGGGTGCGGGCGGCGTCGGTGAGGTCGAAGGCCTCGAGCAGGTCGCGGGCTCGCCCGGCAACGGTGGCACGGTCCATGCCCCGCAGGAGCCCCGCGTACGTCAGCAGCTGCTCCCCGCTGAGCCGGTCGAAGAGGCGCACGCCGTCCGGAAGCACCCCGAGCAGGCGCTTCGCGCCGAGCGGGTCGGCCCAGACGTCCACGCCCAGCACGGCGGCAGTGCCGGCGTCCGGACGGAGGAGCCCCGTGGCCATGGAGAGCGTGGTCGTCTTCCCCGCCCCGTTCGGCCCGACCATGCCGTAGAACGAGCCGGCGGGCACGTCGAGGCTGATCCCGTTGACGGCGGGCTTGCCGCCGAAGGTCTTCACGAGGCCCCGGAGGGAGAGCGCGGCGGCCGCGGCCGGGCTGGGAGCTTCCATGCCACCACGCTAGCAAGGCCAGCCGCGCCGGGGATGAGCCCCGAGGATGAGGATCGGCTCAGCCTTGAGGATGACCCCGCGCGCCGGCTTCAGAAGTGGATGGCTTCAGAAGAGGATCAGCTCCAGAGGAGCTCGGGCCTCAGCGGAGGAACAGGCTCAGAGGAACAGGCTCTCAGAAGAGCGCCCGGGCGAGCTGCTGCCGCGCCGCGGCCACCCGCGGATCGGCGGCACCGATCACCTCGAAGAGTTCGAGCAGCCGGACGCGCGCGGCCTCCCGGTCCTCGCCGCCCGTCCGGGAGATGAAGCCCACGAGGCGCGAGAAGGCATCGTCCACGTGGCCACCGGCCACGTCGAGGTCCGCGACCTGGAGCTGGGCGGCGAGGTCGTCGGGCGATGCCGCGGCGGCTGCCCGGGCGGCGTCGGCCGCCGGCTGGTCCACGTCCGCCACCCGGGCCATGAGCTGGACCTGGGCCAGGCCCGCCTTGGCCTCGCGGTCCGCGGGCTGTTCGGCGAGCGCCTTGCGGTACGCGGCCTCGGCAGCGGCGAAGTCGCCCCGGTCGATCGCGTCGAAGGCCTCCTGGTGCAGCGGCGGCAGCTCCGGCTCCGCCTCGGCCGCGGGGACGCCGTCCGCGGTGCCCGTGACGCCGTTGGCCGCGGCGACCCGCAGCAGCTCATCGAGGAGCTGGCGGACCTGCGGCTCGGACGCCGCGCCCTGGAACAGCGGGATGGGCTGGCCCTTGAGGATCGCGACGGCGGTCGGGACGGCCTGGGCCTGGAACGCCTGGGCGAGCTGCGGGAAGGCCTCGACGTCCGCCGCGGAGTAGAGCAGCCGCCCGGAGTATGAGGAGACGATGGTGCCGAGCTCGTCGCGCAGCCGCTGGGACTCGGGCGAATAGGAGGCCCACAGGAGCACGACGACGGGCACGGTCGCCGAACGCTGGACGACCTCGCCGAACGTCCGCTCGTCCAGCTCGATCCAGCCCGGGGCGCCGGGAGCCGGCGCGGCCGGGGCCGCCGGCTGCCCCGAGGGGGCCGGCGCCGGGTGGGAGGCGGAGGCGGGCGGGGCCGCCGTCGCGCGCGCCTTGAGGGCCGAGAGGTCGACGGCGCCGCGGAAGTTCAGCTGCGGCTGGGGCTGGCGAGAACCGGGAACGCTCATGGGTCCAGCTTAGCGAAGCGCCCGAACGGCGAGGGCGGGGCCGCACCGCATGGGTGCTGCCCCGCCCCGGCCGGTTCGGCGCTGGACGTCCGGCGTCAGCTCACGCTGGCTCCGGAGAGGTTCCGGGTCGCCCCGATCAGGGTCACCTGCTGCGGGCCGCCGTCCTTGGGGAGGTAGAGCATGACCGACTCGCGGAACGTGAGGGTCGCCTTCTTCGTGGCCTCCTTGCCGCCGGCGAGCGCCGCGGCGTCGTCCTGCAGCGTGACCTTGTCGCCGGAGGCCTTCGGCGTGCCCTCGACCGTGAAGTCGAGGGGGGCGATCACGATCGCGCCGCCGTCGGCCGCGCGGAAGGCGGCCGCCTCGTTGCCCACGGGCGTGTGCTTGAAGGTGAACGTCGCGTCCGCGGCCTTGGCGATGTCAGCCTGGTAGCCGAAGGTGTCCTTGATGTAGGCGTTGTCCGGGATCCTGCCCTTCCAGGCGCTGTTGGCGTTGGAGAGCCGGTCCGCGATGCCCGCGATCGCGTCCTTGGGGCTCACCGCGAGTCCCGCCTTGTCGTCCAGCGAGAGCTGCTCGGCGCCGGACTTGGGGGTCCCGGGGAAGGTCGCGCCCGGCAGGAGCGGCGCGGCTTCGATGAGCTTGTAGTTCTCACGGGCGGACGCCTGGCGCAGCGTCAGGAGCTGCGGGGTGGTGTTGCCCTGGCCCTGGGTGACCGCGATGACCGTGCGCGGCCAGGACCTCTGAGTGGTCACCACGGTGGTGAGCAGCTTGGACGAGCGCACCGGGGCGATCGCCGGGGCGCTGGAGACGGCCGCGCGCACCTTGTAGTTCTGCTGGCGCGCGAGCAGCGCGGAGCCGTCGACTCGGGCGCCGAGCTTGCCGGCGTCCTTTGCGTCGTCGCCGGCCTGGACCGCGTTCGCAGTCTGGTCGAGGATGCGCGTGAGCTGGTCCTCGACCACCACGCGGGTCCCGGCCTCGGCCGGGCTGGGGGCGGGCGCGGTCGCAGCCTGCGCCGGGACTGCGGCAAGCCCGCCCAGGCCGAGCACGGCCGCGAGGGCCGCCGAGGTGCGGGCAGCCCGCGGGCGACGGCGTGCGGGCTGCGCCGCGGTGCGCTGCGCCGTGCCGGGTGCGGCGCCCGGGGCGGCGCCGGGCGCCTGGCCGGGCGCTGGGGGGATCGCGGTCGTCGCGGGCCCGCCGTCCGCGGAAGCACGACGCCGGTCGCGGCCCTCCGCGTCCGGCCCGCCTGCGCCCGGGCCCGGGCGGCGGGGGCCGCCGCGCAGCCGCGGCAGCAGTACCAGGGCCGCGGCCGCGAGGATGAGGAGTGCGCCGATGACGATGAGCGGGACTGCCCACGGCATGGTCGCGTGGCTCGGCCACGTGATCGTCACATCCTGGGGCGCCGGGGCCTTGCCGTCGCTCGCCAGGAGGAGCTGCCAGTCACCGGAGTCCGGAAGGTCCCAGTGGTAGTCGAGGGTGCCGTTCGCGTTCTGGGTCGTGGCGAACAGGTCGGCGCCGGCCGGGTTCGGCGAGGTGGCCTCGCCGTCGGTGTGGGTCGCCTTGAGGACCTTGCCGTCGTCTGAGGCGCCGTCGATCGTCGTGTGCGCCGCCTTGCCGACCCAGGCGGCCATGTCGTCCGGCCGCGCCGCGGCCAGCACGAAGTTGCCGTTGCCGTGGACGGTCAGCGTCGCCTCTCCCCCTCGGAGGTCCTTGAGCTTCGCATCGATCACGGTCAGTGGGGAGGCCGGGGTGCCGGCGGGGACCGTGGCGGTCACCTGATCGGCGGGCGCCCACCAGGTGAGCTGGCCGATGCCGGCCACGAGGGCTACAAGGCCGAGCAGCAGGAGCGCGGCTGCGGTCTTCAATCGCACAGGAAATACCTCACGTCGGGGGAAGGGAACCTGTCCATGGTAACCAAATCGTGACCATCGGGTCAGATCGGACCGGCTGGTAGGGTGTGCGCAGTGGGCCCGGGGGCTGCAGTCCACCGCAGCCGAACCCTCGGCGCCGGTCGTCCTCCGGCCCGTCCGGACCCTAGAAGAAGGCAGAGGCGTGGGAGAGAACCACCAGCCCGAACCAGTCGAGCCGGAGTCTCCCTCCGCTGCGGGGACGAACCCCCCGGTGAAGCATCCGGTGATCGGCGGCGGCGACCCCGCCGAGCACCATGGCGGCAGGGACTTCATGCGCAGCGTTGCCCAGCGCCTGCGGACCCCCCTCCCGGGCGCCCAGCCGCGGGTGCGGTTCGAGATGCCGCCCCTGGCGGAGACGGAAGAGGGCAGCCCCCTCGCGCCCCTGTCGAGGGACCGGGGCCTCGGCGAGCCGGGACCGCGGGTCTCGACCCGGAACCCCGTCTACATGGGCTTCATGGGGACCGTCGGCGTGGGCATCGCGCTCGCGCTGTACTACATCGCGGCGCACACCACCCAGCTGCTGCTGTGGATCCTCGCGGCCCTGTTCATCTCCCTCGGGCTCGACCCCGTGGTGCGGTGGCTCGAGTCTCACCGCGTCCCGCGCGCGCTCGGGATCGCCGCGACGATCCTCGCGCTCCTCGCCGTGCTGGGCGCGTTCTTCGGCACGCTCATCCCCACGATGGTCGACCAGATCTCGCAGCTCGTGAACAACGTGCCCACGTGGATCAACGACTTCCTGGCCTCGGACTTCTACAAGAGCATCGACGAGCAGTTCGGCATCAAGACCCGGGTGACCGAGGAACTGCAGAAGTTCGGCCAGGACTCGACCGCCGTCACGAACCTGTTCGGCGGGGTCCTGGGCTTCGGGACGACCGTGGCGAACTCCCTGTTCGGGGTGCTCATCGTCGTCGTGCTCAGCCTGTACTTCCTCTCGGCCATGCCGGCGATGAAGCAGTGGGCCTACCGGCTCGCGCCCCGCTCCCGCCGGGTGCGGGTGCAGGCGCTCAGCGAGGAGATCACCCGGTCGGTGGGCAACTACGTGATCGGGCAGGTCTGCGTCGCGGCCCTGAACGCCGCCTTCGCCTTCATCGTCATGACCGTCCTCAACGTGCCCTTCGCCGCGCTGCTGGCCTTCATGGTCGGCTTCCTGGCGTTCATCCCGCTCGTGGGCGGCGTCGTCGCCGGGACGATCATCTCCCTCGTCGCGCTCACGTCGGGCTGGCAGACGGCGGTCATCATGGCCGCCGCCTACTTCGCCTACCTCCAGTTCGAGGCGTACTTCATCTCCCCGCGCATCATGCAGCGCGCGGTGGCGGTGCCCGGCCCGGTCGCGGTGATCTCGGTGATCGCCGGCGGCAGCCTCCTCGGCGTGCTCGGGGCCCTCATCGCGATCCCCACCGCGGCCTCGGTGATGCTGCTCATGCGGGAGGTCTTCATCACGCGGCAGGACCAGCACTAGCCCGAGCATCCGGCGCGCGGCCTAGGAGGCGGTCGCCGTCGGCCCCTCCCACACGGCGGGAAGCTCGCCGGAGGTGCCGAGCACGTCGTCGACCACCTCGCCGAGGACCCGCTGCACGAACTTCTCCCCCACCCAGAGGTGCTTGGCGCCCTCGACGCCGACCACCCGCGCCTGGGGCACGCGCGCGAACCGCTGGGCAGCCTCCACGGGGCGCAGGTAGTCGTCGAACTCCGGGACGAGCACCGTCATCGGCTTGCCGCACGCCGCCCACGCGTCGAGGTCGGCGTCGCCCGCGCGGTGCAGCGGCGGCGAGAGCAGGACTGCGCCTTCGATCTGGTCCACGACCGGGGCGACCGCCCCGTACTTGAGCGCGAGCTCGGTGCCGAAGGACCAGCCCACGAGCCACCGGCGCGGGAGCCCGCGGTCGGCCGCGAAGCGCACGGCGGCCTCGACGTCGGCCCGCTCGCCGATGCCCTCCTCGAACCGGCCGCCGCTCGTCCCGCGCGGGCTCGAGGTCCCGCGGGTGTTGAACCTCAGGACGGCGATGCCCGCGAGCGCGGGGAGCCGGAAGGACGCCTTCCGGTAGACGTGCGAGTCCATGAAGCCCCCGTGGGTGGGGAGCGGGTGGAGCGTGACGAGCGTCGCCACCGGCTCGGTGTCCTGCGGCAGGGCGAGCTCGCCGACGAGCGTGAGCCCATCCTCGGTGCGCAGCTCGATGTTCTCGCGGCGGGCGGGCAGGACCGTGTTGGCGCGGATGGCCGCGGGGCCGTCGGGCGCCGTGAACACGTACGAGGAGGGGTCGAAGCTCATGGCCCCCACAGTATCGAAGGGGCCTACCGGTAGCGGTACGTGCGGGTGCGCCAGCAGTGCGTGTGCCAGTGACGGCGTTCCGCGATGCCGGCCTCCTCGCCGAAGAGGTGGTCGTCGGCCCACACCACCAGATGGGCCGTCCCCGGCGGGATGCTGCGCGAGCAGCCGGGGCACGTGTAGACCTTCGCCGCGCTGCGCGTGGTCACCTGCCGGACGCGCCAGTCGCCATCCGGAGCCGACTCAAGGCGGGCGAAGCCGGCGAGCACACGTTCGGGATCGACGTCGTCCCGGCCCTCGCGCGCCTCCGCGGCGTCCCTGTCGCTGCGGGGGGCGGCAGGGCGGCGTCGGGGGCGGTTCGAGCGCGGCATGGCTCCATTCTGCCGTGCCCGGCGTCCCATCCCTGCTCCATCGGGCGCCCTTGGCCCTCTCCCCGGGCTGCCCGTCGCCCGCGCCCGGGCGGCCGCGGCCGCCACGGTAGAGTGCTCGGGTGCGACTCGTCATTGCCCGGTGCTCCGTCGACTACGTGGGCCGCCTGAAGGCCCACCTGCCCCTCGCGACCCGTCTCCTCGTCGTCAAGGCCGACGGCTCGGTGCTCGTCCACTCGGACGGCGGGTCGTACAAGCCGCTGAACTGGATGAGCCCGCCGGCCACGCTGCGCGTCCTCTCCCCGGCGGAGGCCGAGCTCGAGGAGGGCGTCCTCGAGCAGTGGGCCGTGCAGTCGGCCAAGACGGACGACCGGCTGATCGTCAACGTCCACGAGGTCCTGCACGACTCCTCGCACGAGCTCGGCGTGGACCCCGGCCTCATCAAGGACGGCGTCGAGTCGGACCTCCAGCGGCTGCTCGCGGAGCAGATCGAGACCCTCGGGCCGGGCTACAGCCTGATCCGCCGCGAGTACTTCACCGCGATCGGCCCGGTCGACATCCTCGCCCGTGACGCGACAGGCGCCACCGTCGCCGTCGAGCTCAAGCGCCGTGGCGACATCGACGGCGTCGAGCAGCTCACGCGCTACCTCGAGCTCCTCAACCGCGACCCGCTGCTCGCGCCGGTGCGGGGCATCTTCGCCGCGCAGCAGATCAAGCCCCAGGCGAGGGTCCTGGCGGCCGACCGCGGGATCGACTGCGTGACGCTCGACTACGACGCGATGCGCGGTGTGGACGACGTCGAGTCGCGCCTGTTCTGAGCCCCGCGGAGGCCCGCCCCGGGGCGCCCACCGGCCCCGCACGGCGGCCGAACGGCCGCGCCGGGGCGGGCGCATCGCGGCGGCACTCGCCTAAGGTAGTGGCATGACGACCGCCGAGTCCGCTGCCCCGGATCCCACCGCCCCGACCCGGCTCACCCTGAGGGGGCGGATCGTGAGCGACGGCGCCGTCCTCGAGGACGGCCTGGTCGCCGTCGAGGACGACCGCATCGAGTACGCCGGCCCGGCCGCGGACTTCGACGCGGCCGAGTTCGGCGGGGAGCCCGTGCCCCTCCCGGACGGGGCGCTGCTGCTCCCCGGGCTCGTCGACCTGCACTGCCACGGCGCCGGCGGCGTCGACTTCCCGAGCGCGGACGAGGAGCAGGCCCGGCGAGCGGTCGCGTTCCTCCACCGCCACGGCACGACCACGCTCCTCGCGAGCCTCGTGACGGCCTCCCGCGAGGACCTGCTCCGCGGGGTGGGGCTCTTCTCGCAGCTCGACGACGAGGGCCTCGTGGCGGGCATCCACGCGGAGGGGCCGTTCCTCTCGCACGCACGCTGCGGCGCCCAGAACCCGGACTTCCTGCTCGAGCCGGACGTCGACTTCACGATGGAGCTGATCGAGGCGTCCGAGGGCTCGCTCGCCACCATGACCTACGCGCCCGAGCTGCCGGGGGCGTCCGACGTCGTCGACCTCCTCACGGCGCACGGCGTCACCCCCTCGCTCGGGCACACGGCCTGCGACGACGCCACGGCGGAGGCCTCGCTCGAGCAGGCGCGGGACGGGCTCACCGCCGCGGGGTTCGACGGGGCCGAGGGCGTGCCCACCGTCACACACCTCTTCAACGCCATGCCGCCGCTGCACCACCGTTCCCCGGGGCCTGTCGGGGCCTGCCTCCGCGCCGCCGCCGCCGGGGCGGCGGTCGTCGAGCTCGTGGCCGACGGCGTCCATCTCGCCGCCGCGACCGTCCGCACCGTGTTCGCGCTCGTCGGCTCGGCCAACGTCGCCCTCGTCACCGACTCCATGGCTGCCGCAGGGCTCAGCGACGGGTCCTACATGCTCGGCCCGTCCCCCGTGACCGTGGCCAGCGGCGTCGCAACCCTCGATGCGGACGGATCGATCGCCGGGGGGACGGCCACCCTGCTCGAGGTCGTGGCGCGCACCGCGGCCGCCGGGGTGCCGCTCCCGGACGCCGTGCTCTCGGCGACGGCGGTGCCCGCCGCCGTCCTCGGCCGCTCGGACGAGTTCGGCAGCCTGCGCCGCGGCCTGCGGGCGGACATCGTGGCCACGGACGCCGACCTCGGCCTGGCCGCCGTGGTCCGCGCGGGAACCCTGCTCACCTCCCGGCGCTGACGCTGGGCGGCCGAATTCGCCATTCATGGCCCGCCACAGGCCGACTGCGGTGCGTTTTCCGTCCGTTCTCCTGAATTTCTCCCCGCCGTCGCGCCCGAATCGGCGTATGCCGTTGACCGTGAATGCGCGGCATGATTGGCTAGAGCCAGTCTTGATGTAGATAGCAGTGTTTTCCATGCAATGCAGGCTCGCAAGACCGTTGCGAGCGTGGAGTTTCCCGGCCCACACCGGACTCCCCGCGGAGTAACCCGGCCGGCACACAAGTGCCGGCGTCTCGTTGCAATACACAGGAGAACGCAGGACATGGCACAGGGGACCGTCAAGTGGTTCAACGCCGAGAAGGGGTTCGGCTTCATTACCCCGGATAACGCCGAATCGGACGTCTTCGTCCACTATTCGGAGATCAAGGCGAATGGCTTCCGCACGCTGGAGGAGAATCAGCGCGTCGAGTTCGAGATCGGCCAGGGGGCCAAAGGCCCGCAGGCCACCGGTGTCAGCGCCATCTGAGCAGCTGCGCACCGGCGCGTGACGCGCGGGAGGGGTTCCGGACTCGGAACCCCTCCTTTTTCTTGACCGATTACTGACCGCGGCTGTTAATATTCATCGCCCATGCCGGATTAGGTGACCATCTGCCGCAGGATACGCATGCGGTGGCGCATGGTGAGGCCGGGAAGGTAGGCCTGGGCGAGCGCCTGGCCGATGGCGGGAAGCTGCAGCGGGTCCTGATAGTACATGTACAGGGCGTGGTACTCGGGCTGGAACCTCGACTTGAACTTCGCGAGCGAGCGGAAGCCGTAGACCGGCTCGAGCGCCTGGCCCACGGCGTTGAGCAGCCTCGAGAGGAGCTCGTCCCCCGCGTCGACTTCGGCGCGCTCCCCCGCGGGGTCCGCGGCCAGAGGAGACCCGGACAGCGAGATCCACTCGACGCCGCTCCTCAGCTCTGTCACGGCCGAGGCAATGAGGAACTCCATCACGCCGGGGAACGCCCCCGGGCCGCGACGCATGAAGTCGAGCGTCCATCCGACGATCCGCGACTCCTCGTACACCGGCAGCCAGCTCGTCACGCCGTGGATCCTGCCCTCGGCGTCGACCGCGAGGCACACGAGCACCTCCGGGTCGTCGAGCTCGTCGAGGCCCCCCAGGGTGAATCCCATGGCCGGCAGCGCCTTCTGCGCCGACCATTCCTCGGAGAGCGCGCTGAGCTGCTGGCGCTGCGCGGGACTGAGGAGGTGGTACCTCGTCCAGACGGCGCCCACGCCCAGCTTCGCGGCGCGGTTCACCGCGGTCCGGACGTTCTGCCACTCCTTGCCGACGAACTCGAGCTCCCGGACCTTCAGCCGGGTCTCCTGGGCGACCTCGACCCGGTGGAACCCGCGCGCCTGGAGCACCGGCCACAGGTCGGCGGACAGCGAGTAGAAGCACGGCACGAGGGCCGTGCGCGCGCAGTGCGCGATGAACTCCGTGACGGCCTCCGCGCCGCGGCCCGGGACCCCGATCGGCCCGCCCACCGAGAGCGCCACCCGGCCGTGCAGCTGGAAGGCCAGCCCCGCGGTCTCGTGCTCGTCGAACCAGAAGCGGTTGGGCGGCCACAGGGTCATCCACGACAGGGATCCGCCGCCCCGCCGCACGAGGCTGCGGGCGAGCTGGAGGCTGTCGTCCCTGGCTCCCACCGACTGCCGCCCGCGGAGCACGACGACGGCCGCCAGGACGAGCGCGACGAGCCACAGGATCAGGCCGCTGTGCGTGAAGAGCCACAGCTCCGCCCCGCTCCGGTTCCGGAACAGCGCAGCGTAGCTGCTCGGGATGGGCGAGGGCAGGTACTGGCGGACGAGTTCGACGAGGAGCCCCCAGGCTGACTCCCGCCGCCCCAGTCCCCCGCCCTGCCACCACA
Source organism: Sinomonas soli (assembly GCF_054782415.1). NCBI lineage: Bacteria > Bacillati > Actinomycetota > Actinomycetes > Micrococcales > Micrococcaceae > Sinomonas > Sinomonas soli. Next base: position 135,584 of record NZ_BAAGSN010000003.1, on the reverse strand, counting down.
GGAGCGTGTAGGCGGCGAGGAGGGCGCCGGCGACCGCCCCGCCGACGGCACCGAGGCGCCTGCGCATGCCCCGCTCCGTCTCCACCGGGAAGAGGCCGCGGTTGGTCCACAGGATCGCCACGAGGGCCACCGCGGTCAGGGCGATGGGGAGCAGGTGCACGAACCCCGAGGCCAACACGGTGAACCGCGGCGCACGGGACGTCGGCGGCATCCTGAGGAACAGGGCGAGGTAGCCCACCGCGAGCGTCCCGACGGCCAGCTGGACCGCGATCGCGAGGCGCAGCGCGACCTTCCGGCCGCGCCGCAGGCCCTCCGCGCAGATGAGGAGGATGGCCATCGGAACGAGCGAGGTCACGTACCCCTCGGGCGAGAGGAAGGCCGGCTGTGCAGCCTGGAGGCAGGCCGTGTCGACCATCCCGCCGCAGTCCTGCTCGAGCTGGGCGAAGACGGGCATGGGGTTCAGGACCATATCGCGGACGAGGGCGAGGGGCCCGGAGGGGCTCCGGGTCAGGGCGGTGAGGACCGGCCCCACCGCCGCGAGGGTGACGACGACGACCACGATGTTGCGCCGCTCGCGCACCGACGGCAGGGCGAGGTGCGAGTCGTGGCGCCATCCGGAGGACCACCAGGAGGCGGCGATGCCGAGGAGGGCGCCGATGAGGCCGAGCACGGTCTCGGAGTGGCCCACGTAGAGGGTGAGCATGGCGGCGATGCCGACCACGGCGGTGCGGAGGCGGCGGCGCCAGAGCACGCCGAGCGCCGGGGCAGCCGCCATGGCGGTGAAGACGGCCGCGGGGTAGGGCCCGAGCACGGGATCGCCGACCATGGACCCGAGCCACCCGTCGCCGCCGATCCGGGCCAGCTGGGTGACCGCGAAGAACACGGTGACCGAGGCGAAGTCGCCGAGGAAGAACAGGGCCGCGGCCCGGAGGGAGCCGTAGGCCGTCTCGGCCACGGCGACGAGGGTGCCCACCACCGCGGTGGCGGCGAGATAGGCCACGGGGTTCGTGACGAAGAAGATCGACGTCACGGCGCCCCACCACTGGCCGGAGCGGAGGGATCCGAGGTCGCCGCCCACCACGTCGAGCACCGCCGGGGGCGGCCCGGAGAGGATGCTGCCCGTGGCAATCCCCGCGATCCACAGGACCGCGATGACCGAGAGGGTGAAGGGGATGCGGCGGGCGCCGCGGACGGCGGCGCGCGCGGCGCGCGCGGCCCTGCCGACTCCGTTCACCGCAGCCTCCATCGGGACACGGACAGCTCGAGCCCGGCGGGCATCGATGGTGCCATCATCTCGCGGGAGGAGGCCCCGGAGCTCAGCGCCACGTCCCGATGCCGATGACGGGCCCGGCCTCGAGCCACGAGGCGAGGCCGGCGTAGGCGTTGAAGTCCATGGCGAAGCGGACGCTCGCGCCCTGGTACTGCAGCTCGACGATTACGACGTCGGCCTGCACCCTGGTCCGCTCGGCCTCGGTGGGCGAGCGGCGTCCGAGCAGCTCCAGCGAGCTGCGGGTGAACCGGTGCCGCGCGCGGGGGCTGAGGGAGAGGAGGTTGAACCATTCGAGCTCGGTGTCCTGATAACGGCATACCCCCATCCGCCATGGCCCTGAGGCCATGGAGATGGAGGCATCAACCGTGCCCAGGGTGCGCCGCAGGACGACGCGGCGCACCCCGAGGGCACAGAGCAGGGCTGCGAGGAGAACGAAGACCACTGCCAGGACGATGAACGGAATGGCGGAGTCGTCCATCGAGGTCTGGCTAACGAGTCCCCGCGGCCGATTCGCCGATCTGGGCGTTGTCGGCGACGATCACGACCCGGTCGGAATCGACGGAGAAGAACCCGCCGTCCACCGTCGCCGTGATCCGCGAGCCGGAGACCGGCTCGATCACAATGTCGCCCGCGTGCATGATCGCCAGGACGGGCGTGTGGCCGGGGAGGATCCCGATCTCGCCGTCCGCCGTGCGGGCCTTGACCATCTTCGCCGGGCCGGACCACACGAAGTGGTCCGCCGCGACGATCTCGACCTCGAGCTCAGCCATGCTACTTGGTCTGATCCTGGATCTTCGCCCAGTTGCGCTCGACGTCGTCGAGGCCGCCGACGTTGAAGAACGCCTGCTCGGCGATGTGGTCCAGCTCGCCGTCGCAGATGGCCTTGAAGCCCTCGATCGTGTCCTTGATCGAGACGGTCGAGCCCTCCACACCGGTGAACTGCTTCGCGGTGTAGGTGTTCTGCGAGAGGAACTGCTGGATGCGGCGCGCACGGGCCACGACGATCTTGTCCTCTTCGGACAGCTCGTCGACACCGAGGATCGCGATGATGTCCTGCAGCTCCTTGTTCTTCTGGAGGATCTGCTTGACCCGCACCGCGGTGTCGTAGTGGTCCTTCCCGATGTACTGCGGGTCGAGGATGCGCGAGGTCGACGTGAGCGGGTCGACGGCCGGGTAGAGGCCGCGCGAGGCGATCTCACGCGAGAGCTCGGTCGTGGCGTCGAGGTGCGCGAACGTCGTCGCCGGGGCCGGGTCGGTGTAGTCGTCGGCCGGAACGTAGATGGCCTGCATCGACGTGATCGAGTGCCCGCGCGTCGAGGTGATGCGCTCCTGGAGGAGGCCCATCTCGTCGGCCAGGTTCGGCTGGTAGCCCACGGCGGACGGCATGCGGCCCAGCAGGGTCGACACCTCCGAGCCGGCCTGGGTGAAGCGGAAGATGTTGTCGATGAAGAGCAGCACGTCCTGGTTCTGGACATCGCGGAAGTACTCCGCCATGGTCAGGGCCGAGAGCGCGACGCGCAGGCGCGTGCCCGGCGGCTCGTCCATCTGGCCGAACACGAGCGCGGTGTCCTTGAGGACCCCCGCCTCGTCCATCTCGACCCAGAGGTCGTTGCCCTCGCGGGTGCGCTCGCCCACGCCGGCGAACACGGAGGTGCCGCCGAAGTTGCGGGCCACACGGGTGATCATCTCCTGGATGAGCACCGTCTTGCCCACGCCGGCGCCGCCGAACAGGCCGATCTTGCCGCCCTTGATGTACGGGGTGAGCAGGTCGATGACCTTGATGCCGGTCTCGAGCATCTCGGTCGAGCCCTCGAGCTGGGCGAACGAGGGCGCCTTGCGGTGGATGGGCCAGCGGTCGGCCGCCTGGATCTCCGACTCGGCGACGTCGAGCGGCTTGCCGAGCACGTTGAAGATGTGGCCCTTGACGCCGTCGCCGACGGGGACCGAGATCGGGGCGCCGGTGTCGACGACCTTGGTGCCGCGCACGAGGCCGTCGGTGGCCTGCAGGGAGATCGCGCGGACGAGGTTGTCGCCGAGGTGCTGGGCAGTCTCGAACGTGATCTCGCGGGTGTGGTCGCCGAGCGTGATCGTGGTCGTCAGCGCGTTGTAGATCTCCGGGATCGCGTCGGCCGGGAACTCGACGTCGACAACCGGCCCGATCACGCGGGCAATGCGGCCCGTCGCGCCAGCGGTCGCAACCGCTTCAGAGGCAGTGGCAGTCATCTCTCTCACTTCTTCAGTAGATGGCGTGTATTCAGTCTAGGTGGTGTGTACGAGCGCGCCCGGGGGCTCACGCGTTGAGGGCGTCGGCGCCGGCGATGATCTCCGTGAGCTCCTGCGTGATCTCCGCCTGGCGGGCGGTGTTGCGCAGGCGCGTGTACTTCTTGATCAGCTCGGTCGCGTTGTCGCCGGCGTTCTTCATGGCCCGCTGGCGCGAGGCGAGCTCGCTCGCCGCGGCCTGGAGCATCGCCGCGAAGATCCGCGACTCGATGTACCGCGGCAGCAGCGCGTCGAGCACCTGCTCGGGCTCGGGCTCGTACTCGTAGAGGGGCAGGATCTCCTTCGCGTCCTTCGCCTCCTCCTCGACGACCTCGAGGGGAAGCAGCCGGATCACCGTGGGCTCCTGCACCACCATCGACTTGAACTGGGTGTAGACGACGTGGATCTCGTCGACCCCGCCGTCCTCGTAGGCGGTCGCGAAGGCGTCGAGCAGCACGCGGCTGATCTCCTTGGCCGTCGCGAACTCGGGGTTGTCCGTGTTGCCGCTCCACACCCGCTCGTAGGGGCGGTTGCGGAAGTCGAAGTAGGCCTGGCCCTTGCGGCCCACCAGGTAGGTGGCGATCTCCTTGCCCTCGGAGCGGAGGAGCTCGGCGAGGGACTCGGCCCGCTTCATGATGCTGGCCGAGTAGGCGCCGGCCTGGCCTCGGTCTGCCGTGAGGACCAGCACTGCCGCGCGCCGCACCTGGGTGGGCTCGGTGGTCAGCGGGTGGTCGATCTCGGACGAAGAGGAGACTGCAGAAACGGCGCGGGTAATGGCATTCGCGTACGGCAGGGATGCGGCCACACGGGCGCGCGCCTTGCCGATGCGGGAGGTAGCAATCAGCTCCATCGCCTTGAACATCTTGCGCATCGACGACGTCGAGGCAATCTTCTGGCGGTAGACCCGGATCTGGGCTCCCATTCTTGTCCTTTCCTCACCCTCGCCGACCGGCCGGGCCGGAACCGTGGGCCCGGGCCCGGCCGATCAGCTGCAGGGAATCAGCGCTTCTGCTTGACGATCTTTTCCTGGTTGACGTCGCCCTCGGCAAGAGCATCGTGCTCCTCGTGCCCGGCGCCGACCAGCAGGCTGTCGCCCTCGCCGAAGAAGCCCTTCTTGAACTCCGTGACGGCGGTCTTGAGAGCCTCGACGGTGTCGTCCTCGAGCTTGCCCGTCTGGGCCAGCGTCGTCAGGATCGACGTCTTGCGCTTGAGGTAGTCGAGGAAGTCCGCCTCGAAGCGGCGCACGTCCTCGACGGGGACGTCGTCCAGGTAGCCGCGCGTGCCGGCCCAGATGGACACGACCTGCTCCTCGACCGGGAACGGCGAGTACTGGCCCTGCTTGAGCAGCTCCATGAGGCGGGCGCCACGGGTCAGCTGCTGGCGGGACGCCGCGTCGAGGTCGGACGCGAACATCGCGAACGCCTGCATGTCGCGGTACTGGGCGAGGTCCAGCTTGAGCGTGCCGGAGACCGACTTCATCGACTTCACCTGCGCGGCGCCGCCGACGCGGGAGACCGAGATGCCGACGTCGACCGCGGGGCGCTGGTTGGCGTTGAAGAGGTCGGACTGCAGGAAGATCTGCCCGTCGGTGATGGAGATGACGTTGGTCGGGATGTACGCCGAGACGTCGTTCGCCTTCGTCTCGATGATCGGCAGGCCGGTCATCGAGCCCGCGCCGAGCTCGTCCGAGAGCTTCGCACAGCGCTCGAGCAGACGGGAGTGCAGGTAGAACACGTCGCCGGGGTACGCCTCGCGGCCCGGCGGGCGGCGCAGGAGGAGGGAGACGGCGCGGTACGCCTCGGCCTGCTTCGAGAGATCATCGAAGATGATGAGGACGTGCTTGCCGCCGTACATCCAGTGCTGGCCGATGGCCGAGCCGGCGTAGGGGGCGAGGTACTTGAAGCCCGCCGGATCGGACGCCGGGGAGGCCACGATCGTCGTGTACTCGAGGGCGCCGTGGTCCTCGAGGGTCTGGCGCACGGCCGCGATCGTGGAGGCCTTCTGGCCGATTGCGACGTAGATGCAGCGGACCTGCTTGGTGGCATCGCCCGAGGCCCAGTTGGCCTTCTGGTTGATGATCGTGTCCACCGCGATGGCGGTCTTGCCGGTCTGGCGGTCGCCGATGATGAGCTGGCGCTGGCCGCGCCCGATCGGGATCATCGCGTCGATGGCCTTGAGGCCGGTCTGCATCGGCTCGTGGACCGACTTGCGCTGGGTGACGCCGGGCGCCTGGAGCTCGAGCGCGCGGGTTCCCTCCGCGGCGATCGGGCCCAGGTCGTCGATGGGCGCGCCGAGCGGGTCCACCACGCGGCCGAGGAAGGCGTCGCCGACCGGCACGGAGAGGATCTGGCCGGTGCGGTGCACCTCCTGGCCCTCCTCGATGCCGCCGAAGTCGCCGAGGACGATGACGCCGATCTCGCGGACGTCGAGGTTCTGGGCCAGGCCCAGGGTGCCGTCCTCGAAGCGGAGGAGCTCGTTCGCCATGACCGAGGGAAGGCCCTCGACCCGGGCGATGCCGTCGCCGGCGCTCGTGACGCGGCCGACCTCGACGCGCTCAGCCGTGCCGGGCTGGTAGGAAGCCGCGAAGTCGTTCAGCGCGCTGCGGACGTCGTCGGCATTGATGGTCAATTCGGCCATCTTCAGTCCTGCTCTCTTGATCTCGTGGTCATCGAAAGCGGTACTGCTGCGATGACCGGATTGTCTTGTACGGAGTGTGCTGATGCCTCAGCGTGCCTGGGCGGCCAGCTGACGGCGCAGCTCACCGAGCCGCGTCACCGTCGAGGCATCGAGCACCTCGTCGCCGACCGTCACGCGGAGGCCGCCGACCAGCGACGGTTCCACGGTCGTGTTGATCTTCAGCTCGCGCCCGTAGAGGGAGTTGAGCCCGTCCTGGAGCCGCTGCAGCTGCGCCTGGGTGAGGGGACGCGCGACGGCGACGTCGGCGATCCAGCGCTTCTGGCGCGCCGCGGCGAGGGACGCGAACTTCTCCACGAGGGCCGTCGGCTTGGCGCCGCGCGGGGCGGTCACCGCCTGGTCGATCAGCAGCCGGGCCTCCTCGGACGCCCGCGGCACGAGCCGCAGGGCGAGGGTGCGCCGGGCCTCCGGGGAGGCCTGCTGCTCGGTCAGTGCAGCCTGGAGCTCGTGGCTGCCCTCGACGGTGCTGTTGAACGCGAACAGGTCGTTCTGGAGCTTCTCCAGCCCGCTGAGCCCGCTCGCCGTCCCTGCGCCCTGCTCGGCCACGGCGCATGCCACGGTCGAGGCGACGGTCTCGAGCGCATCGCTGATGTCGCGCGCTCCGGCCCACCGCGAGGCGGCGAGCTTGGCCGTGATCTCGACGGCCTCGCCCGAGGCCTTGCCGTCCAGCAGGCTGTGCACGAGGGCCGACTTCTCCGCGCCCTCACGGGACGGATCGGTCAGCGCGCGGCGAAGCCCGGCGGAGCCGTCGAGGACGGCGAGGATGCCGAAGAGCTCCCGCGCCAGCGACAGCGAGGCCGTGGGCAGCGTGGTCTCCAGGTCCGCCAGTGCGGCGGCCAGCGATTCGCTCGATGCTCCTGCCATTACTTCGCCGCACCTGCGTTCTGGGACTCCAGCTCGTCGAGGAAGCGGTCCACCACTCGGGCAGCGCGCGCATCGTCGTCGAGGGACTCGCCGACGATCCGGCCGGCCAGGGTCGTGGCCAGGGTGCCCACCTCGGAGCGGAGCGACGCAACAGCCTGCTGGCGCTCGGCCTCGATCTGGACATGCGCCTGCTCAGTGATGCGGGCGGCCTCGGCGGCAGCCTTCTCCTTGAGCTCGGCGAGGATCTGGGCGCCCTCGGAGCGGGCCTCCTCGCGGATGCGGTTGGCCTCGGTGCGGGCGTCGGTGAGCTGCTGCTTGTACTCCTCGAGGGCTGCGGACGCCTCCGCCTGGGCCTTCTCTGCCTTGGCGATGCCCCCCTCGATGGCCTCGGCCCGCTCCGCGAACGTCTTCTCGAACGCCGGGACGACGAACTTGACCACGATGAAGAGCAGGACGGCGAAGCCGACGGCAACGACCAGGATCTCCCACCAGCTCGGCATGAGCGGGCTCTGGGCGCCCTCGGTGGCGGCGCTAACAATGAACTGATGCATGTGTTGCACCCCTCCTATCTACTCGGTTCTGGCTGTGTGTGCCGTGTTCTGGGTCAGAGAACGAAGGCGAACACGAGGCCGAGGATCGCGAGCGCCTCGGTGAGCGCAAGGCCGAGGAAGGCGATCGGCTGGAGCACGCGCTGCGCCTCCGGCTGGCGGGCCACGCCGTTGATGTAGGCCGCAAAGACGAGACCCACGCCGATGGCACCGCCGATGGCGGAGAGACCGTAGCCGACGAGGTTGAGGTTGCCGGTCATTGTGTTCCTTTCAGGCTGCCCTGGAGGGCGGGTTGAGTGATCGGTTCATCCCCTGTGGAGGGGAAGTCTCAGTGGGCGTCCGCGTGGAGCGCGCCCTGGATGTAGATGGCGGTCAGAAGTGTGAAGACGTACGCCTGAAGCACCATGATCAGCGCCTCGAGCATGTACATCGCGGTCGCGCCGACGAGGACGAGGAGCGAGGTGCCCTTGAGCAGGACGCTCTCCTGCGCGATGAGGAACGCGATGCCGGACCCCGCGAGCGCGACCACGAGGTGGCCCGCGAGCATGGTCGCGAAGAGACGGAGGCTGTGCGTCATCGGGCGGACGATGAAGTTCGAGATGATCTCGATCGGGACGACGATCGGGAGGATGTACCACGGAACGCCTGCCGGGACCACGGTGAGCTTGAGGAACCGCGGGCCGAACTTCTTCAGGCCGACGCCGATCCAGGTCACGTAGACCAGCGCCGCGAGGAAGTACGCGCCGCCGACGTGGGACATCGTCGGCAGCTGGAAGAACGGGATGGCGCCGTAGATGTTGTTCACCAGGATGAAGAAGAACAGCGAGAAGAGCAGGGGCACGAACTTCATGAAGTCCTTGCCGCCGATGATGTCCTTGCCGATCGAGTTGCGCACGAACCCGTAGAGGTACTCGCCGGCGAACTGGAGCTTGCCGGGGACCAGCTGGCCCTTGCGGGAGGCTGCGATGAAGAACCAGGCGATGAAGACGACGGAAAGCAGGACCATGAGCATCTGCTTCGAGAAGCCCTCGTGCGCGCCCCAGGGGAAGATGGCCGGGAGGTGCATGTCCTCGAGGGTGGGCGGGGTGAAGGCGCCGGAGTCTTCGGCCGGAAGCGTGAGCGGGGTCAACGCGATTCCTCTCTGCAGTGTCCATCGTCGGGCAGATGCTGGGGCGAGTGGCTTCGACCCCCACATGTGAAATTTTTCGGGTGCTCCATCAGCGACGGTCCGCCTCGGCGTCATCGCCTGGATCCCGAGGCTCAGCGGGGCCCGTTCGGTGCGTGAAGAGCCCATGCTTCATGGTCAGGTAGATGCCGCCGGCAATCCCCACCAGAGCGCCAGCGAGCACGAACCAGCGCGTTTTCAGGAGATTGTCCAGCCCCCACCCTATCAAACTCCAGACAACGATCCCGCCAATCACGTAGCTGAAGACCGCCATTCCGGAGTTGTAGCCGCCGTCGCCCTCGGGCTCCGCGGGGACCGGCCGGCCGGGGGTGTCCTCACGCATGGGGACCCTCCTTCCCGGACGACGGCGCGGCGTCGCCGCCCGCGTCGCCGGGGGCCGGGGCGTCGTTGAAGATCTGCAGGCGGAGCCTGCTGAAGCCGTAGAGCTCGGCGGCCTGCCAGACGACGACACTGGCAATTCCGGCGGCGCCGAACCAGGGCCGCGAGATCCAGGCCGGGGTGCCGATCCAGAGCAGGATGCCGGCGAAGCCGACGATCTTGAGCACGTAGACCACGGCGAACACCCCGATGGCCCCCGAGGGGTTCCGCCGCCCCACAAGATGTCCCGCGAGGAGGCTCAGGGCGAAGAAGGCGATCACGATCACGGCCGCGAAGGCCACACTGGCGGCGGCCGGAGGGCCGGTGAAGGCCAGGGCCGCAGCCGCGAGCAGGACCGCCGCCGCCGCGGACGCCACCGTGCAGGCGCCGGCGAGGCCGAGCCACGGGGTGCGTCCCGGATCGGATCGGCCGACGCGGGAACGGCCGAAGAAGCCGTGCCGGTGCGTCATGGGGTCCATTTCATGCCAATTCGTCGGCGGCCTGCTGCCAGGAGGCCGGCGGGGGTGGGTGCTCCACTATTCTACACAGGATAGAAGAGGGTCGTGCCGCCCCCCGGCGGGACGGGGGCGTGCGCCGTCAGGGGGTCCGGCGCGCGCGGCGGGCGCGCAGCCAGGACGGGGACGTCAGGTAGGCCACGAGGACAGCGGCGGTCACAACCTGCGCGGCAAACACCCCACCCGAGGACGCGGTCGCCGCGTAGAAGCCGGCGAGGCCGGTCAGGACGGAGGCCGCCGTGACCAGGAGCGCGACCTCGAGGTGCCCCAGCCCGTTGTCCGTGAGCCGCTGGTACACGTGTTCCCGGTGCGAGGCGTACCAGCGCTTGCCCTGCAGCGTCCGCCGCACGAGGGTCGCGAAGGTGTCCGCGAGGTAGACGAGCACGGGCGAGAAGACGTACTCGAGCGGGAGCTGGGCCAGGAACGCGGCCACCGCGGTGAACGAGATCCCGGCGCCGAGGAGGTAGCTGCCGACGTCGCCCATGAACATCGACCCGCGCAGGACGTTCCACGGCAGGAAGCCCGCGAAGGCGGCCGCGAGCAGCACGCCGGCGACGACGAGCCAGCCGTGGCCGGTGGCCGCGCCCGCCGCGGCGTAGAGGACGCCCACGGCGACGGCGTGCAGCCCCGAGATCCCGTTGATGCCGTCCATGAAGTTGGCCACGTTGATGTAGGCCGCCACGGCGACCATGCCGAGCGGGAGCCACCACAGGCCCTTGCCCGTGACGAGGATGATGGCCAGGGTGCCCGCGAAGCCGACCGCAAGCTGGAGGCCGGCCCGGCTCGCGATGCGCAGGCCCCGCAGGTCCTCCGCCCACCCCACGGCGGCGGCCGCGACGGTGCCAGCCACGACGCACGCGGCCAGCCCGGCGCCGTCGTCCGCGAGGCCCGCGCCGAAGGCGACGGCCCAGCCCGCGAGGAGGCCGATGCCGACGGTCAGCCCCAGCCCCCGCACGGTGGGGCGGGTGTGGGAGGACCGCTCCCCCGGGACATCGATGACGCCGAGGCGGGTCAGCACCGGCCGGGCGAGGACGGGCAGCGCCGCGCTGACAGCGAACGCCAGCGCCGCGGCGACCGCGATCACGCCGCCCCCGACCCCGGAACGGCCTCGTGCGAGAGCTCGGTCTCCTCCTGCACCTGGGCCTCGATCATCGCCTCCTCGGTGCGGGCGCACTCGGCGAGCCAGCGGTCGTAGTCGAGCCGGTCCGGGGCGATGCCGGACGAGGTGGCGTGGGAGATCTTGGGGTGGAGGGGGCGCACGTCGGCGACGTCCGGGTCCACGAGGTCCTCGTGCAGCTTCTCGGCCGGACGCAGCCCGGTGAACACGACGTCGATGTCCTTGCCGGACATCGCGATCATGCGCTCGGCGACGTCGAGGATGCGGACCGGCTCGCCCATGTCCAGGATGAGCACCTCTCCCCCGCTGCCGATCGCGCCGGCCTGGATCACGAGCTGGCAGGCCTCGGGGATCGTCATGAAGAACCGGGTGACCTCGGGGTGGGTGACAGTGACGGGGCCCCCGGTGCGGATCTGCTCGGAGAAGAGCGGCAGCATCGAGCCGCGCGAGCCCATGACGTTGCCGAAGCGGACCGAGACGTAGCGCCGGCCGGTGCGCCCCGCCATCCACGCCGTGAGGCGCTCCGCCATCCGCTTGGAGTGCCCGAGGACGGTGGTGGGCGCCGCGGCCTTGTCGGTGGAGACGTTCACGAAGGCCTCGACCCCGACGGCCTCGGCCGCCCGCAGGACGTTGAGGGTGCCGACGACGTTGGTCTTCCAGGCCTCGGCGGGGTACTGCTGGAGCAGGGGCGCGTGCTTGAGCGCGGCGGCGTGGAAGACCACCTCGGGCCGCCGGTCGCGGAAGACGCGGGTGAGCCCGTCGGCGTCGCGGATGCTCACGAGCACGGTGTCCCGGCCGTCGAGCAGGCCCCGGCCGGTGAGGGAGATCTGGGTGGCCTGGAGTGCTGTCTCGTCGTGGTCGACCATGATGAGCTCGGCCGGGGCGAAGGGGTGGATCTGGCGGCAGAGCTCGGAGCCGATCGATCCGCCCGCGCCGGTGACGAGGACGCGCTTGCCCGTGATGTACCCGGCGATCTCCTCGACCTTGATGTCCACGGGCCGGCGGCCGATGAGGTCCTCGACGGCGACCTCGCGGAAGTCGGTGACGCTGTGCGCGCCGCCGCCGAGCATGTCCTTCAGCGGCGGGAGCACGAGCACCTTCACCCCGAGCCCCGCCACGCGGTCCGAGACCCCGCGGATGAACGCCGCATCGGCGGCGGCGAAGGCGAGGATGAGCGCCGTCGACCGCGTGCGGCGGATGAGGTCGGGCAGATCCTCGCCGGTGCCGAGCACCTGGACCGAGGAGACCCGCAGGTGCTTCTTCGCGGGGTCGTCGTCCACGAAGCCGGCCGGGTAGTACGGCGACTTCGGGTCCTGCATCATGCGGGTGACGAGGTTCGAGCCGAGGAAGCCAGCACCGTAGACGAGGGCCTGCTGGGCGTTCTCGCCGGGCTTCTGCCGACTCTCGACCCACATGCGCTTCGCGTAGCGGCTCGCCGCCATGAACAATGCGGCGAACGGGAACGCGATGACGCCGGTGCTGCGCGGAATCTGGAGGCTGAAGCCGAGGAACGTGCTCAGGAGCACGAGGATCGTCGCCACGATGAGCGTGACCGAGACCAGGAGCCTGGCCTCCTCGAACGAGCCGAAGCTGTAGCGGCCCTGGTACAGGGCCATGCTGAAGCCGACGACCGCCTGGCACAGGATCGCGAGCAGGCTGAAGGCCGCGACACCGTTGGGGGTGAGGGTCTGCTCAGTGAGCTCGTAGCGGAGGACGACGGCGACGAGGATGGCCAGCGTCCATGCTCCGGCATCCAGGACGAACTGGATCCAGCGCCACAGCACCGGCCTCGGGGCCTCCGGCGTTGGTGCGGAGAAGCTCATGCGCGTTTCAGTGACTCTCTTCCGTGGGGGCGTCCGGCGTGTGCCCCGCGTGCGTGTCCAAGATACTCTGCCGCGCCGGACGGCACGTTCAGGCTCAGCTGCGCGGCGCGACCATGCGGCGGTACCGCCCGGCGCGCACCGACGTGGGCAGGAAGCGGTACACCGCCCGGATGCCCACGTTGCGCAGCCAGTCGGCCCGCGTGATGAAGCCGCCCGCGAGGAGCTGGTCCTGGGTGGCGACGTCGTTCGCGAGCACCCGCAGGCCGCCGCGCCGCTCGTAGGCTCCGCCCGAGACGCGGTAGCGCACGAGCGGTTCGGCGAGGTTGCGCACCGCCGCCCCCGCCGCGATCATCCGCGCCCACAGCCAGTAGTCCTCGGCGGCCGGCACCGACTGGTACCCGCCCACCGCCTCCGCGGCGGCGCGCCTGAAGACCACTGTGGGGTGCGAGATCGGGTTCCGGGCGCGGGCGGCCGCGCGGATCTGCGGCGGAGAGGTCGGGACCGATCGCGTGGCGAGGACTGCCGCCTCGTCGTCGCCGATCTCCTCCATGGCGCTGCCCACCAGGTCGGCGCCGGCCTCGATGACGGGAAGCTGGGCGGCGAACCGCCGCGGCAGCGAGATGTCGTCCGCGTCGGCCCGGGCGACGACGGCGTGGCTGCAGGCGGCCAGACCGAGGTCGAGGGCCGCGGTGATGCCGACGTTGGCCGGCAGCGCCAGCACCCTGACGGCGGTCGCCGGCCCGGCGATGGCCTGCGCGTCGTCGAGCGCGGCCTGGAGCTCGGCGTGCACCGGCCCGTCGCGGACGATGACAACCTCCGCCGGCGGGCGCTCCTGCTCGGCGGTGCTCGAGGCGAGCGCGCGGCGGAAGCGGCCGGCGGTGTCGCCGTCGTACACCGGCAGCAGGAGGCTGAAGGGCTCGCCCGCCGGCAGCGGCGCCGCGGGCGGGAGCTCCGGCACGGGGCGGAGCGGGTAGATGCCCGCGAGGACCTCTGCGTTGCTGCGCGGCGCGCGGAGGGCGTCCCGCATGCCCCGGGCGAGGCACCCCGCGAGGAGCCGGCGGTCGGAGGACTTGGCGAAGGTCCTTGCCCAGATCCGCGCGGTCGCGTACGTGTACGCGAGCCGCTCCCAGGGAGCGAGCGAATGCGTGCGGCCGTAGAGCCAGAACCGGTTGCGGACCTCGTAGTAGAACCGGGGGCCGGGGTCAACGTCGGTGGTGCCGAACTTCTTGGTGTGGTGGGTGACCACGGAGCCCGGGACCTGGATCGCGTCATGGAAGCGGGCGAGCCGCGTCGTGTACTCGAAGTCGTCGCCCCAGAGGAAGTAGTCCGCGACGGGCAGGCCGAGCGCCCGCACCGCGTCGCCGGCGAGGAAGCACGAGACGAAGGAGGCGCTGCGGATCGGGCGGGCCCCGACGGCTGCGGCGCGGCGGCGCTGGGCGGCGGTCACGCCGAGCCGCTTGCGCATGGAGTTCATGGGATGCTCGCGACCGTCGGACCAGACCACGTGGCTGGCGAGCACGGTGGGGCGGTGCTCGGGTGCCTGCGCGTACCGCGTCCACGCGTCGACGGCCGCGGCGAGGGTGTCGGCGTGCGGCTCGGTGTCGTCGTCCATGACCCAGACGAGGTCCGCGCCGTGGTCGAGCACGGCCCGCTCGATCCCGACGGTGAAGCCGCCGGCGCCGCCCACGTTGGTGCCGAGCTCCACGAGGTCGATCGCCAGCGGCGTCTCGAGCGTGCGGACGAACTCGGCCGAGCCGTCCGTCGAGGCGTTGTCCACGACCACCACCGCCGCGGGCAGCATGCTCCCGGACGCGAGGCCCGCGAGGGTGCGCGCGAGCAGCTCGCGGCGGTTGAAGCTCACGACGACGGCGACGACGCGCGGGGGCGCCTCCGCGGTCCCGGCCTCAAAGGGTGCAGGGGCGGATTCCGTGGCGCTCATGCGGGCGGGAGCTCTGCCTGCTCGCCGGTCCCCGGGGCCTTGGCGGCAGTCTCCCCCGCCGGGGCCTCCTCGGCCGAGGCCTCCGCCGGGAGGTCCTGAGGGGCGTCCGCAGGTGCCGCCTCAGCCGGCGGCTCCTCGGCCGGGGCCTCCGCAGGTGCCGCCTCAGCCACGGGCTCCTCGGCCACGGGCTCCTCGCCGAGGCCCAGCACGTCGGGGGCGACCTCGCGGATCGCTTCGAGGCTGAGCGCGCCCTGGCGCACGATGCGCAGGTGCTCCCCCGTGCAGTCGATGATGGTCGAGGGCAGTCCCGCGGAGCCGGCCCCGTCCCCGCCGGTCGGGCGGAAGCCCTCCTCGAGGTAGACCTCCACGCTCTCGGCGAGCTGGTCCCGGGCCTCCGCGGCGGTCTGGGCCGCCGCGTGGCCGGTGCGGTTCGCGCTCGAGACGGCGAGCGGGCCGGTGATGGTCAGGAGCGCCTGGGCGAGCTCGTCGTCGGGGATGCGCAGGGCCACCGTGCCCTTGGTCTCCCCCAGGTCCCAGGTCAGCGAGGGCTGCGCGTGGAAGATGAGCGTGAGGGGCCCGGGCCAGAACTTCTCGGCGAGGGCGCGGCCGGCGGCCGGCACGTCCGTGGCGAGGCCGTCCATGGTCTGCAGCCTCGGGATCAGCACGGGCGGGGGCATCGAGCGGCCGCGGCCCTTGGCGGCCAGGAGCGTGGCGACGGCCTGGGCCGAGAAGGCGTCGGCGGCGATGCCGTAGACCGTGTCCGTCGGCATCACGATGCACTGCTTCTGGGCGATCGCGCGCTGGGCATGGGCGAGGCCCTCGGCGCGCTGCTGGGGATCGGTGCAGTTGTAGGTCGCGGTCGTCACGGCGACCATTCTTCCACGGGCTCTGCCGTGCCCTGTCCGGGCCTCACCGGCGCACGGCGCTCGTGGCGCGCGGGAGGCCGTTGAGGTCGTTGTGCGAGCGCACCGCGGTCCAGTGCGGGCTCGAGGCCAGCCGTCCGGCGATGCGCCCGGCCTGCACCTCGGCGTGCTCCATGACCAGGAACCCGCCGGGGACGAGGAGCCGCGCGGCCGTGGCCGCAGCGGCCAGCGGAAGCTCGAGGCCGCCGTCGGCTCCCCCGTAGAGGGCCATCTCGGGGTCGTGCAGGGCCGCCTCCGGGTCCCGCGGGACCATGCCCGGCGGGATGTACGGCGGGTTGGTCACCACCACGTCCACGGCGCCGTCCAGCTCCGGCAGTGCCGTGCGCAGGTCGCCGCGCACGAGCCGGACGCGGCCGCCCACCTCGGGCAGCGCGAGGTTCCGCGCCGCCCACGCGTGCGCGAGCTCCGACAGCTCCACCGCGTGGACCGCGGCGCCGGGCACCTCGTGCGCCACGGACGCGGCGATCGCCCCCGACCCCGTGCCGAGGTCGACGACGACGGGGCGCCGGCCCGTGCGGGCCGGCCCCTCCGCGTCGGGCGCGTCCCCCGGGGCGGGAGCGAGCGCGGCCGGGAAGTGCTCCGCGATCCAGTCCAGGGCCACCTGGACCACGCCCTCGGTCTCGGGCCGGGGGACGAACACGCCGGGCCCCACGGCGAGCGTGAGGTGGCGGAAGGGTGCCCTGCCCGTGAGGTGCTGCAGCGGCACGCGCCGGGCGCGCTCCGCGACGAGGTCCCAGAAGCCGTCAGGGACGGGATGGCCGGCAATCGCAAGCGCCCGCAGGCGCCCCAGGCCCCCGCCGCCCAGCAGGTCCCCCGCGGGCGCATGGGCGAGCAGGTGCTCTGCGAGGAGCTCCGCGTCGACGCGCGGGCTCGGCACGCCGGCCTCGGCCAGGATCGCGGCTGCGCGCCGCAGCGCGGCGCCGAGGTCGCCCTCGGCCTCCGGCTGCGCTCCCCCGCCGGGCCCGCGGCCGACCCCGTCGGTCATTCGCCGAGCGCCTCGAGCCGGTGCTGCTCGTCCATGTCGATGCAGGACTGGATGACCGGGCCGATGTCCCCGTCCATGACCGCGTCGAGGTTGTACGCCTTGTACCCGGTGCGGTGGTCCGCGATGCGGTTCTCGGGGTAGTTGTAGGTGCGGATGCGCTCGGAGCGGTCCATGGTGCGCACCTGGGACTTGCGCGCCTCGGCGTTCTCGGCGTCGATCTGCTCCTGCTGGTGCGCGAGCAGGCGGGAGCGGAGCACGCGCATGGCGGCCTCGCGGTTCTGCAGCTGGGACTTCTCGTTCTGCATCGCCACCACGATGCCCGTGGGAAGGTGGGTGATGCGCACGGCCGAGTCCGTCGTGTTGACACTCTGTCCGCCGGGACCCGAGGAACGGTAGACGTCGATCTTGAGGTCGTTGGCGCCGATCTCGATCTCCTCGGGCTCGTCCACCTCGGGGAAGACGAGGACGCCGGCGGCGGAGGTGTGGATGCGGCCCTGCGACTCGGTGACGGGCACGCGCTGGACGCGGTGCACGCCGCCCTCGTACTTGAGGTGGGCGAACACGCCCTCAGCCGGGTCGCTCGAGCTGCCCTTGACTGCGATCTGGATGTCCTTGTACCCGCCGAGGTCGGACTCGGTCGAGGAGAGCACCTCGGTCTTCCAGCCCTTCGACTCGGCGTAGCGCGTGTACATGCGGGTGAGGTCGGCGGCGAAGAGCGCTGCCTCGTCGCCGCCCTCGCCGCCCTTGATCTCGAGGATCACGTTGCGGGCGTCGTTGGGGTCCCGCGGGATGAGGAGCCGGCGCAGCTTCTCCTGGGCGTTCTCGTGCCCCTCCTTGAGGACCGGGACCTCGGCCGCGAACTCGGGATCCTCCTCGGCCATCTCCTCGGCCGCCTCGAGGTCGTCGCCGAGCTGCTTCCAGCGGTTGTAGGCCTCGACGATGCCGTTGAGCTGGGCGGATCGCCGCCCGAGCTTCCGCGCCTGCGCCTGGTCCTGGTAGACCGCGGGGTCGCTGAGCTGCTTCTGGATCTCGGCGTGCTCGTCCAGCAGTCCTTGCACGGACTCGAACATGTGAGGGCCTTTCTGGGGACGGTGCAGGAGGAAGGGGTGAGCCGGTACCGGCTCAC
>NZ_BAAGSN010000003.1:2080-117942 GCF_054782415.1 Sinomonas soli | reverse complement strand
TGCCTGTCGCTCTCGCCCTTGCCGGCGAGCGTCGTCTTCTGCACCTGCAGGAGGAACTCGACGTTCGACCCGGTCTCGCGGATCTTCGTGGTGAGCAGCTCGAGGGCCTGCTGCGTGTCGAGGCCCGAGAGCACGCGGCGCAGGCGCCACATGATCTTGACCTCCTCCGGCGAGAGCAGGTTCTCCTCGCGGCGCGTGCCGGACGCGTTGACGTCCACGGCCGGGAAGATGCGCTTGTCCGCGAGGGCGCGGGACAGGCGGAGCTCCATGTTGCCGGTGCCCTTGAACTCCTCGAAGATGACCTCGTCCATCTTGGAACCGGTCTCCACGAGCGCGGTGGCGAGGATCGTCAGCGAGCCGCCGTTCTCGATGTTGCGCGCCGCACCGAAGAAGCGCTTCGGCGGGTAGAGCGCGGCCGAGTCGACGCCGCCCGAGAGGATGCGGCCCGAGGCCGGCGCGGCCAGGTTGTAGGCGCGGCCGAGGCGGGTCATCGAGTCGAGGAGCACCACGACGTCCATGCCCATCTCGACGAGGCGCTTGGCACGCTCGATCGCGAGCTCGGCGACCGTCGTGTGGTCGTCCGCCGGACGGTCGAAGGTCGAGGCGATGACCTCGCCCTTGACCGAGCGCTGCATGTCCGTGACCTCTTCGGGCCGCTCGTCCACGAGCACCATCATGAGGTGGACCTCAGGGTTGTTGATGGTGATCGCGTTCGCGATGGACTGCAGGATCAGCGTCTTGCCGGCCTTGGGCGGGGAGACGATGAGGCCGCGCTGGCCCTTGCCGATCGGCGCGACCAGGTCGATGACGCGCGGGCCGATCTTCTTGGGGTCCGTCTCGAGGCGGAGGCGCTCCGAGGGGTAGAGCGGGACGAGCTTGGTGAACTCGACCCGGTTCTTCATCTCCTCAGAGCTCTTGCCGTTGACGCTCGTGACGCGCACGAGGGCGTTGAACTTCTGGCGGTTGCTGCCGTGCCGGCCGCCGCCCTGGGCGCTGCCGCCCTGGTTCTCCTCGCCGTCGCGGGGGGCGCGGATGGCGCCCACGACAGCATCGCCCTTGCGCAGGCCGTACTTCTTGACCTGGGTGAGGGGGACGTAGACGTCGTTCGGGCCCGGGAGGTAGCCGGAGGTGCGGATGAAGGCGTAGTTCTCGAGGACGTCGAGGATGCCGGCGACGGGCAGGAGGACGTCGTCCTCGGTCACCTCGGTCTCGTCGACCTCGGGGCCGGCGTTGCGGCCGCGGCGGCGCTCGTTGCGGTCGCGGAAGCGGTCGTTGCGGCCGCCCTGCTGGGACTCGTCACGGTCACGGCCGCGGCGGTTGCGGCGGGAGCGGCGCGAGCCGCCCTCCTCGCCGTCGCCCTCGTCGCGGCGGCGGTCCTGGCGCTCGGAACGGTCCTGGCCCTCGCCGCCGTCGCGGCGGCGGTCCTGGCGCTCGGAACGGTCCTGGCGCTCGCCCTCGTCGCGGCGGCGCTCCTGGCGCTCGGAACGGTCCTGCTGGCCGCGATCGCGGCGGCCGCGGCCCTCGCCGGCCTCCTCGTGGCGGCCCTCGGCCTCCGACGGAGCAGCCTGGCCGGCCTCGGTACGCTGGCCGGCCTCGGTGCGCTCGGGGGCGGCCGCCTCGGGGGCGCCCTCCTCGCGGGCGGGCTGGGCGGCCTCGGCGGCCCCCTGCCCGGCCTCTGCGCGGCGGTTGCGGTTGCGGGTGCGGCTCGGGCGCGTCCCGGTCTCAGGGGCCTCCTGCGCTGCAGGGGCGGCCTCCGGGGCGGAGGGAGCGGCCTCGGGGGCGGCCTCGGCCGGGGCGGCCTGTTCCCCGGCGGTGGGCGTCACCACGCCGTCGCTGCCCGCACGGCGGCGGGTGCGGCCACGGCCGCGCGCCGGGGCGGCAGCCTCGGCCTCGGCCGCCGGGGCGGGGGCGGCGGCCTGCGTCTCGGGCAGGGGAAGCTCGGCGGTGGCCTCGGCCTTCGCGGCCGGGCGGCGGCGCTCGGCGGGACGAGCCAGCGGCTCGCCCTTCTGGTGGGCGGTAATCGCGGCGACAAGGTCGCCCTTGCGCATGCGGGACCCACCGGTGATGCCCAGCTGGGACGCCAAGGCCTGCAACTGCGCGAGCTTGAGGCCGGCGATCCCCTTGGACTCGGACGCGGAGGAAGCTTCCACTGCTGGGTTCAGCTCAGTGGTCTGTGTCACGGATGGTCCTTCCGGAGTCGAGACGCCGGCTTCTCATGGTCCGGCGCATCGTGGTCGTGGCCGCCGACGAGAGCGGCGGCCAGGCTGTGGCGCTGCGAGGCCAGATGGCCGGGCAGCACCGTAGTCATTCAGCCCGCCCCGAGCCTGAGTGGCCTTCGATGCCGCTGCTGCCGCGCGGAGAAGGCGCAGGCAGCCGGACCGAGGCACAGAGCTGGAGGGGCGGCACCCATGGCACGGGGCTGGATCACGGAGGCGGCGCGCAGTGCCCGGGCCTAGTCGCCGAGGGCAGATTCACCACTGGAAATTTCACCGATGGAAATTTTACCGCTGAACAGATTTACCGTGGGTGCACGTCCACTCTAGCACCTTCGCGGTCCACGGCCAGACGTGCAACACGCCAGCGTGTCATGGCCACCGCGCCCTGCTCCGCGTCGAGCACCCCGTGGGTGAAGCGCTCGACGGCGGCCTGCACCTCGCGCGCCTCCTCCTCGCCGTCGGCGAGGGCCAGCACGGTGGGTCCGGCGCCGGAGACGACGGCGGCGTGGCCCTCGGCCCGCAGGGCCGCGATGAGCCGCGCGCTGGGCTCCATCGCGCTCGAGCGGTAGCCCTGGTGGAGGTAGTCCTCCGTGGCCGGAAGGAGCAGCGACGGGTCCTTCGTGAGCGCGTGCACGAGCAGGGCCGCGCGGCCGGCGTTCGCCGCGGCCGCGTGGTGCGGCACCGACGAGGGCAGGAGCGAGCGTGCCAGCTCGGTCGAGAGCTCGTAGTCGGGGATCGCCACGATGGGCACGACGCTGGGCGCGACCTCGGCGATGGCGGTCCGGAACACCTCCCCGTCCTGCCACGAGAGGGCGAGGGAGCCGTAGATCGCGGGCGCCACGTTGTCCGGGTGCCCCTCGATCTCGCTGCAGAGCTGGAGCGCCCACGCCCGGTCCGAGCGGTCCCCTGGGGCCACGAGCGCCGCGGCCGCGAGGACCGCGGCCACCGTCGCCGAGGCCGACGAGCCCAGGCCGCGGCCGTGCGGGCTCACGTTCTCGGCCGTCAGGGCCAGGCCGGCATGCCGGTAGCCGAGGCGTGCGAGCGCGGCCTCGAGGGTGCGGACCACGAGGTGGCTCTCGTCGCGAGGGAGGGTGTCGGCGCCCTCGCCGCGCAGCTCGAAGGCGAGGCCGCCGCCGTCGGTCGTCTCGACGGTCACGGTGTCGTACATCGCAAGGGCCAGCCCCAGGCTGTCGTACCCCGGGCCGAGGTTCGCGCTCGTCGCCGGGACGCGCACGGTGACGCGCTGCCCGGCGGCGACGGTGCGCAGCGACTCGGCGGCCGCCGTCGTCGGTGCCGTCATCGGCGGGCCTACTCGAGGCCCAGCGCGGCCGCGACGCTCACGACGTCGTTGCCCACCTTGACGGGCTCCACCTCGCCGCCGTCGGCGGTCCGGAGGGCCCACTGCGGGTCCTTGAGGCCGTGGCCCGTCACGGTGCACACGATGGTCTTCCCGGTCGGGACGCGGCCGGCCTCGTGCATCTTGATCAGGCCGGCCACGCTCGCGGCGGAGCCGGGCTCGACGAAGACGCCCTCGCGGGCGGAGAGCCAGCGGTGCGCCGAGAGGATCTCCTCGTCGGTCACGGCGTCGATGAGGCCCCCGGACTCGTCGCGGGCGGCCACGGCGGTCTCCCACGAGGCCGGGTTGCCGATCCGGATCGCGGTGGCGATCGTCTCGGGGTGGGTGATGGGGTGGCCGGCCACGAAGGGCGCGGCGCCGGCGGCCTGGAAGCCCCACATGGCGGGCAGCCTGGTGGAGACGGCCTCGAGCGTGCGCGCGGGCGCGCCGTCGAACGCATACTCCGTGGCCGTGGCGTACTCCTTGTAGCCCTTCCAGTACGCCGAGATGTTGCCCGCGTTGCCCACCGGGAGCACGTGGATGTCCGGGGCGTCGCCGAGCGCGTCGACGATCTCGAACGCCGCGGTCTTCTGGCCCTGGATGCGCGCCGGGTTCACCGAGTTCACGAGGAAGACCGGGTACGCGTCGGCGAGCTTGCGGGCGATCTCGAGGCAGTCGTCGAAGTTGCCGTCGACCTGGAGCAGGGTGGCGCCGTGGGCGATCGCCTGGCTGAGCTTGCCCATCGCGATCTTGCCCTCGGGCACGAGGACCGCGCAGGTGAGCCCCGCGGAGGTGGCGTAGGCCGCGGCGGACGCCGACGTGTTGCCCGTCGACGCGCACACCACGGCCTGGGCCCCGGCCTGGACGGCGGCCGTCATCGCCATGGTCATGCCACGGTCCTTGAACGAGCCGGTCGGGTTCATGCCCTCGACCTTGAGGTAGACCGTCGAGCCGGTCAGCTCCGAGAGCTTCTGGGCGTGCACCAGCGGGGTGCCGCCCTCGCCGAGCGTGATCACGCGCGTAGAGGCGGTGACGGGCAGGCGGTCTGCATACTCGCGGATGACTCCGCGCCACTGGTGGGCCACTAGACTCCTTCGGCTCGCAGGACGCTCGTCACGGATTCGACGACGTCCAGGTTCTTGATGTCGGCGACGGTGGCCGCGAGGGCGGCCTCCGAGGCACGGTGGGTCACGAAGCGCAGTTCGGCGCGGCGGCCCTCGGGCCGGCCGGCGGCGCCCTCCGCGGCGGGCTCTGCCCCGTCGATCCGCTGGCGCATCGTCTCGATGGAGACGCCGTGCTCGGCGAAGACGGCGGCGACGCGGGCCAGGACGCCGGGCTGGTCGGCGACCTCGAGGCCGATGCTGTAGCTGGTCGTCACGGCCTCGGGGCCGACGAGCGGGAGCGTGCGGGTCGCCGTGCCGGTCCGGCCGGGCGAGCCGGCCAGGAGGCGGCGGGCCGTCGTGACGACGTCGCCCATGATTGCGGACGCGGTGGGGGCGCCGCCGGCGCCGGCGCCGTAGAACATGAGCGAGCCGGCGTTCTCGGCCTCGATGAACACCGCGTTGTAGGCCCCGCGGACGGCCGCGAGCGGGTGGGTGCGCGGCAGCAGGGTCGGGTGGACCCGGACGCTCACGCCCTCGCGGGGCGCGGCGGCCGCGCCGTCGCTGGCGCCCTCGGAGCCGCCCGCAGCCTCGAGCGGGACGAGCTCGGCGATCGCGAGGAGCTTGATCGTCAGCCCTGCGTCCTGGGCGGCGGCGATGTCCGCGGCGCTCACGTTCGTGATGCCCTCGCAGCGGACGTCGTCGAGCGAGACGCGCGTGTGGAACGCGAGCGAGGCGAGGATGGCGGCCTTCGCCGCGGCGTCGAGCCCCTCCACGTCGGCGGTGGGGTCCGCCTCGGCGTAGCCGAGCCGCTGGGCCTCGGCCAGGACGTCGGCGAACTGCGCGCCGGTCGTGTCCATCGCGTCGAGGATGAAGTTGGTGGTGCCGTTGACGATCCCGAGCACGCGGGTGATGCGGTCGCCCGAGAGGCTCTCGCGGATCGGCCGGATGATCGGGATGGCCCCGGCCACGGCCGCCTCGAAGTTCAGCTCGGCCGCGTTGGCGTCGGCCTCGTCGAACAGCGTCGCGCCGTCCTGGGCGAGCAGGGCCTTGTTGCCCGTGACCACGGAGGCACCGCGCCGCAGGGCGGCGAGGATGTGGGTGCGCGCCGGCTCCATGCCGCCCATGAGCTCGATCACGAGGTCCGCGGAGTCCACGAGGCCCTCCGCATCGGTCGTGTAGAGCCCGCGCGGGAGCTCGACGTCGCGGGGGGCGTCCACGTTGCGCACGGCGATGCCGACGAGCTGGAGTCTCGCTCCGGCACGGGCGGCGAGCGCCTCGGCGTCGTCCAGGAGGATCCGGGCCACCTGTGAGCCCACGGTGCCGCCGCCCAGCAGCGCCACCTTGATCACGCGTCCCGCCTCGGGCCCGGGCTCAAGGCCGGCCTGGGGCTGGGGGGCCTCGCTGGTCTCCGTCATGGTCGCTCCCATCGTCGTCTGTCCCACGGTCTCTCGCCTCGGGCGGTCATGCGCCCATGTCGCGGGAGAGCAGGTCCTCTTCGGTCTCGCCGCGCACGATCCAGCGGGCCGCGCCGTCGCGGACGGCCAGCACGCCGGGGCGCGCGAGGTAGTTGTAGTTGCTCGACAGCGCCCAGCAGTAGGCCCCGGTCCCAGGCACGGCCAGCAGGTCGCCGGCGCGCACGTCCGCGGGCAGGTAGGCGTCGCGGACCACGATGTCGCCGCTCTCGCAGTGCTTGCCCACCACGCGGACCAGCTGCGGCGCGGCGCCGGAGGTGCGGTTGGCCAGGGCCACGGAGTAGTCGGCGTCGTACAGGACTGGGCGCGCGTTGTCGCTCATGCCGCCGTCCACCGAGATGTACCGGCGCACGGCCGTGCCGCCGCCCTCGGGGAGATCGACGACGACGTCCTTGATGGTCCCCACCTCGTAGAGGGTGAAGGTCGTGGACCCCACGATCGCCCGGCCCGGCTCGATCGAGATCCGCGGGACGGCGATGCCGAGCCGGTCGCACGTGGCGCGCACGACGCCGGCCAGCGCCCGGGCGATCTCGGCCGGCGGACGCGGCGCATCACCGGGGAGGTAGGCGATGCCGTACCCGCCGCCGAGGTCGAGTTCGGGCAGGGCGACGCCGTACGCCGACCGCATCGCGGCGACGAACTCGAGCAGCCGCACGGCCGCGGCCTCGAAGCCGTCGGGCTCGAAGATCTGCGAGCCGATGTGGCAGTGGACGCCGAGGAGCTCGATGCTGTCGTGCCCCGCGGCGGCCGCGACGGCCTCCTCGGCCATGCTCGGGGCCGCGTCGGACCCCGCGCCGGCGAAAGACGCGCTGGCCGTCCCCGGTGCCATGGACAGGCCGAACTTCTGGTCCTCGTGGGCGGTGGCGATGAACTCGTGCGTGTGCGCGTGCACCCCCGGGGTGAGCCGGAGCATGACCTTGGCCCGCGGCGCCTCGCTGCCGGGGGTGTCGGTGCCGCGCGCCGCCGCGATCGCCGCGACGCGCTCGAGCTCGTCGAGGCTGTCCACGATGATGCGCCCCACCCCCAGCTCGAGGGCGCGGGCGATCTCGGCGTCGGACTTGTTGTTGCCGTGCAGCCCGATGAGGCCGCCGGGCGTGCCGGCGCGGGCGGCGACCGCGAGCTCGCCGCCCGAGGCAGTGTCGAGGCGCAGACCCTCCTGGCGCACCCAGGTGGCGACGGCGGTGCAGAGGAAGGACTTGCCCGCGTAGTAGACGTCCACTCCCCCGCAGAGGTCGGCGAACGCCGCATCGAAGGCGGTCTTGAAGGCGCGGGCCCGGGCGCGGAAGTCGGCCTCGCTCAGGACGAAGACCGGGGAGCCGTGGGCGGCCTTGATCTCCGCCACCGGCAGGCCGGCGACGGTGAGCTGGCCGCCCGGGCCGCGCTCGACGTCGTGCGCCCACAGCGCGGGGACGAGCCGGTTGGGCTCCTCGGGGACTCCGAGCCAGGCGGGGGCGAGCGGGGAGGCGGCGCCGGCCGCCGTCATCTCGGCCATGGGCCTACATCCTCTCCGGGGCGGAGACGCCGAGGAGGCCGAGCCCGTTGGCGAGGACCTGGCTCGTCGCGTCGTTGAGCCACAGGCGCGTCCGGTTGAGGTCGGTGACCTTCTCGTCGCCCTGGGGCGCGATCCGGCAGTTGTCGTACCACGAGTGGTAGGCGCTCGCGACGGCCTCGAGGTGGCGTGCCACGCGGTGCGGCTCGCGGAACTCGGCGGCCTTGGCCACGATCGACGGGTACGCCGCGAGGCGCGCCAGGAGGTCGTTCTCGCTCGGGTGCGTCAGCAGGGCCGCGTCGAACACGTCCGCCCCGTCCACGCTGCGGGCCACGCCGGCGGCCTCGGCGTTGCGCGCGGCCCCGCGGGAGCGGGCATGCGCGTACTGGACGTAGAACACGGGGTTCTCGTTCGAGTTCTTCTTCAGCAGCTCGGGGTCGAGCGTGAGGGGCGAGTCCGCGGGGTAGCGGGCGAGGGAGTAGCGCACGGCGTCCTTGCCGAGCCACTCGATGAGGTCCTTGAGCTCGATGATGTTGCCCGCGCGCTTGGAGAGCTTGGCCCCGTTGACGGAGACCAGCTGGCCGATGAGCACCTCGATGGCCGCCTCGGGGTCGTCGCCGGCGCAGGCCGCGATGGCCTTGAGCCTGTTGACGTAGCCGTGGTGGTCGGCGCCGAGGAGGTAGACCTTCTCGTCGAAGCCGCGGTCCTTCTTCGACAGGTAGTAGGCGGCGTCGGCGGCGAAGTAGGTGGGCTCGCCGTTGGCCCGGATGAGCACGCGGTCCTTGTCGTCGCCGAAGTCGGTGGTGCGCAGCCACACGGCGCCGTCGGCGTCGAAGACGTGGCCCTGCTCGCGCAGCCGCTTGACGGCGGTCTCGATCGCGCCGGACTCGTGCAGCCCCTCCCGCTCGGAGAAGTAGACGTCGAACTCGACGTCGAACTCTGCGAGCGTGGCCCTGATGTCCTTCATCTGCGCGGCGTAGGCGGCCTCGCGCACGATCGGCAGCGCGGCCTCGTCGGTCAGCTCGCGCAGGTCGGGGTGGGCGGAGAGCACCTGGTGGCCGAGGTCGACGATGTACTGGCCCGGGTAGCCGCCCTCGGGGACATCGCGGCCGTGCAGCCTGGAGAGCACGGAGTTCGCGAAGACGTTCATCTGGTTGCCCGCGTCGTTGATGTAGTACTCGCGGGTGACGTCCGCGCCCGAGGCCCGCAGCACGCGCGCGATCGAGTCGCCGAGGGCCGCCCAGCGGGTGTGCCCGATGTGCAGGGGCCCGGTCGGGTTGGCGGAGACGAACTCCATGTTGATGACGTGGCCCGAGAGCGCGTCGTTCGTGCCGTAGGCGGTCCCTGCCTCGACGATCGCCTTGGCGAGCGCGCCGGCCGCGGCGGCGTCGAGCGTGACGTTGAGGAAGCCCGGGCCCGCGATGTCCACGGACGCGACGCCTTCCATGGTGGCGAGGCGCCCGGCGATGAGTTCGGCGAGCTGCCGCGGCGCCATGCCTGCCCGCTTGCCGAGCTGGAGGGCGATGTTCGTGGCCCAGTCCCCGTGGTCGCGGTTCTTGGGCCGCTCCACGCGGATCTCCTCCGGCACGTCCACGGAGATCTCGCCGGCGCGCACGGCGTCGGCGAGGCAGGCAGAAATGGCGGAGGAAAGTTCTTCGGGAGTCACCCCCCTAGCCTACCGGCGCGGCGTGTCCGCGCTGAAACCGCGCCCGTCATGGTCCCGGCCGTGCGGCCGGCTCAGCGGGCGCCGTTCCCCGCCGGACGACCACCCCGGGGTGCTCGTCGATGAAGTGCGGGCGGCTGATGACCCAGCCGGAGACGCCGAGGACCGCGAGGGTGAGGCCCAGGAACGCGAACGAGGCCGTCCAGGCCCCGGTCGCGTCGTGGAGGAAGCCCGCGGCAAGCGGCCCCGCGCAGGCCACGACGTAGCCGATTCCCTGGGCGAAGCCCGAGACGGCGCCGGCCGCCTGGTGGGACCTGGTGCGCAGATTCACGAGGACGAGCGCGAGGGGGAAGGTCGCCGGCCCGAGTCCGGCGAGCGTGGACCACAGCCATGTCGCCGTGCCGGGCGCGAGGGCAAGGCCCAGGTAGCCGGCGGCGAACGTCGCCACCCCGAAGGCGACGACCGGGAACGGGTTGCGCAGCTTCGCCGCGAGGACCGGCACCGCGAGGCTGAGCGGCAGGCCCAGACCGGCGAAGAGCGAGAGCTGGAACCCGGCGGCCGCGGCCCCCAGTCCGGCCGCGCCCACGATCGAGGGCAGCCACGCGAACATCGTGTAGGTGTTCAGCGACGTGCAGCCGAACAGCAGGGCGAGCGCCCAGGCGGCGGGCGAATGCCAGCCGCGGACGACGGCGCGGGGCGGCGTCGCGCCGTCGTCCGCGGCCTGCGTCGGGTGCGGCCCTGCGCCGGCCGCGGCGGCGGGGGCCTTCGCGCGGCGCGGGCGGCGGGCGGCCCAGACGGTCAGCCAGGGCACGACCGCGAGGACATTGACGGCCGCCCACCAGCCGAGGGAGGTCCGCCAGCCGGCGGCGTCGGCCACGGGCACGGCGAGCAGCGGCGGCACGGTGGTCCCGACGTTGATGACGGTCACGTAGAGGGCCGTCAGGAGCCCGACGCGGTCGGGGAAGTACTTGCGCACCATGGGCGGCAGGACCACGTTGCCCGCGCCCATGCCGGCGAGCGCGAGGGCGGAGCCCGCGAGGAAGAGTCCGGTCTCCGGCGCCACGGCCCTGACGATCTGGCCGGCGGCAGCGGCCCCCATCGCGGCCACCGCGATGGCCTCGACGCTCCAGGCACGCATGAGGAGGGGCGTGAGCAGGCCGGCGACGCCGAACAGCGCCGTGGGGAGCATGCCGAGGATGCCCATGAGCCAGGACGGCAGGAACATCTCCCCCGCGATCCGGTCGGTGAGCGCCGGAACGCTCGTCACCGCGATGCGGAGGGTGAAGGCCACGGCCAGCAGCCCGACCAGGATGAGGGTGCGGCCGCGCCAGGGCCTGCGCCCGCGGGTCCCCCCATGTTCTTCTGCCACCCCCTGACGCTATCGTGCTGGTCATGGACAACGACATCCAGGACCGTATCCGCCAGCTCATCGACGAGGAGCACTCGCTCCGCGGCACGCCGGGGGCAGGCAGCGCCGAGAAGGGCACGGGGCGCCTCGGCGAGCTGGAGGCGCAGCTCGACCAGTGCTGGGACCTCCTGCGCCAGCGCCGCGCCAAGCGCGAGTTCGGCGAGGACCCCGACGAGGCGAGTGTGCGCCCCGCCGACGTCGTGGAGAACTACAAGGAGTAGCGGCGGCAGGGCCGGTTTGCATGGCGCCGGTCAGCACCTGATAAGCTCGGTGAGTTCCCGCGAGGGAAACACGAGCTGCCCTCGTAGCTCAGTGGATAGAGCGTCTGCCTCCGGAGCAGAAGGCCGTAGGTTCGAATCCTATCGAGGGCACCCCTGCACCCCCGGTCCTATGGACCGGGGGTGCTCTGCTGTCCGCTTCCGGCCCCTATGAGGGGCGGCACTAGACTGGGTCAGCCATGGCCCTGACGATCACGTACCCCGCCGCCCTCCCGGTCTCCGAGCGCCGCGACGAGCTCATGGAGGCCATCGCCGCGAACCAGGTCACGATCATCGCCGGTGAGACGGGCTCGGGGAAGACCACGCAGATCCCCAAGATGTGCCTCGAGCTCGGCCTCGGCGAGAAGGGCCTGATCGGCCACACGCAGCCGCGCCGGCTCGCCGCGCGCACCGTCGCCGAGCGCATCGCCGAGGAGCTGGACGTCGAGCTCGGCGCCGAGGTCGGCTTCCAGGTGCGCTTCACGGGCGAGGTCGGCCCGCAGACCCAGGTCAAGCTCATGACCGACGGCATCCTGCTCGCCGAGATCCAGCGCGACAGGCTCCTGAGGCGCTACTCGGTGATCATCATCGACGAGGCCCACGAGCGCAGCCTCAACATCGACTTCATCCTCGGCTACCTCAAGCGGGTGCTCCCCCAGCGGCCGGACCTGAAGGTCATCATCACCTCGGCGACCATCGACCCCGAGCGCTTCGCCCGGCACTTCGCCCGTGAGGTGGCCGGGGCCGAGCCCGAGCCCGCCCCCATCGTCGAAGTCTCGGGCCGCACCTACCCGGTCGAGATCCGCTACCGCCCCCTCGTCGCCGAACCGGCCGGCTCCGAGGACGAGGACGACTCCGTGGCCGGCAGCGACGACGCCCTCGAGGAGGACCGCGACCCGGTCGACGCCGTGTGCGACGCCGTGGACGAGCTCTCCCGCGAGGCGCCCGGCGACATCCTCATCTTCTTCTCGGGCGAGCGGGAGATCCGCGACGCGGCCGAGGCCCTCGCCGGCTCGATCCAGAAGAACCCCCGCATGGCCGGGGCGGAGATCCTGCCCCTGTTCGCCCGGCTCTCGCTCGCCGAGCAGCACCGCGTCTTCACCCCGGGCGGGAAGCGGAGGATCGTGCTCGCCACGAACGTGGCGGAGACCTCGCTGACCGTCCCCGGCATCAAGTACGTCATCGACACGGGAACGGCGCGCATCTCGCGCTACTCGCACCGCACCAAGGTCCAGCGCCTGCCGATCGAGCGCGTCTCGCAGGCCTCTGCGAACCAGCGCGCGGGCCGCTGCGGGCGCGTCTCGGACGGCATCTGCATCCGGCTGTACTCCGAGGAGGACTTCCTCTCCCGGCCCGAGTTCACCGACCCCGAGATCCTCCGGACCAACCTCGCCGCGGTGATCCTGCAGATGACCGCCATGGGGATCGCCCGCGGGCCCAAGGACGTCGCGGCCTTCCCGTTCGTCGAACCGCCCGAGTCCCGCGCGATCAACGACGGCGTGACCCTCCTGCGCGAACTCGGCGCCCTGGTCGAGCCGGGCCGGGAGCAGCAGCGCGGTGCGGCGCCCGCCGCCGACGCGGAATCCGGCCCCGCGGAATCCGGACCAGCGCACGAGCGCGGCCGCGGCCGCCGGGGGAAGCGCCCCGGCGGGGCCGGCGAGCGGGGCGGGCTGACCGCCGTCGGCCACCAGCTCGCGCAGCTGCCGGTGGACCCCCGGCTGGGCCGCATGATCGTCGAGGCCGCGCGGCGCGACTGCGCCCGCGAGGTCATGGTCCTCGCCGCGGCCCTGACCATCCAGGACCCCCGCGAGCGCCCCTCGCAGGAGACCGGCAAGCGGCAGGCCGCCGACGAGAAGCACGCCCGTTTCAAGGACGAGAACTCGGACTTCACGGGCTACCTGAACCTGTGGAACTACCTCCAGGAGCAGCAGCGCGAGCTGTCCTCCTCCGCGTTCCGGCGCCTGTGCAAGGCCGAGTTCATCAACTACCTGCGGGTGCGGGAGTGGCAGGAGCTGTTCCAGCAGCTGCGCCAGCTCGGCCGCCCGCTCGGGATCTCCCTGGGACAGGGGCGCGACACGGACCCCGTGGGCAAGCACGACGCCGTCCACCAGTCGCTCCTCGCCGGCCTCCTGAGCCACATCGGGTTCCTCGACGAGCGCAGGCGCGAGTACCTCGGTGCGCGCGGCACCCGGTTCGCGATCTTCCCGGGCTCGGCCCTGTTCAAGAAGAGCCCGACGTACGTCATGGCCGCCGAGCTCGTCGAGACGAGCCGGCTGTGGGCCCGGACCGCGGCGAAGATGGACCCGGCTTGGGCCGAGCTCGTCGCCCCGCACCTCGTCAAGCGCACGTACTCCGAGCCGCACTGGTCCAAGCGCTCCGGCTCGGTCATGGCGTACGAGAAGGTCACGCTCTACGGCGTCACCCTCGTCGCGCAGCGCCGCGTCAACTACGCCCGGATCGACCCGGCGCTCGCGCGCGAGCTGTTCATCCGGCATGCGCTCGTCGAGGGCGACTGGCACACGCGCCATCACTTCTTCAAGCGCAACCAGGCACTCCTGGAGGAGGTCGAGGAGCTCGAGACGCGCATGCGCCGCCCCGGCCTGCGCGCGGACGACGAGGCACTGTTCGAGTTCTACGACGCGCGGGTGCCTGCCTCCGTGGTCTCCGAGCGGCACTTCGACGCCTGGTGGAAGACGGCGCGGCTCGAGGACGAGCACCTCCTCGACTTCGACCGCGCCCTGCTGCTGGGCGAGGACGCCGAAGGGTCGGCCCAGGCCGCCGACGCCGACTACCCCACGGTGTGGCGCCAGGGCGGCTTCGACCTGCCGCTCGCCTACGAGTTCCACCCCGTGGCCCCCGGCGGGACCCCGGACCCGACCGACGGCGTGACCGCCGAGGTGCCCGTGCTGTTCCTCAACCAGCTCGACCCCGGGCCCTTCCGGTGGCAGATCCCCGGGCTGCGCACCGAGCTCGTCACCGCGCTCATCAGGTCCCTGCCCAAGCAGGTGCGCAAGGGCTTCGTGCCCGCCCCCGACGTCGCGCGCCAGGCCGTCGCGGCCCTCGGCGCCGACTTCGACCCCGCCACAGACGCGCTCGAGGAGTCGCTCGAGCTCGTCCTGCGCCGGCTCAAGGGGCAGATCATCCCTCCGGGCTCGTGGAACTGGGACGCTGTCCCACCCCACCTGCTCATGTCCTTCAGCGTCGTGGACCCCAAGGGCACGGTGCTCGGCGTCGGGAAGGACCTCGCGGCCCTGCAGGAGCAGCTCGCCCCGGCCACGCGGCGCGCGATCGCCGAGTCCCTCGGCGCCACTCCCGCCACCACCTCGCCGAGATCACCCCGTGGAGGCACGAAGTCGCCCCGTGGGGGTGCGACGTCACCCCGTGGAGGCACGACGCCGGAGGCGGGCCCAGGCGTCTCGCCCGCCTCCGGCTCCGGGCTGGCCGAGCGCACCGGGCTGACGGAGTGGAGTGTCGGGACGATCCCGCGGACGGCGAGCACCGTCGTCGCGGGCCACACCGTGACCGGCTATCCCGCACTCGTCGACGAGGGCCGGACCAAGGCGGCGCCGCGCGGCACGGCCGGGCTGCGCGTGTTCCAGACCGAGGAGGACCAGCTGCGCGCGCACCGCAGCGGCGTCATCCGCCTGCTGGCGCTGCGGATCCCGCCGCCGGACCGGTACGTGCTCGAGCACCTGAACAACCGCGAGAAGCTCACGTTCAGCCAGAACCCGCACGGCTCGGTAGCGGACCTGATCGCGGACTGCTCGATCGCCGCCATCGACAGGCTCGTGCCCGCGGCGCTGCCCTGGGACCGCGCGGCCTTCGACGCGCTCTACGACGAGGTCCGTGCCGAGCTCATCGACACGGTCTTCAAGGTCACGGCCATCGTCGAGCAGGTCCTGGCGTCCTCGCTGAGGATCGGCAAGGCGCTCAGGGGCTCCACGAGCCTCGCACTGGTGGGCGCGCTCAATGACGTCAAGGCGCAGCTCGAGCAGCTCGTCTACCCGGGCTTCGTCGGCAGGACCGGCTACGCGCAGCTCGAGCATCTCCCCCGCTACCTCCGGGCGATCGAGCGCCGTCTCGAGAAGCTCCCGACCAACGTCCAGCGCGATGCGGTCGCCATGGCGACCGTCCAGGGGCTCGAGGACGACTACGACGACGCGGTGGCCGCGCTGGCCCCGACCGGCCGGAACCAGGCCAGGCTGGCCACGGTGCGGTGGATGATCGAGGAGCTGCGGGTGAGCCTCTTCGCCGTCGAACTCGGCACCGCCGGCAAGGTGTCCGAGAAGCGGGTGCGGCAGGCGCTCAACGAGGCCCTCGCGCCCGCATAGCCCACCCTGCGGGTGACCTCACCCGTCCACGGGGTGACCTCGGGGACCCACGGGGTGACCTCGGGGTCAGGCGGCGGGGACGTGCTCGCCGTGGCCGGCCGCGCGGAGTGCCTCGCGGATGCGCTCGGCTGCGGCGTCGAGCACGGCGGGGTCCGGGTTCTGCTGTGCGCGCTTGAAGTCGTACTCGGCCTCGCTGCGGGAGGGCCACACGTGCAGGTGCAGGTGGTCGATCTCGAAGCCGGCGATGATCATGCCGGCGCGCGGTGCGCCGAAGGCCTCCACCTGCGCCTGCCCGATCGTCTGGGCCACGAGCGTGAGCTTGGCCATGAGTTCCGGCGAGGCGTCCGTCCACCGGTCCACCTCCTCGCGGGGCACCACGAGCGTGTGGCCCTCGGCGAGGGGGCCGATGCTCAGGAACGCGACGACCTCGTCGTCCTTCCACACGAAGCGGCCGGGCAGCTCGCCCTCGATGATGCGCGTGAACAGCGTGCTCATTGTTCTCTCCTCGATGGGGCCCCCGTGCCGCGCAGGCTCGCGGTGTCGAGGACGAACCGGTACTTGACGTCGGAGGCGACCATGCGGTCGTAGGCCTCGTTCAGCGACTCTGCCGTGACCACCTCGATCTGCGGGGCCACACCGTGCTCGGCGCAGAAGTCGAGGACCTCCTGGGTCTCGGCCACGCCGCCGATGAGCGAGCCCGTGTAGGCCAGGCGCCGCCGGATGAGCGCCCCGGGCTGCACGGGCGGCAGGTTCCCCGAGGGCAGGCTGAGGGCCACGAGGACGCCGTCGAAGCGCAGCACTGAGAGGTAGACGTTCACATCGTGCGGCGCGGCGACGGTGTCGAGGACGACGTCGAGCGTCCCCTCCGCTGCCTCGAGCTGGGCCGGGTCGGTGGTCACCACAACCTGGTGGGCGCCCAGCTGGGCGGCGTCGGCGGCCTTGGCCGCGGTGCGCGTGAAGACGGTGACCTCCGCCCCCAGCGCGGCGGCGAGCTTGACGGCCAGGTGCCCGAGGCCGCCGAGGCCCACGACGCCCACCCGGCGTCCGGGCCCCACGCCGAAGCGCCGCAGGGGCGAGTAGGTCGTGATGCCGGCGCACAGGATCGGGGCGGCCGCGGCGGGGTCGAGGGCGTCGGGGATCCGCAGCACGTACGCCGCGTCGACCACGATCCGCTC
Organism: Sinomonas soli; assembly: GCF_054782415.1. Classification (NCBI taxonomy): domain Bacteria; kingdom Bacillati; phylum Actinomycetota; class Actinomycetes; order Micrococcales; family Micrococcaceae; genus Sinomonas; species Sinomonas soli. The sequence goes on along the minus strand of NZ_BAAGSN010000003.1, from coordinate 101,492 downwards.
GGAGTAGCCGCCCTGGGTGAGCTCGCCGCCGTGGCGGGGGTCCGGGGCGCCGTAGGTGCCGACCATGCCGCGTTCGCAGTACTGCTCGAGCCCGGCCCGGCAGTGCGCGCACTCCCGGCACGAGTCGACCATGCAGCCGACGCCCACCCGGTCCCCGACGGCGAAACCGTGCACCGCGGAGCCGGTGCGGCGCACCCGCCCCACGATCTCGTGGCCGGGGACGAGCGGCCAGGGCCGCTCACCCCACTCGCCGCGCGTCGCGTGCACGTCCGAGTGGCACAGGCCGCAGAAGTCGATGTCGATCTCGACATCGCGGGCCCCCGGCTCGCGCCGGGCGATGGTCAGGGGCACGAGGCCGCTCGAGGCCGAGGTGGCACCGTAGGCGCGCACGTCGGATCCGTCGGAGCCCGGAGCGCCGCGGCCCAGCGCGTCGGCGAGGTTCTCGCGGATCGTGTCCGCACTGGGCATGACGGGGCGTCCGGGGGTCATGCCACCGACGCTATCGCATGCCGGCCGGGCCCGGCTCGCTGCCCACGGCGACGGGGCGCGCCGGGTCGCGGGACCACTGCGAGAACGATTCCGGGTACAGGGCCGCGTCGATGCCGGCGACGGCGAGCGCGAGGACGTCGTGGGCTGCCGTGACGCCGGACCCGCAGTAGACGGCCACCGGGCGGCGGCCGTCGGCGCCGAGCGCGGCGAAGCGCTCGCGCAGGGCGGCCGCGGGCTGGAAGGTCCCGTCCGGGGCGAGGTTCTCGGCGGTGGGTGCGCTCAGGGCTCCGGGGATGTGGCCGGCGCGCGGGTCCACGGGCTCCACCTCGCCGCGGTACCGCTCGCCCGCCCGGGCATCCAGCAGGACGCCGCCGGCAGGCGCGCCCGGGCGGGGCTGGGTGAACGAGGCGGCCTCGTCCGCGTCGATGCGCGGCAGGCGTCCCTCCCCCAGCGTGACGTTCCCGCGGTCCGGCGTGCGGGCGCCCTGCTCGAGGGGCCCTCCGGCCGCCGTCCAGGCGCCGAGGCCGCCGTCGAGGAGGCGCACCGACTCCAGGCCGGCGTCGCGGAGCATCCACCAGGCCCGGGCGGCGGCCTGGCCCGAGGTCGCGTCGTAGACGACCACCGCGTCGCCGTCGGAGATCCCCCAGGACCGCGCCGCCTGCTCGAATGCTTCTCGGGACGGGAGGGGATGGCGGCCGCCGGCGGCCTCCTCGGCGCTGCCGGGCGCGACGGGGACGGCGAGCTCGCCCTCGAGGTCGGCGAACACGGCGCCGGGCAGGTGCCCCTTCGCGTACTCCTCCCGGCCGTCAGGTCCGCCGAGGGACCAGCGGACGTCGAGCAGGACGGGGTGCTCGCCCCGGGCAAGGCGCTCGGCGAGCTCCGCCGCCGTGATGAGGACCTGATCAGCGTTCATGGCCACACCTTAGCGGCGCGTACTCTGTCCGGATGGACGCACGCACCACTGAGGCCGCGCCCGGGCGCGGCGCCGGGTCCCGGGCCTGGGCAGACGAGGCCATCCGCCGGCTGGAGTCGGACGCCCACCGCAGCGCGGACACCCATCTGCACCGCGTTCCCCTCCCCGAGGAGTGGGGCGTCGACGTGTACCTCAAGGACGAGTCGACGCACCGCACGGGCAGCCTCAAGCACCGGCTCGCGCGGTCGCTGTTCCTCTTCGCCCTGGTCAACGGCTGGATCCGCGAGGGGACCCGCGTTGTCGAGGCCTCGAGCGGGAGCACGGCCGTGTCCGAGGCCTACTTCGCGCGGCTCATCGGGGTCCCGTTCACCGCCGTGATGACCCGCGGGACGAGCCGGGAGAAGATCGCCCTCATCGAGCAGTACGGCGGCGCGTGCCACTTCGTCGACTCGCCCGGGGAGGTGTACGGCGAGGCCGCGCGGCTTGCGGAGTCGTGCGGCGGCCACTACCTGGACCAGTTCACGTTCGCCGAGCGCGCCACGGACTGGCGCGGGAACAACAACATCGCCGAGACGATCTTCGACCAGCTCGAGCTCGAGCCGCACCCGGTGCCCCGGTGGATCGTGGTCGGCGCCGGGACCGGGGGGACGAGCACCACGATCGGCCGCTTCGTGAGGTACCGGCGGCTCGCGACCCAGCTCGCGGTCGTCGACCCCGAGAACTCGGCGTTCTACCCGAGCTGGGCGGGCGGCGCCCCCGCCGAGGGCGGGGCGTCGCGGATCGAGGGCATCGGCCGGCCGCGGCTCGAGCCGAGCTTCAATCCCCGGATCGTGGACCGCATGTTCCGCGTGCCCGACGCCGCCTCGGTCGCCGCGATGCGCGACCTCACCGCGCGCTTCGGCTTCGACGCGGGCCCGTCGACCGGGACCAACCTGTGGGGCGTCTGGCAGCTCGTGGCGGAGATGGCCGCCGCCGGGGAGCGCGGCAGCATCGTCACGCTCATGTGCGACGCCGGCTCGCGCTACCGCGGGTCCTACGGCGACGAGGGGTGGCTCGCCGGGCAGGGTCTGGACCCCGCGCCGCACGCCCGGGTGCTCGAACGGTTCTTCGCGACCGGGAGCTGGGACGGGTAAGACGGCCTCAGAGGTCCACCGCGGCGCCGGGCTCGAGGTGCTCGTAGCGGGTGCCGTAGAGGTCGCCGACGCGCCGGGCGTGCTTCTCCACGATCCCCGTGCCCCACTCGTTCAGGAGGGCGTTGTGGATCGGATAGGCCCGATCGGCTCCGACGGCGATGATGAAGTCGAGGACCTCGCCGACCTTGCTCCACGGCGCGTGGATCGGGACCAGGAGCGTCGGCACCTCCGCTCCGGGCGGGACGGTGAACGAGTCGCCGGGGTGGAACACCTCCCCGTCGACGAGGTAGCCGATGTTGGCGACCATCGGGACGCTGGGGTGGATGAGGGCGTGCTGGCTCCCGAAGGTGCGGATGCGGAACCCCGCGGCGTCGAACTCGGTGCCGGTCTCGGCGGCGTGGATCCGCCCCGCGGCAGACGGCGCGGCCTCCGCGAGCGCGGCGGCCACGGACGAGGGGGCCCAGGCTTCGAGCCCCGGGCTGGCCTCGAGGACCGCGGCGGCGCGGGGGAGGTCGATGTGGTCCGGGTGCTCGTGGGTGACGAGGAACGCCTCGGCGCCGTCCAGGGCCTGCTCGACTTCGGAGAAGTTGCCCGGGTCGATGGTCAGGACGCGCTGCCCCGTCCCGGAGTCGGCGGGCTTCTCGAGGCGGACGCAGGCGTGCGTGAACTTGGTCAGGCGCATGGCGCCAGTCTAGGACCGCCTCTTGCTAGGCTAGAAGACCCGATAGGCAGGTGCAGGAGGAGTCGTTGGCCGAGAAGCCGCGCGAGCAGCGCGTGACGAAGCAGCGGGTCGCTGTCTCGGCAGCCCTGGACAGCCTCGAGGACTTCGTGAGCACCCAGGAGCTGCACCGCCTCCTGCAGGGCGAGGGCGCGTCCGTCTCGCTCGCCACGACGTACCGGATCCTGCAGTCCATGGCCGAGGACGGGCTCGTGGACGTGCTGCGCAGCGACGACGGCGAGGCCGTGTACCGGCGCTGCGAGGCCACCGGCCACCACCACCATCTCGTGTGCCGCCGGTGCGGCAAGGCCGTGGACATCGAGGCGCCCGCGGTGGAGACGTGGGCCAGCCGGGTGGCCAGGGAGCACGGCTACACGGCCGTCGAGCACACCGTCGAGGTCTTCGGGCTGTGCCCCGAGTGCACCGCCCTCGGCGCGGGGACAGCGGAGGCGGACGGCGGGTCCGCCGAGGACGGCTGAGCCCTCCCCCGGCGAGGGCCGCGCCTCAGGCGGCGGCCGACGTCGTGCGCCGGCTGCCCTGCGCGGACGCGGCCGGGAGCACGCGCCCGTTGGCCCCGCGGCGACGCCGGATCCAGCCGATGGTCGCGCACACCGCGTAGATGAGGAACGAGAGCGTGGTGATGTAGGGGCTGATCGGCAGCCGCCCCCCGAGCGCGAGCATGATCCCGCCCACCGTGGCCGCCATGGCGAAGAGCACGCTGAGCAGGAGCACGAGGCGCGGCGCGGAGGTCACCTTCAGCGCGGCGGCCGCCGGCGTGATGAGCAGGGCGAGGACCAGGAGGGCGCCCACCACCTGCAGCGACAGGGCCACGCTGACCCCGAGCACCACCATGAACACGATGGAGAGCGCCCGGACCGGCACGCCCCGGGCGTGCGCCATCTCGGGGTCGACGCTCGCGAACGTGAGGGGCCGCCACACAGCGACCAGGACGGCGATCACCGCCGCCGCGGTGACGCCGAGGACCTGGAGCTGGACCGTGTCGACCGCGACGATCTGCCCGGTGAGCAGGCCGAACTTGTTCGCCGCCCGGCCCTGGTACAGCGCGAGGAACAGGATGCCGAGCCCCAGGCCGAAGGGCATGAGGACACCGATCACCGAGTTCTTCTCTCGCGCGCGCCCGCCCATGAGGCCGATCAGGAGCGCCGCGGCGACCGAGCCGACGAGCGAGCCGGTGACGATGTCCGCGCCGACGAGCAGGGCGAACGCGGCCCCTGCGAAGGACAGCTCCGAGATGCCGTGGACGGCGAAGGCGAGGTCGCGCTTCATGACGAAGGTGCCGACCACGCCGCCGAGCAGGCCCAGCACGGCGCCGGCCCACACGGAGTTCTGGACGAGCGCGAGGATCTCCCCGTAGTCCTGGAACGAGAAGACCGTGCCCCAGAAGTCATCGATGGTCACGGGGTGTCCTCCTCGTGGTGGTGCGCGCCGCGGTGGGCGTGCGTGGTGGCGTCGGGGAGGCCGACGACGACGATCCGGCCATGGACCTGGGAGACCTCCACGGGCGAGCCGTACAGCTCGGAGAGCACGGACGTGGTCATGACCTCCTCGGGGCTGCCGACGCGGAACCGGCCGTCGGCGAGGTAGAGGACCCTGTCGACGTAGTCGAGGATCGGGTTGATCTCGTGCGTGACGAAGACGACGGCGGTCCCCTCCTCGCGCCGCTGCCGGTCGATGAGCCCGCTGACGGCCTGCTGGTGGCCCAGGTCGAGCGAGAGCAGGGGCTCGTCGCACAGGAGGACCTTCGGGTGGCCGGCGATCGCCTGGGCGACACGGAGGCGCTGCTGCTCCCCGCCCGAGAGCTGCCCCACGGGGACCTTGGCATAGTCCGTGGCACCGACGGTCGCCAGGAGGTCGTCGACCCGGGCGTCGACCGCCCGCCGGTGCAGGCGCACGCCCCACCGGTGCCCGTCGACGCCGAGGGAGACGAGGTCCCGCGCGCGCAGGGGCGTCTCCGGGGAGAACGACTTCTGCTGCGGGATGTAGCCGATGCCCTCGCCGGCCCGGCCCGGCGGCCGCCCCGCGACCTCCGCCGTCCCCCCGCTCAAGGGGACGAGGCCGAGCAGGGCCTTGAGGAAGGAGGTCTTGCCGCTTCCGTTGGGGCCGAGCACGGCGAAGAACTCGCCGGGGCGGATGTCGAGGTCGAGCCCGGACCAGAGGGTCCGGGGGCCGAACGCGAGCGCCGCCGAGCGGAGCCGCACAGCGGGCGGGGTCATGCGAGGGCCTCCTTCAGTGCGGCGACGTTCTCCTGCATCCAGCCGAGGTAGTCCTTGCCCTCGGGGACCGTCTCCGTGAAGTCGACGACCGGCACCTTCGCCGCCTCGGCGGCGGCCCGCAGCTGCCGGGTCTGAGGGCTCTCGGTCTGCGGGTTGTAGGCCAGGAGCGCGACCGACCGCGAGGAAAGGAGGCCGAGGGTCGCCCTGAGTGCCGCGGGGGGCACATCCTGCTCCTCCTCGACGGCGGACGAGTAGGCCGTGGGAGTGGCATCCCGGAGCCCGGCGGCCTCGAGGAGGTAGAGCGGCACCGGCTCGGTCATGACGGCCGCCTTCCCCGCCGACGTGGACCTCAGGGCCGCGAGCGTGGACTCGAGCCCGGCCAGGCGGCCGTCGACGTCCCGGGCGCGCCCCGCGTAGCCGTCCTTGCCGGCCGGGTCCAGGGCACCGAGCCGGGCTGCGAGCGCATCGGTGACCTTCTTCATGGCGCTGATGTTGTACCAGACGTGCTCGTTGGACGTCGGGCGGCCGGCGGACGCGAGTCCGGCGGCCTCGACCGCGGTGATGACGCTGTCCGCCCCGAGGCTGGCCTCGCGCACGAGGGGGTCCATGTACGGGTCGTAGCCGCCGCCGTTCTCGATGACGAGGCTGGCCTTGGAGACGGCGAGCCGGTCGTGCGTCGTCGCCTCGTAGGAGTGCGGGTCCTGGCTCGTGGCGGAGACGATCGACGTCACCGTGACGCGGTCCCCGCCCACGGCCCTGGCGAGGTCGCCGTAGACGTTCGTGGAGGCGACGATGCGGACGGCCCCTCCCTGCCCCGGCGACGCGGGGGACCCTTGGCCGCCGGGCGAGCAGGCGGTCAGGGCGACCGCCGCCGCCACGGCGACGGCGCCCCGGACCGCGGTCCGCGCCCACGTGGGGCGGAGGGGGATCGAGCGCAAGGGGGCCTCAGTTCTTCGGGTGGGTCATCACGGGCGTCCAGTGAGAACCGGTCGCAATAGGACCACTGTAGCGCCTCTTGCGAACAATTCCCATCAGGGCCGCGCGCAGGGCGGACTCACCCACCGCGCCCGTGGCCCGCCCTCCCTAGCTGTCCTCAGTCACTGCACCTAGCCCCGCTGGCGGCGGAACGCCTGGCTCTGGGTCGCGTCCCGGATCTCACCCACGAGCTTCTCGATGACGTCCTCGAGGAACACCACCCCGCGCGTGGACCCCTCGGGCCCGATCACGCGGGCCAGGTGGAAACCGGACTTCTGCATCGCGGAGAGGGCGTCCTCGATCTCGTCGTCGAGCCCGAGGTTCGCCAGCGAGCGCACGCGACTCTCGCCGATCGGCTTCCCGCGCCCGTCCGGCCCGATGGCCAGGACGTCCTTGAGGTGGAGGTACCCCACGAGCTCGCCCTCGTCGTCGACCATGGGGAAGCGGGAGAAGCCCGTGTGCGAGACCGCCTTCTCGAAGTCCGCCGGCGTGGCGCTGGTCGGGAGCGAGACGAGCTCCTCGACCGGGACCATGATCGACTCCGCGGTCTGGTCGGAGAACTCGAGCGCTCCGGAGAGCAGGCCCGACTCGTCGTCGAGGAGCCCGCTGCGGGTCGACTCCTCGACGATCGAGGCGACTTCCTCGAGGGTGAAGCTCGAGGTCACCTCGTCCTTGGGCTCGACCCGCAGCAGGTGCAGCACGGCGTTGGCGCTGCCGTTGAGGAAGAAGATCACGGGCCGGACGAGGCGGGCCATGCCCAGCAGCACCGGGGCCAGGAGCACGGCGGCCCGGTCGGCCGCGGAGACCGAGATGTTCTTCGGCACCATCTCGCCGATTGTGACGTGCAGGAAGGTCACCGCGGCGAGCGCGACCACGAACCCGACGGTGTCCGCGAGCTCGACGGGCAGGCCCACCGAGTGCAGCGGGCCGCCGATCAGGTGGTGGATCGCGGGCTCGGCGACCTGGAGGATCAGCAGCGAGCACACGGTGATGCCCAGCTGTGCGGCGGCGAGCATGAGCGAGACGTTCTCCATCGCGTGGAGGGTGGTCCTCGCTCTCCCCGACCCGGCGTCCGCGAGCGGCTCGATCTGGCTGCGCCGCGCACTCATGATCGCGAACTCGCTCGCGACGAAGAAGGCGTTGCCGAGCAGCAGCACCGCCAGCCAGAGGATGCCGGCCCAGTCCCCCATCAGGCGGCCCTCCCCGAGCCGCGGCCGGCGGCGTGCCGGGTGCCGGCCTCCTCGGCGTCGCCCGCCTCGGGCGGCGGCGGGGTGAACCGGAGTCGGTCCACCCTGCGGCCGTCCATGCGCACGACCGTGAGCGTCCCGCCCCCGACCTCGAGGGCGTCGCCGGTCTGGGCGACGCGGCCCAGCGCGCTCATGACGTAGCCGCCGACGGTCTCGTAGGCGGGGCTGTCGACGACCCGGAGGCCGGGGACCTGCTCCGAGACCTCGTCGGGCCGCATGAGCCCGGGGAAGTACCAGTCCCCCGCGGAGCTCTGCAGGACACCGGGCGCGCGCCGGTCATGCTCGTCGGCGACCTCGCCGACAATCTCCTCCACGAGGTCCTCGAGCGTGACGATGCCCGCGGTGCCGCCGTACTCGTCGAGCACGGCGGCGAGCTGGAGGTTCCCGTCCCGCAGCTGGGAGATGAGCGCATCGAGGTGGATCGTCTCGGGCACCTGGAGGATGTCCGTCATGATGGCCGCGGCCGGGACCCCGCGGCGCTTCCTGGCCGGCACCGCGACGGCCTTCTTCACATGGACCACCCCGCGCACGTCGTCCGGCGACTCGCCGATCACGGGGAAGCGCGAGTGCCCGGTCGCCCGGGCCGCCTCGACGATGGCATCGACGGGCTCGTCCGCGTCAATGGTCGTCACCCGGATGCGGGGGGTCATGACGTCGGCGGCCGTCTTCTCGGAGAAGCGCAGCGTCCGAGAGACGAACCGCGCCGTTCCGGCGTCGAGCGTGCCGAGCTCGGCGGAGCGCCGCACCAGGGAGGAGAGCTCGGCCGGCGAACGCGCGCCGGAGATCTCCTCCTTCGCCTCGATCCCCATGAGCCCGAGCACCCGGTTGGCGAAGCCGTTGAAGAGGATCACCGCCGGCTTGAAGGCCGCGGTGAAGACCAGCTGGGGGCGGGCGACTGCGCGGCCCACCGCGAGCGCCCGGGCGATCGCGAGGTTCTTGGGCACGAGCTCGCCGATGAGCATCGACAGCAGGGTCGCGAAGACCATCGCGACCGTGAGGGAGACCGCCGTGGCCCCCGGCACCCCGAGCGCGCGCAGGGGCCCTTCGAGGAGCCTGCCCACCGAGGGCTCCATGACGTAGCCCGTCAGGAGCGTGGTGAGGGTGATGCCGAGCTGGCAGCTCGAGAGCTGGGTCGAGAGGGTCTTGAGGCAGCGCAGGAGCGCCTCCGCGCCCGGCTCGCCCGCGTCGACGCTGCGCTGGACGGTGGCGCGGTCGAGCGCCACGAGGGAGAATTCGACGGCCACGAAGAAGCCCGTGCCGAGGATGAGGAGCAGGCCGGCGGCCAGCAGGAGCCATTCCACGTCAGTGCTCGAGCTCCTGGCGCCATGACATGGCCGCTCGCGCGGAAACCGGGTGGGCAAGTACACGGTGCATGCCGGCTCTGGGGCGGCGGGTGCCCGTGGGGCCCCCGCGACCAGGCCGGCATCTAGAGGTGCCGTCCATAGTGAATCCAGCCTATCAGCGCGGCGCGAGCGCACCGAGGGGCGCGACCCGCGTGTGACGGCGGACTCACAATCGCCCCATTCGCTCCGGTCTTCACTAGACTGGACCCTTGAGTGTGGGCTCCTGACGGCGCCCACGGCGGTCGGCGGATACGGCCAGCCCCCGAATATCGCCCGGTGGAGCACGCGGGCGCGCGGTACGGGGCCGAGGCGCGGAGCCGCTGACACGCGGGCCTAAGTATCGATGGAAGAGGCGTATCTCCAGTGCCAGAACTGCCAACCCACCGCCTGCCCGAGGAATTCGGAGGCAACGAGTGGCTTGTGGACGAGCTCTACGAGCAGTACCAGCAGAACAAGAATTCCGTGGACGCCAAGTGGTGGCCGCTGTTCGAGTCCTTCGACTCGGACAGCGGCCACACGTCCAACGGCACGGCGAAGGGGCCTGCCGTTGACACGCTGACCCGGCAGATTCCGGCCGTCCAGGCTCCCGCGGCGCCCGCGCAGGCTCCTGCCCCGGCGACCCAGGCCCCGGCAGCGCCGGCTGCCCAGAGCGCGCCGGCAGTCCAGAGCGCGCCGGCTGCCCAGGCCGCGCCGAAGCCCGCCGCTGCAGCCGCCCCGAAGCAGCCGGAATCGGCGCCGAAGAAGGGCGCCGCCGCCGTCGTGCGCGACGGTGCCCGCCCGTCCACCACCGGCCTGATCCCCGCCCAGCTGCCCAAGACGGCCAAGGACGAGACGATCGAGGAAGACGTCGTCTCGACGCTGCGCGGCCCGGCCAAGGCCATCGCCACCAACATGGTCCAGAGCCTCGAGGTCCCCACCGCGACCACCGTGCGCGCCGTGCCCGCGAAGCTGCTCATGGACCAGCGCATCGTCATCAACAACCACCTCACCCGGGTGCGCGGCGGCAAGGTCTCCTTCACGCACCTCATCGGCTACGCCGTGATCCGCGCGCTCAAGCTCATGCCGTCGATGAACGTCTCCTACGACGTCGTGGACGGCAAGCCCGTCGCGATCCAGCACGCGCACGTGAACTTCGGCATCGCGATCGACCTGCCCAAGCCGGACGGCAGCCGCCTGCTCGTCGTGCCGAACATCAAGAAGGCCGAGACGTTGAACTTCTCGGACTTCTGGCACACCTACGAGGACCTCATCAAGCGCGCCCGCGACGGCAAGCTCACCGCCGACGACTACGCCGGCACGACCGTCTCGCTGACCAACCCGGGCGGCATCGGCACGGTCCACTCGGTTCCGCGCCTCTCCAAGGGCCAGGCCGCCATCATCGGCGTGGGCGCCCTCGAATACCCGGCCGAGTTCCAGGGGGCGTCCGAGAAGATCCTCGCGCTCCAGGCCGTCGGCAAGATCATCACGCTGACCTCCACCTACGACCACCGCGTCATCCAGGGCGCGGGCTCGGGCGAGTTCCTCCGGATCGTGCACCAGCTCCTCCTGGGCGAGCAGGGCTTCTACGACGAGATCTTCGAGTCGCTGCGCATCCCCTACGAGCCGGTGCGCTGGAGCCCCGACCTCCAGGTCAACCCCGAGGACGCCATCAACAAGGTGGCGCGCATCCAGCAGCTCATCCACGCGTTCCGCGTGCGCGGGCACCTCATGGCGGACACGAACCCGCTCGAGTACGTCCAGCGCCGCCACCCGGACCTGGACGTGCTGACCTACGGCCTGACGCTGTGGGACCTCGACCGCGAGTGGCCCACGGGCGGCTTCGGCGGCAAGCCGAAGATGAAGTTCCGCGACATCCTCGGCGTGCTGCGCGACGCGTACTGCCGCACCACGGGCATCGAGTACATGCACCTGCAGGAGCCGGCCGAGCGCAAGTGGTTCCAGGACGAGCTCGAGCACCCGTACAAGAAGCCCAGCCGCGAGGAGCAGCTGCGCATCGTGTCCCGCCTCAACGCCGCCGAGGCGTTCGAGACCTTCCTGCAGACCAAGTTCGTCGGCCAGAAGCGCTTCTCCCTCGAGGGCGGCGAGTCCCTCATCCCGATGCTCGACGCGACGCTGTCCGAGGCGGCGGAGGACGGGCTCGACGAGGTCGCGATCGGCATGGCCCACCGCGGCCGCCTCAACGTGCTGACGAACATCGCCGGCAAGACCTACGCGCAGGTGTTCCGCGAGTTCGAGGGCACCCAGGACCCCAGGAGCGTGCAGGGCTCCGGCGACGTGAAGTACCACCTCGGCACCGAGGGGACCTTCACCGCGGAGAACGGCAAGCAGACCAAGGTCTACCTCGCCGCGAACCCGTCGCACCTCGAGGCCGTGGACCCCGTCCTCGAGGGCATCGTCCGCGCCAAGCAGGACCGCCTCGACCGGGGCGAGGCGTTCCCGGTCCTGCCGATCCTCGTCCACGGTGACGCGGCCTTCGCCGGCCAGGGCGTCGTGGCGGAGACGCTCAACCTCTCCCAGCTGCGCGGCTACCGCACGGGCGGCACGATCCACATCGTGGTCAACAACCAGGTCGGCTTCACGACCTCGCCCTCGGCCTCCCGCTCGTCGGTGTACTCCACCGACGTGGCGAAGATGGTCCAGGCGCCGGTGTTCCACGTCAACGGCGACGACCCCGAGGCCGTGGTCCGCGTGGCGCAGATGGCCTACCGGTTCCGGCAGCGCTTCCACAAGGACGTCGTCATCGACCTCGTGTGCTACCGCCGCCGCGGCCACAACGAGGGCGACGACCCGTCGATGACCCAGCCGATGATGTACAACCTCATCGAGGCGAAGCGCTCGGTCCGCAAGCTCTACACCGAGAGCCTGATCGGCCGCGGCGACATCACGCAGGAGGAAGCCGAGCAGCTCCTGCGCGACTACCAGGAGCGCCTCGAGCGCGTCTTCGCCGAGACGCACGCGGCGCAGACCTCGCCGATCCCGATCGTCACCGGCGACGCGAAGGCCGTCTCGGACCTCGAGCGCCCCCTCGCCCAGCAGGAGGACGACGCCGCGGGCGCATCGCAGCGCTCGACAGCGATCAGCGCCGAGATGCTGGCCCGGATCGGCCAGGCCCACGTCGCGATCCCCGAGGGCTTCGCCGTCCACCCCAAGCTCAAGCAGCTCCTCGAGCGGCGCGAGCAGATGTCCCGCGAGGGCGGCATCGACTGGGGCTTCGGCGAGATCGCCGCGTTCGGCTCGCTCATCGCCGAGGGCGTCCCGGTCCGCCTCGCGGGCCAGGACTCCCGCCGCGGCACGTTCGTGCAGCGCCACGCGGTGTTCCACGACCGCAGCAACGGCGACGAGTGGACCCCGCTCGCCCACCTCTCCGACGAGCAGGCCAGGCTCGCGATCTACGACTCCTCCCTGTCGGAGTACGCGGCCCTCGGCTTCGAGTACGGGTACTCGGTGGAGCGCCCCGACACGCTCGTGGCCTGGGAGGCGCAGTTCGGCGACTTCGTCAACGGCGCCCAGACGATCATCGACGAGTTCATCTCCTCGGCCGAGCAGAAGTGGGGCCAGCGCAGCTCGCTCGTCATGCTCCTGCCCCACGGCTACGAGGGCCAGGGACCGGACCACTCCTCCGCGCGCATCGAGCGCTTCCTGCAGCTGTGCGCCGAGCAGAACATGATCGTCGCCCAGCCGAGCACCCCGGCGTCGCACTTCCACCTGCTGCGCCGCCAGGCCTTCAGCCGCCCGCGCAAGCCGCTGATCGTCTTCACGCCGAAGCAGCTGCTGCGCCTCAAGGCCGCGGCCTCGACCGTCGAGGACTTCACCTCGGGCACGTTCCGCCCCGTCATCGGCGAGCACGAGCAGCTGGACGCGAGCGCCGTGGACCGCGTGGTCCTCGTCTCCGGCCGCCTGTACTACGACCTGCTGTCCGCCCGGACCAAGGCCAAGGACACGCGGACGGCGATCATCCGGGTCGAACAGCTCTACCCGCTGCCCGAGGAGGAGATCAAGGCGCAGCTCGAGAAGTACCCGAACGCCGAGCTCATCTGGGCGCAGGACGAGCCGGCCAACCAGGGCCCGTGGATGTACATGGCCGTGCGCCTCATCCCGTCGCTCCGGCGCGAGCTGCGCCTCGTCTCGCGTGCGGCCTCGGCCGCGACGAGCGCAGGCTCCATGAAGCGGCACTCGGCCGAGGGCGACGTCCTCGTCCGCGAGGTGTTCGCACGCTGAACTGAGCGCTGAGCCCAGGTGGCCACGGCGGCGGGCGGCTCCCCAGCGGGGGGCCGGCCGCCGCCGTCGTTCGCGCCACTCCCGCGATGGTCGCGCCCCGCTGCGACGGAGGCGGCTCCCCAACACGACGGAGGCAGGCCCGCGACGCAGCGGAGGTGGCTCCCCGACGGCGGCTAGACTCGGAAGCCGAGGACAGGGGCCGCTCGGTCCCCGACGTGAGATGGGAGTGTGGATGGCCCACGAGAGGAAGCTTCGGATTGCCGCGGTCGGGGACGAGCTCCTGGCCGGCAACGGAGACCCGCGGGCGCTGGGCTGGTTCGGCCGGGTGCTCGCGCGGACGCCCCGCGAGGAGGTGACCCTCGAGTCGTACGTGCTCGCCACGCCCGAGGAGGGCACCGAGGGGCTCGCGGCCCGCTGGGAGGTCGAGACGATGCGGCGGTTCGCCGCCGGCTACGAGAACCGCCTCGTGATCGGGCTCTCGGGGCGGGACATCGCCTTCGGCGTCTCCCCCGCGCGCAGCCGCCTGAACGTCGCGAACATCCTCGACACCGCGCAGCAGAACAGCGCCGAAGTCTTCGTGGTCGGGCCGCCGCCCACCCTCGATCCCGCCCAGAACCGCCGGCTCGCGGAGCTCAACACGGCCTTCGCCGACGTCACGACGCGGCGCAACTACTACTACGTCGACACCTTCTCGCCGCTGCTGAACCACGAGCAGTGGCGCACCGACCTCGCCGGCAACGCCGGTGCGCCCGGGCAGGCCGGCTACGGCCTCATCGCGTGGCTCGTGCTGCACCGCGGGTGGTTCCCCTGGCTGCGGCTCCCGCAGCCGCAGTAGGGCGCCCCGCAGCCGATTCCCGACGCCGGGCGCGCACCGTCCGGGACGACGCGGCCGCGGCCGGGCGGCACAGCGGGCCCCGATCGGCTAGACTGGACGATGGCCTTCTGGGCCACCGGTGCCGGCAACGGCGCCAACCCCTGTAGTCGAAAGAAGGAGGCCAGCCCATGAGCAAGCGTGCACGCAAGCGTCGTGACCGTAAGCGCGGAGGCGCGAACCACGGCAAGCGCCCCAACACCTGAGCGCAGCCACGGTCCGCGACGCGGACACAGATGATGCCCCGGACCGATGGTCCGGGGCATCATCTGTATGAGCTGTCTGTCTGTGCTCGCCCGCGCCGGCCGGCTCAGGCCTCCGCGCGCAGGGAGTGGATCTTGGTCAGGATCGAGTCCTTGAGCGCAGCGGGCGCCTGCTCGTGGCAGCTGCGCTTCATGGCAGACCGGATCATGCACTCCAGATCATGCTCCTCGAGGCACTCGGGGCACGTCTCGAGGTGGTTGCGGATCTCGGCGACCTCGTGGGCCGGCAGTGCTCCGTCGAGGTACTCGTACAGCCGATGGAGGCGGCTGTCGTCACAGTCGCCCAGGCCTTGGCAATCGCTCATTGTTCCTTCTCCTGGGATGCCGCCACGGCCCGGGCTCCAGCGAACCCGCGCTCGGCGGCGTAGTCCGCGAGACGGTCCCTGAGCATCTTGCGGCCGCGGTGCAGGCGGCTCATGACCGTGCCGATGGGGGTGTTCATGATGTCCGAGATCTCCTTGTACGCGAAGCCCTCGACGTCCGCGAAGTAGACCGCGAGGCGGAACTCCTCCGGGATCGACTGCAGCGCCTCCTTGACATCGGAGTCCGGCAGGTGGTCCAGCGCCTCCGCCTCGGCCGAGCGCAGCCCAGTCGAGGTATGCGACTCGGCCCGCGCGAGCTGCCAGTCCTCGACGTTGTCCGTCTGGGCCTGCTGGGGCTCGCGCTGCCGCTTGCGGTACAGGTTGATGTACGTGTTCGTGAGGATCCTGTACAGCCAGGCCTTCAGGTTGGTGCCCGGCTTGTACTGGTGGAAGGCGGCGAACGCCTTCGCGTACGCCTCCTGCACCAGGTCCTCGGCGTCGGCAGGGTTGCGTGCCATGCGCATCGCAGCCGAGTAGAGCTGGTCGACGTACTGCATGGCGTCGCGCTCGAAGCGCTCGCGGCGCTGGTCGTCGGTCTCCGCGGCGTCGGCGCGTGCGGCCGGCCCGCCACCCGGACCGTGGACGGGGGGCTCAGGCTCGTGGGACTCGGGGGCACTCATCGCCGCCCAGTCTACTGTCGGTGCCGCACGGACTGCTCTGCGCACATCAGGGCGATCGAGGACCAGCACTGCGCTCCTTCCTTCCAGCGGCGCCTCGCGGCGCGTCGTCACGGTGCCCGACGGCGCCGCGGAGGCGGGCTCCGCGGGGCTGCTGCGGGGGCGCTGTGGCCGCCGGACACGAGGGAGAACGCGGCGGGAGAAGGAAAATATTCCCCAAAGGTGCCAGACTGGGTCGCGTCGGAACACGCCCGAACCCAGCCTCAGGAGGCCCGATGTCCGCAGTCCGATTCCTCGCCCGACCGCTTCTTGGCTCGTCATTCATCGTCGCCGGCGCGGGAAAGCTGAAGAACGCGGATGACACGGCCGAGCAGCTCTCGCCCGTGCTGCGCCAGGCGGCAGACGCACTCCCGATCCGGGTGGACGAGAAGGTCCTCGCCCGGGCTGTGGGAGCGAGCCAGCTCGGTGCCGGCATCCTGTTCGCCCTCGGCAAGGCCCCGCGGCTGTCCGCCTCCGTGCTCGCGATCACGAGCGCGCTGAACACCTTCGTCGAGTGGCGCAGCGCCGACATCAGCACTCCGGCGGGCCGTGAGGCGCGCCGGAGCGGCCTGCTGAAGAACCTGTCCCTCCTGGGCGGTGTGCTGCTCGCGAGCGTCGACACCAACGGGCGCCCCTCCCTCGCCTGGCGCACGCAGCACCTCGCCGCGGACGCCGGCAAGGCCGGCCGGCGCCAGCTCGCCGCCGCCGAGCAGCGCACGGGCAAGGCGGTCCAGCGCGCCGCGCGCCGGGCCGAGCACACGGCCCGGCGGGCGCAGCACACCGTGCGCTCCGCGGCGAAGGAAGCGGCCAGCGCCGCCTCGGACGTCCTCTCGTGAGCCACTGGCCGGCGCCCTTCGCCGACGGGCCGGTCGACGCCACCGTCACCGTGCCCGGCTCGAAGTCGCTGACCAACCGCTACCTGGTGCTGGCGGCCCTCGCCGACGGCCCCTCGCGCCTGCGGGCGCCGCTCCATTCGCGCGACTCCGCCCTCATGGTCGGGGCCCTGCGCGCGCTCGGCGCCACCGTGACGGAGGCCGAGGGCGACGGCGAGTACGGACCCGACCTCGAGATCACCCCGGCCCCCCACGGCCCCGCCGCCGATCTCGGCCGCACGTCCGTGGACTGCGGGCTGGCCGGCACAGTGATGCGCTTCGTGCCGCCGCTCGCGGCGCTCGCCCGCGGGGACATCGCGTTCGACGGCGATCCGCATGCGCGGGTCCGCCCCATGGGACCCGTCATCGATGCCCTCCGTGCGCTCGGCGTCGAGCTCACGTCGCCCGACGGCGGCACGCCCCGCTCGCTGCCGTTCACGGTGCACGGCACCGGCGCGGTGCGCGGGGGCCACGTCGCCGTCGATGCGGGCGGCTCTAGCCAGTTCGTCTCCGCCCTGCTGCTCGCGGGCGCGCGCTTCGCCGACGGGCTCCACCTCGAGCACGTCGGCGGCCCGGTGCCGAGCCTGGACCACATCTCGATGACCGTCGAGGTCCTCCGGGGCGTGGGCGTGGAGGTCGACGACACGGTCCCCCACCACTGGGTCGTCGCGCCCGGGCCGATCCGGGCCTTCGACGTCCGGATCGAGCAGGACCTCTCCAACGCCGGCCCGTTCCTCGCCGCGGCGCTCGCCACCCGTGGCACCGTCCGCGTGCCCAACTGGCCCGAGCACACGACCCAGGTCGGCGACGCCTGGCGCGAGATCCTCCCGCGCCTCGGCGCCCGCGTGAGCCTCGACGCCGGCACCCTCACCGTCTGCGGCGGCGATCGCATCACAGGTGCGGACCTCGCCGACACGAGCGAGCTCGCCCCGACCGTCGCGGCGCTGTGCGCCCTCGCGGACTCGCCCTCACGCCTCACCGGCATCGCGCACCTGCGGGGCCACGAGACCGACCGGCTCGCGGCCCTCGTGGCCGAGATCACGAGGCTGGGCGGGGACGCCGAGGAGACCGAGGACGGACTGGTCATCAGGCCTGCGCCGCTGCACGGCGGCGTCGTGCACTCGTACGCGGACCACCGCATGGCCACGGCAGGGGCCATCCTGGGCCTCGCCGTGCCCGGCGTCGAGGTCGAGGACATCGCCACGACCGCCAAGACCATGCCGGAATTCCCCGAGATGTGGGCGCGCATGCTGGGCCAGCACGCGCAGGCGGGGGCCACCTCGTAGCATGGGGCAGCGCGAGTGGGACGAGAGCGATGTCCGCGTCCGCCCGAACAAGCGCGGGAGCCGGCCGCGCACCAAGGACCGGCCGAGCCACGACGACGCGGTCGTGGGCCGCATCGTCACGGTCGACCGTGGGCGCTACACGGCGGTCCTCGACGAGGACACGCCCCAGGAGCGGGTGGTGATCGCCGCGCGTGCCCGGGAGCTGCGCCGCACGCCGGTGGTGCCCGGCGACTTCGTCGGCCTCGTCGGCGACGTGAGCGGCCGCCCCGATACGCTCGCACGGCTCGTCCGGATCGAGGAGCGCTCGACCGTCCTGCGGCGCAGCGCCGATGACACCGACCCCATCGAGCGCGTCGTCGTGGCGAACGCGGACCAGCTCGTGATCGTGGTCGCCGCCGCCAATCCGGAGCCCCGCACCGGATTCATCGACCGCGCCCTCGTCGCGGCCTATGACGCGGGGATCGAGCCGCTCCTGCTCGTGACGAAGGCGGACCTGAAGGATCCCGCCGCGCTCCTGGCCAACTACCGGCTCCTGCCCCTCACCGTCGTGGTGAGCCGCACCGCCGAGGAGACCGCAGCGGGCATGCAGCCCGAGGAGGGCCGCTCGGCCACGCTCGACAAGGAGGCCGTCGACCGGCTCCGCGCGCAGCTCGAGGGCCATGTCACCGTGCTCCTGGGCCACTCGGGCGTGGGCAAGTCGACCATGGTCAACGCGCTCACCGGCGCAGACCGCGCCACGGGCGGCGTCAACGCGGTGACCGGGCGCGGCCGGCACACCTCCTCCTCGGCGCTCGCGCTGCGCCTCGCGGACGCCCCGCCCGGCAGCTGGATCATCGACACGCCCGGCATCCGCTCCTTCGGGCTCGCGCACGTGGACCCGGACCGGATCCTGCACGCCTTCGGCGACCTCGAGCCGGGGATCGAGGCGTGCGAGCGCGGCTGCCGGCATGACGCGGCGGCGGTGCACTGCGGCCTCGACGCGTGGGTGGCGCGCGGCCACGCGGGCGACGCCGGCCCGGCCCGCCTCGCGTCGCTGCGCCGCCTCCTCGGGGCAGGACCGCGCGAGGAGGCGGCGGAGGAGAAGGAGCTCGGGGTCTAGGCGCTGCCCCGCCTACGCTGCGCCTCGCGGCTGTGGCGCGCCCCACGGGATAGCGTGGGGTCCATGACCTCAGCGACCGAGACCTCCTACAACGACGACCTCCGCCTCGCCCATGTCCTGGCGGACTCGGTCGACGCCCAGACGATGGAGCGGTTCAAGGCCCTCGACCTGAAGGTGGAGACGAAGCCGGACCTCACCCCGGTCACCGATGCCGACCGCGCCGCCGAGGAGTCGATCCGCGGCCAGCTCTCCCGCTCGCGGCCGCGCGACGCGGTGGTGGGCGAGGAGTTCGGCACCACGGGGCACGGGTCGCGGCGCTGGATCATCGACCCGATCGACGGCACCAAGAACTTCGTCCGGGGCGTACCCGTGTGGGCCACCCTGATTGCCCTGGCCGACGGCGACGAGATCGTGGTCGGCGTGGTCAGCGCCCCGGCCCTCGGGCGGCGGTGGTGGGCGGCCAGGGGCACCGGCGCCTACACCGGGCGGTCCCTCGCCTCGGCGACGCGGCTGAAGGTCTCCGACGTGTCGAAGCTGCAGGACGCCTCCCTGTCCTACTCCTCGCTCTCCGGCTGGAGGGAGCGCGGCAGCCTCGAGGACTTCATCGGCCTGACCGACGAGGTCTGGCGCACCCGGGCCTACGGGGACTTCTGGTCCTACTGCCTCGTCGCCGAGGGCGCCGTCGACATCGCCACCGAGCCCGAGCTCGCGCTCTACGACATGGCAGCGCTCGTGCCGATCGTCACCGAGGCCGGCGGGCGCTTCACCTCGCTCGACGGGCAGGACGGCCCGTGGGGCGGCAACGCGCTCGCGACGAACGGCATCCTGCACTCCGAGGTGCTCGAGAAGCTCAGCCCGGGCCGCGACGACCTGCTGCAGAGATGACGCGGGCCGACGCCCCCGGCGCGCGCCGGTCACCGTTCGTCACACTGGCCTGCCCCGGCCCGGTCGGCGTGCGCGCCCCGGCGGCGGTGCCCTAGGGTCTTTCCCAAGGTCACGAGTGCCAGCGCGAAACCCCGGTTTGCTGGCCGGCAACCCTCCCTGACGCGGCGGGGTGCCCCGGGTGACGACCGGGCCGGTCCGGAGCGGACACGGCAAGCGCGGACCCGAGGGTCCCTCGTTCGTGAGGAACGCCGATGAGCACTGTCCTGTCCCCCACCGCCGCCGCTTCCGGGCTGAGCGCCCGGTACCCGGACGCGCTCGAGCCGCTCGCCGCCGTCGTCGGCGCCGATCTCGCCGCGCCCCTCGTGGGCGGCGGGAGCGTCCGGTACGCGAACCTCGACTACGCGGCGTCGGCCCCTGCCCTGGCCGAGGTCGCCGACTACCTCACCGAAGTGCTGCCCTTCTACGCCAGCGTGCACCGCGGCGCCGGCTACGCGTCGCAGATCAGCACGAGCGTCTACGAGAACGCCCGCGGGATCGTGCGCGGCTTCGTCGGGGCGAGGCCCGACGACGCGGTCGTGTTCACGCGCAACACCACCGACTCCCTCAACCTCCTCGCCGGCTGCGTCCCGCCCGGCCTCGACGTCCTCTACCTCGACATCGAGCACCACGCGAACCTCCTGCCCTGGCAGGGGCGCCCGCACCGCAGCGTCGTCGCCGCGGACACGGTCGCCGAGACGCTCGGGCGCCTCGGTGCCGAGCTCGCCCGGGGCGGGGTGGGCCTGCTCGCCGTCACGGGCGCCTCCAACGTCACCGGCGAGGTCCTGCCCCTCGCCGAGCTCGCCTCCCTCGCCCACCGCCACGGCGCGAGGATCCTCGTCGACGCCGCGCAGCTCGCCCCGCACCGCCGGATCCGCATGGCCGGCGGCCCCGCCTCCGGGACGGACATCGACTACCTCGCATTCTCGGGCCACAAGCTCTACGCCCCCTTCGGCAGCGGCGTGCTCGTGGGCCGCCCCGACTGGCTCGACGCCGGCCGCCCGCACCTCGCCGGCGGGGGCGCGGTCAGCGAGGTGCGGCTCGAATCCGTGGCCTGGGCGGCCGGCCCCGCCCGCCACGAGGCCGGTTCCCCCAACGTCCTCGGCGCCGCGACGCTCGCCCGCGCCGCCCAGGCACTCGGCTCCCTTGACCCCGCTGCGTGGGCGCGGCACGAGGAGCAGCTGCGCGCCGCGCTCGTGGAGGGGCTGGAGACGGTCGACGGCGTCGGCGTCCACCGGCTCTTCGCCGACGCACCGTCGGCGATCGGCGTGGTGAACTTCTCGGTCGCCGGCTACGACGCGGGCCTCGCGGCCGCCTACCTCTCTGCCGAGCACGGCATCGGCGTGCGCGACGGGAGGTTCTGCGCCCACCCTGCCCTGACCCGGCTGGGCCTGCCCGCGGGGTCGCTGCGGGCCAGCTTCGGCGTCGGGTCGAGGCTCGAGGACGTCGAGCGGCTCGTCGCGGCGGTCCGGCAGCTCGTGGAGGTGGGGCTGGGCATCGACTACGCGATCGACGCCGGGCGCTGGGTGCCGGCCCGGGACACCCGCCCGTTCCCCGACTGGGCGCCGAACACGCCGGGCACCGCGGGGGCCGCGCCGTGCACCCCCGGCGACTGAACGGCGTCGTCCGCGCACCGTAGAGTGGTGAGCCGGAATCCTCTGGGAGGACTAGGGCTCGGGAGGGACTATGGGACGGGGCGGGCCGAAGTTCGACGATGCCCGGCGGCGTGAGCTCGCCGGGGCCTTCGCCGCAGGCGGCGAGCACTACGAGCGGGTCCGCCCGGGCTATCCGGTGCAGGCGGCCGACTGGATCGTGCCGGACGGGGCGCGCACCGCGGTGGACCTCGGCGCCGGGACCGGCAAGTTCACCGAGCTGCTCGTCGCCCGGGGCCTCGCCGTGACGGCCGTGGACCCGTCCGCGGACATGCTGGCCCAGCTCGCCGCCAGGCTGCCCTCCGTCACGTGCGTCGCCGCGCCCGCCGAGAGGACGGGACTGCCGCCCGCCTCGACAGACGTGGTGGTCGCTGCGCAGGCCTGGCACTGGTTCGATACGGCTGCCGCGACCCGCGAGGCGGCCCGGCTGCTCCGTCCGGGCGGCCGGGCCGGGCTCGTATGGAACCAGCTCGACACGCGCATCCCCTGGGTCCACCGGCTCTCCCGGATCATGCATGCCGGCGACGTCCACAAGCCCGACTACCAGCCGCCGTCCGGTCCCGAGCTGCACGGCTGGGAGCCGCTCGTGATCGCGTGGGAGGATCCGATCACCCCCGAGGGCATCGTGGAGCTGACCAAGTCCCGCAGCTACTACCTGCGGGCCTCGGAGAAGCACCGGCGCAGGGTCGAGGACAATCTGGCGTGGTACCTCTTCGAGCACCTCGGCCACTCCCCCGGCGAGACCCTTGCCCTGCCGTACATCACCCAGGCATGGCGGGCCACGGAGGCGCCCGGCTGAGGCGCCTCGCAGCGCGCCTCCCCGGGGGCAGCCTTGCGGGGCGCAGCTCCGCTCCCTAGTATTTAGGTGTACCGAACAATTATGTTTGGCGCGTCTAAGCGCCAGCACGTGCTGGCGAGGAGGCCGGTCGACGGTGGACAGGACGCTGAGGGCCGCGGAGCGCACGGGCGCGGGCCGCTCCCGCTGGCCCCTGCTCCTGGGGACTCTCGGGCCCGCCTTCGTCGCCTCGGTGGCGTACGTGGATCCGGGCAACGTCGCGGCGAACCTGACCGCCGGCGCACGCTACGGCTACCTGCTCATGTGGGTCCTCGTCCTGGCCAACCTCATGGCGATGCTCGTCCAGTACCTCTCCGCGAAGCTCGGGGTCGTCACGGGCCGCACGCTCCCAGAACTCCTCGGCAGCCGCCTCCGGCCCGGCCCCCGCCGGCTGTACTGGGCGCAGGCCGAGATCGTCGCGCTCGCCACGGACCTCGCCGAGGTCGTAGGCGGGGCGCTCGCGCTGCAGCTCCTGTTCAGGATCCCGCTCCCCGTGGGCGCCGTGATCGTCGGCGTCGTCTCGATGGGTATCCTCGCGATCCAGGACTTCCGCACCCAGCAGCGGTTCGAGCTGGCGATCGTCGCGCTCCTCGCCGTCATCGCGCTCGGCTTCCTCGCCGGACTCGCCCTCAGGCCTCCTTCGCCGGCCGGCATGGCCGGCGGGCTCGTGCCCCGGTTCGACGGCCCCGACTCGGTCCTGCTCGCCGCCTCGATGCTGGGCGCCACCGTGATGCCCCACGCGATCTACGTCCACTCCGCGCTCTCGCGCGACCGCCACCGCGGCGACGCCGACGGCCACCCCGGCGCCCCCGCCATCCGGCGCCTCCTGCACGGAACCCGGGTGGACGTGGTCGCCGCCCTCGGTGTGGCCGGCGTCGTGAACATCGGCATGCTCCTCCTCGCCGCCGCCACCCTCGGCGGCACCGAGGGCACGGACTCGATCGAGGGAGCGCACGCGGCGATCGAGAGGGCGCTCGGCCCTGCGGTGGGCATCGTCTTCGCCGTGGGGCTCCTCGCCAGCGGCCTCGCGTCCACCGCCGTGGGCTCCTACGCCGGTGCGACGATCATGCAGGGCCTGCTCCAGCGGCGCATCCCGCTCGTGCTCCGCCGGGCCATCACCCTCGTCCCCTCGGTCCTGGTCCTCGCCCTCGGCGTGGACCCCACCTGGGCCCTTGTCGTGAGCCAGGCGGTGCTGAGCTTCGGCATCCCCTTCGCCCTCGTCCCGCTCATCCGGCTCAGCACCTCGGCCGCCGTCGTCGGGGACCACACCCTGCGGCCGCCGCTCGTGGTCGCCGCCTGGCTCAGCGCGGCACTGGTCATCGTGCTCAACCTCGCCCTGCTCTGGCTCACGGTCGGGCCCCTGCTCGGACGGTAGGGTGGGTGGCGTGAAAAGCCAGCTCTCCTCCTCCACAGAGGACTACGTGAAGACGATCTATGCCTTCACCGAGTGGCAGGACGCTCCCATCACGTCCTCGCAGCTCGCGGCACGGCTCGGCGTGGCGAACTCGTCGGTGTCGGAGATGGTCCGCAAGCTCAAGGACCTCGGGCTCGTGGACCACCGCCCGTACGGCGCCGTGCGGCTCACGGAGGAAGGGCGCCGCGTGGCGCTCACCATGGTCCGCAGGCACCGCCTGCTCGAGACCTTCCTGGTCAACGAGCTCGGGTACAGCTGGGACGAGGTGCACGTCGAGGCGGAGCTGCTCGAGCACGCGGTCTCCGACCTCTTCGTCGAGCGGCTCGCGGACAAGCTCGGGAACCCCGCCCGCGACCCGCACGGAGACCCGATCCCGACGGCGGAGGGAACCGTCCCCCACATCGACGCCCACCGCCTGCGCGAGCTGGATCCCGGGCACGCGGGACGCATCACGCGCATCAGCGACGAGAACCCCGATCTGCTCCGCTACCTGGCACAGGAGAGGATCTCCCTCGACACGGACGTGACCGTGGTGCGGCGCAAGCCGTTCGGCGGCCCGCTCGTGGTGCGCATCGACGACGGCGGCGCCTCGCGCGACTTCGACGTCGCGGACGAGGTGGCCGACGCCGTGTGGGTCCGCAGCGGCCATCCGCACCCGGGCTGCACGCTCGAGCCCGGCGCCTAGTACTTCGGCTGGAGCCAGAAGGCGAGCACCGTGTCGGCCAGGGCGAGGACTGCCAGCGCGAGGCCCAGCGGCTGCCCGGCGGCCGCAGCGGCGAGCCCAGCCGCTCCGAACGCGCCCAGAGCCATGAGGGGGCGCCAGGGCCAGGGGATCCTCCTGGCTGCCCGGGGCGCCATGAACACGCCCCAGGCGACGGCGAACGCGGCGGCCAGGACCAGGCCCGCGACCGCGCCGCCCGCCCCGGGCGCGAGCCTGCTGCCCAGATACCAGGAGGCCCCGAGGGCGGCCACCTCGAGGAGGAACGCGAGCGCGGCATGCAGAATGTTCCACGGGCCGCCCGGGGCCTCGCGCCCCCGTGGGGCGGGCCGGCGGCCGGCCCTGCGTCGCGTGGCGTCAGAGGTCATGGCGGTCCCTCCCAGAACTCGTGCGGTGCCCCCGTGCCCTGATCCTGGCGGCCGGGATGCCCACGGCGGAGGTTGCCGCGGCGGCGGCGAGCAGGAGCGCCGTCGCCGCCGTCCCGCGCCGGAAGCCGACGTCGTCGAGCATCCCGCCGACGATCGCCCCCGAGGCTGCGATCGCCACGAGGGACGCGATGCGCGCGGCGGCATTGTTCACCGCCGAGCCCACGCCCTCTGACCCGGCCGGCACCGCCCCGAGGACCGTCGAGGTCAGCGGTGCCACCATGACGGCGAGGCCCAGGCCCAGCAGCACCATGGGGCCGAAGACGTCCCGCCAGTACCCCAGCGGCGGAGCGGACAGGGCGAGCCAGGCGAAGCCGGCGGCGGCGATGGCCGGGCCGGCGGCCATCGGCAGCCGCGGTCCCGTGCGGGCCGTGAGCCGCGCCACCGTGCCGGAGAGGAAGAGCATCGGCAGGGTGGCGGGAAGCATCCCCACGCCGGCGGCGAATGCTGTCAGCCCCATCCGCTGCTGGAGGTACAGGCCCACGAGGAAGGCTCCGAGCCCGAGGGCGCCGTAGGCCCAGACCGTGGCCACGTTGCCGGCCGCGAAGGTGCGGTTGCGGAAGAGTGCCAGCGGGAGCTGCGGCGAGGCGGCACGGCGCTGCCGCGCGGCATAGGCCGCCACCGCCGCGGCCCCGACAGCGAGCGGGCCGAGGACCCAGGCACTGGCCCACCCCAGCGTGGTCTGCCAGATGAGCCCCAGCACGATCCCGCCGAGGCCCACGACTCCCAGCCCCGCGCTCGCCAGGTCGAACGGCTCTGTCTGCGGCGGCCGCGGGGCCGCGCCGCGCCGCAGCACCGCGAGCGGGCGGGCCAGGACGGCCGCGGGGACGAGATTGACCAGGAACACGAGCCTCCAGCTGCCGAGCGTCACCAGGGCACCCCCGATGAACGGGGCAGCAACGGAGGCCGCGGCCGTCCACGCCGTCCACCGGGCGATCAGCCGGAGTCGGACCGGCCCCTCCGCGGAGGCCGTGATGAGGGCTAGGGCGCTGGGCGTGATGAGCGCTCCCGCCGCGCCCTGAAGGACCCGGGCCCCGACGAGGACCCAGCCGGCCGGTGCGAGGCCGCAGGCCACTGACGTGAGCGTGAACGCTGCCGTGCCCACGGCGAGCATCCGCTCGGTGCCCCAGCGGTCCGCGACTGCGCCGGCCGCCAGGAGCAGCGAGCCGAGGGTGAGGAGGTAGCCGTCCACCACCCACTGCTGGAGGAGGAGGCCGCCGCCCAGTTCGCGCTGGATCGCGGGGAGCGCGAGGCCCACCCCTGAGGAGTCGATGATCACGAGGCAGCTCGAGGTGACGGCAGCGAGCAGTACGCGGCGCAGGGCGGCCGCATCCGGAGCGTTCACAGGGCCATCCTCCCCGCTATCCCCTGCCGGTACGAGATCTGGGGCGCAACACCCTCCTGAGCACGGATGCGTGGGCGTTAAAGCACTGCAGCGGTCCCTCCTGTACGGAGGGACCGCTGCGGTCCAGGGTGGAGATGGGGGGAATTGAACCCCCGTCCGGTGCGGTTTTGCCAGGTATTCTCCGGGCGCAGTGTGCGTCGGGATTTCTCGGCCCCAGCCATCATGCACACCAGTGGCTGACCCGGGCCCAGTCGTCTAAAAGTCCCAGCAGCTCCGACGACGAGAGCTGCCAGCAGTGGCTATCTAATCGACGCCAGGATCCGGGACGATAGCAATCCCGGGCTGACGGACTTGCTCGCTACTTAGGCAGCGAGGGCGAAGTCAGTGCGCTTAGAGTTGGCACTTATTGGTTTACAGAGAGCGTTGACGAGATGACTCTGCATCCTCGGCCCGCTTCCCCTGTCTCGACCTACACCGTCGAAACCGATCATCCCCGTATGTGGTTGTCAAACCGCCCCGGCCTGAACCGGGGCTCCGCCGGCGAACCGTCGGAACAGCCAGTATAGCGCGTGGGGCGGCGCAGATATTCCCGCCCGCACCGCGGGCCGGCAGCGCGCCCCGGGCGGCGGCGTCACCGCGGAAGGAGGCCTGCCCGGTCCTTCGCGCCGAGGACGGCCAGCGCGGCGGCGTCCACCGTGGAGGCGAACGCCGGGTCTGCCTTCGCGCGGGCCACGATCCCGGCCCAGATCCGCGGAGCCAGCTGCTGGTCCGTGCACAGCGCCAGCGTGCCGCCGGCGGCGAGGAAGTCCGCCCCGCGCTGCTCGGGGGCGACGCCGGAGAGCTGGACCGCGTCGCAGAGGTCGTCCGAGACGACGACGCCGCGGAAGCCGAGGTCGCCGCGCAGCATGCCCCCGATCACGGTCGGCGAGAAGACTGCGTCGTGCCGCGCGTCGATGGCCGGGTAGGAGGCGTTGGAGAGCATCATCCACGGCGCCCCGGCCTTCACCGCGTCCGCGAAGGGCGCGACGAAGGGGTCATGCCGGCCGGTCACGGTGTCCGTGACGCCCGAGGCCGTGTCGGTGTTCGCAGTGACGCGCCCGAGGCCGGGGAAGTGCTTGGGCACCGCGACGAGGCCGGCGTCGGCCATCCCCTGGGCGAAGGCGATGCCGTGGGCGGAGACCGCCGCCGGGGTGTAGCCGAACTCGCGCTGGAAGTGCCCGATGGGCGTGTTCTGCGGTGCGAACGCCGCGGACGGCACGGTGTCCATGACGGGGGCGAAGTTCACATTGACGCCCGCGGCGGCCAGCTCGCGGCCCCACCCCGCAGCGGCGGCCCGCAGGGCTGCGGGCCCCATGCTCCCCTGCGCGAGGGCCGTGGGCATGTCGGAGAACCCCGGGCCGCGCAGGACCTGGACCTGGCCGCCCTCCTGGTCGGTGGCGATGAACTGTCCCACCCGCCGGGTCGCGGCGTCCGTGGCCTCGGCCCTGATGCCGCGGACGACGGCGGCCACGGCCCCCACCCCGGCGGTCGAGCGGCCCTTGAGGAAGACGTTGCCGATGTGGAGCCGGCGCATGGCGTCGAGGGCCGCGGCGTCGGGGCCGGCCGCCGGGGAGCTGACCATGATGATCTGCCCCACGCGCTGCTCGAGGCTCATCGAGGCCAGGATCTGGGCCGCGCGGCTTGTGCCGGGGCTCGCCGTGGTGCTCGGACGCGGCGTGGGGGCGGACGACGTCGGCGGCGCACCGGCGGCGCTCGGGGTGGCGGTCGGCGTCGGCCGGGTGCTGGCCCCCGAGGGCGAGGCGGGACCCGGACTGGCGGCCGCCGCGGACGGGGTCGGTCCCTGCGCGGCCGTGGGGCCTGCGAACAGGCGCGGCAGGACCAGGGCGCCCGCCACCGCGAGCACGGCAACGATGCCGACCGCGACCGCAGCCCAGACCTTCCAGTTCCTGTGGGGCATGTCCTGTCTCCGGCGCTGTTCCGTCAGCGGCGGTTCCGGGCCCGCATGGCGCGCAGGGCCTCGCGCTTGTCCTGCGCCTCGCGGAGGGCGTGGCGCTTGTCGTAGTCCTTCTTGCCGCGCGCGAGCGCGATCTCGACCTTGGCGCGGCCGTCGCTGAAGTACACCTGCAGCGGCACCACTGTCAGCCCCGACTCGTTGACCTTGTGCTCGATCTTCGCGAGCTCCTCCCGGTGCAGCAGGAGCTTGCGCTTCCGCTTGGACGGGTGGTTGGTCCAGGACCCCTGGGTGTACTCGGGGATGTTGACCGCCTCGAGCCACAGCTCGCCCCGGTCGAAGTGGCAGAAGCCCTCGGCGAGGGAGATGTGGCCCTCGCGGAGCGACTTCACCTCGGTGCCCATGAGGACGAGCCCGGCCTCCCAGGTGTCCAGGACCTCGTAGTCGTGCCGGGCCTTGCGGTTGGTGGCCACGACCTTCCGGCCACTCTCTCTGGGCACGGCGGCACTCCTTGCGGATTCGGTGATCGGTCTGCGATCAGGGGGGACATTCGCTGCCGCGTGGCGCGGCACGGGACCTACCAGTCTACAGCAGCCCCATGGGATTGACGGGCTGGCCGTTGAGCCAGGTCTCGAAGTGGGCGTGGCAGCCGGTCGAGTTGCCGGTGTTGCCCGAGTAGGCGATCAGCTGCCCCTGGCTCACCTGCTGGCCCGGCGAGACCACGACGTTCGTGTTGTGGTAGTAGACGGTGGTCAGAGAGTTCCCGTTCACCACGCCGTGGGAGATCATCACCGTCCACCCGCCGCCGCCGGTGGTCCATCCGCCGACGGTCACGGTGCCCGCCGCGGCGGCATGGACCGGGGTGCCGCAGGCGGCGCCGAAGTCGATGCCGGTGTGCATGTAGCCGCCGGTCCCGTAGAAGTCGATCGTGCCCGGCGGCGTCGCGCGCCAGCCGAAGCCCGAGGTGATGGGGATGTTGCCGTCAAACGGGTGGATGAGCCCGAACGCGGAGGGCGTCACCGCCGCCGACTGCGCCTGGCGCGTCTCCTCCGCGGCCTGGTTGGCGGCGGCCTGGGCCGCAGCCTCGGCGGCCGCCCGGGCCTGGCCGGCGCGGATGGCGGCCTGCCGGGCCTCCTCGGCCCGCTGGGCGGCGATGCGCCGCTGCTCGGCCTCCCACGCCTCGCGGAGCCTGCGGTCGCGGTCCTGGATCTGGGCGGCGACCTGGTCCTGCTGGGCCTTGACGTCGGCGATCTGCTTCTGGATGGCGGGCTTCTGCGCCTCGAGCTCCTTGCTCAGCCGGCCCGTGTCGTCCACCAGCTTGTCCACGGCGGCCTTCTTCGCCGCGGCGTCGTCGCGGGCGGCCTGCTCCTTCTTGAGCGCCTCGTCCGCCTTGCCCTTGAGGTCCTCGATCTCGGCCTCCACGGCCGCGAGGCGCGCCTGCGAGTTCACGTTCGCGGCGTTCTGCTGCGCGAGCTGGTCCAGCGCCGTGTTCTGGCTCTCCATCACGGTGTCCGCGAGGTCGAGCGAGCCGCTCAGCGAGCCCGTCTCCCCCGACCCGAGCATGAGCCCGACGTTCGAGGGCACTCCGCCGGACATGTAGGACTCGCTCGCGATCTCGCCGATGAGCTTCTTGGTGCTGTCCATCTTGCCGCGGTCGCTCTGGAGCTGGGCCGTGATCTTGGCCTTGCTCTGCTGCGCGGCGTCGACACGGACGGCCAGCGCGTCGACCTCGTTGCTCGCGGCGGCGACGCGGCCCTGGGCGTCGAGCAGCGCCTGCTGGGCCCCGGGGAGGCGGGCCTGGTACGTCGCCAGGTCGGCGGCGGTCTGCTGGATCTTCCCGTCGAGGAACTCGAGGGAATCCTTCACCTCCTGGGCGCGCTGGTCCAGCTGGGCCTTCTGGTCGTCGAGGTTGTCCGCCCTCGCCCCGGAGCCGGACAGCGCGAGGGCGACCACGAGCATCGCCGCCGCCGTGAGCCCGGTGGCCCGGCGGAACGCCGTACGGCCTCCCCCGGGCACGAAGCCGGCTCGAGTGGGGACCACCTGCATCCGTCTGCGCTCCTGTCCGTCTAAACCTTGAGATACCGACGCAGGGTCAGCATCGATGAGACGCCCGCGAGGACCACGCCCGTTCCGACGAGCAGCGGCGCGAGCATGAGGGTCTGGGAGGGCGAGATGAACGCCGTCCCGGGGTACTGGGACGTCAGGACGTCACCGAGGAAGAACTTCGCCACGGCCCAGAGGGTGCCCGAGGCGAGCACCGCGCCGACCACGGCCGCGATGGTCCCCTCCAGCACGAACGGGAGCTGGATCATGAGCTTGGACGCCCCGACGAGGCGCATGATCCCGGTCTCGCGGCGCCGGCTGAAGGCCGAGAGCCTGATCGTCGTGGCGATGAGGAGGATCGCACAGACGATCATGACCCCCGCGATGACGATCGCGACGAGCGAGGCGGCGTTCATGACCGAGAAGAGCCGTTCGAGGACCTCCCGCTGGTCGCTCACGAGCCGGACACCCGGCCGCGAGGAGAAGGTCTCGGAGATGATCTGGTACTTCTGGGGGTCCTTGAGGTTGACCCTGAAGGAGGCCGGGAGCTGGTCCGGCGTCACGGAGTCCACGATCGGGGAGTTCGCGAACTGCTCGCGGTAGTGCTGGTAGGCCTCGTTCTGGGACTCGAAGTGGTAGTCGGACACGTACTGGGCGACGGCCGGGGACGAGAGCAGGGCCTCGAGCGACTTGCGCTGGTCGTCGGTCACGGCGCCGGAGACGCAGCCGGGGGCCTTCGAGGTGCCGTTGCACAGGAAGATGGCCACCTGCACGCGGTCGTACCAGTAGCCCTTCATCTGGTTGATCTGCAGCTGCAGCATGCCGGCAGCGCCCACGAAGGTCAGCGACACGAAGGTCACGAGCACCACCGAGACCACCATGGTCAGGTTCCGGCGCAGGCCGCTCGCGATCTCGCCGAGGATGAAGGCGGCCCTCATGCGCGCTCTCCCCCGGCCGGGGCCACCGCGGGGATCATCGAGGTGTACAGCGCCTTGGCCTCGTCGCGGATCACGCGCCCGTCCACGAGCTCGATCACGCGCTTGCGCATCGAGTTGACGATGTCGGTGTCATGGGTGGCCATCACCACGGTGGTGCCGTTCTGGTTGATGCGGTCGAGGACGGACATGATCCCCTGGGACGTGGTCGGGTCGAGGTTTCCGGTGGGCTCGTCCGCGAGGAGGATCCCGGGGCGGTTCACGACCGCACGGGCGATCGCCACGCGCTGCTGCTCGCCGCCGGAGAGCTCGTGCGGCATGCGGTGGCCCTTGCCCTCCAGGCCCACCGTCTTGAGGACCTCGGGGACGGCGTCGCGGATGATCGCGCGGCTGCGCCCGATCACCTGCATGGCGAAGGCGACGTTGGCAAACACGGTCTTCTGCGGCAGGAGCCGGAAGTCCTGGAACACGACGCCGATGCCGCGCCTCAGGCGGGGCACGCGCCAGCTCGGCAGCGAGGCCACGTTCTGCCCGGCCACCAGCACCGCGCCGCTCGTTGCCCGTTCCTCGCGCATGACGAGGCGGAGGAAGGTGGACTTGCCGGATCCCGAGGCGCCGACGAGGAAGGCGAACTCCCCCCGCTCGATCTCGAGACTGACGGAGTCGAGCGCCGGGCGGGCCTTCCGGTCGTAGACCTTCGTGACATTGTCGAAGCGGATCATTGCTCTCAAACCCGTCGGGACGCACGCGTCCTGAGCCCGGCGCTCGGGCGAGGCTCGGAGGCAGGGGGCGCCGGCTGCTCGACTATAAGCACAAGGGCAGGACGTCCCGGGGTTCTCACCCCGGCGTGTCGGAGTCCCGGAGCGCGGACGCGTCTGCGGCGAGCGGTGCCCCGGCCAGCACGGCCCCTGCCACGGTGGCCGCGCCGTCCGGCGTCATGACGATCGTGTAGTGGTTCGTCCCCGGCACGTCGCGCACGTCGATCGCGGGGTGCTCCTGCCGCACGCGGTCCATCACCTCGGCCGGGTAGAGGGGCGGAAGCTTGCCGAGCAGGCCGCGCTCGGCCCGCAGCAGGAGCGTGGGCACCCGGAGCCGGTCGAGGGCGCCCAGGAGCGACTCCCCGCCGTACAGATCGGCGTTGTCGTCGGCGAGGGCGGCCAGGGCGGTGGCGGGGCGCAGGCGGGGCGCGGCGCCGTCGAGGTCGTAGCGGATGTAGTCCTCGAACTCAGGCGTCCAGGCCCCCGTGAACGCCGGATGCGGCCCCCAGTAGTCGAGGTAGGACTCGGGGCTCGCGAACTCCATCCGCAGGCGCTCGGCGGCGGGTCCGAGCAGGGCCTGGAGCGCCTCTTCCGGGCTCATGCCGGGCGGCGGCGCGAGCGGGATGCCGCCGTCCACGAGCACGAGCCGCTCGACGAGCTCGGCGTGCCGGTCCGCGAGGACGAGGGACGCGAACGCGCCCATCGAGTGGCCCACGACGACGGCGGGGCGGTCCGCGTCCGCTCCCGCCGCGCGCAGCACGGCGGCGAGGTCGTCGGCGTGCTGCGCCATGCCGTAGGGGCCCGGCAGCGCGTTGCTGCGGCCCCGTCCGCGCAGGTCCGGGGCCACCACCCGGGCGACGCCGAGGGCGGAACCCGGGCCGCCGGCGTCGTCCGCGGAGCCCCCCGGCCACTCCGCCGGGGGTGCGAGCAGCGTGCGGGCCACGAACGGCCAGGCGAGGTGGGAGGAGGTGACCCCGTGGACGGCGAGGACCGTCTGTCCCCCCTCGCGGCCCCTCCGGGACCACTCTCCGGCGCGCAGCGCACCGCCGCGCACCTCCACGTCGAAGGTGCGGTAGTCCAGGGTCTCACTCATGCGAGCCGTCCTCTCTCGGTCTGTCTGCTGGTGCCGGCGCGGGGGCCAGTCCGCGCTGGATGATGCCCATGAGCTCGTCGAGCACCCGGTCCGGGATCTCCACGCGGGAACCGTCGGCCCCGCGGTCCTCGGCCTCCCACAAGATGTAGCGCATCCCGAAGAGCTCGCCCATACCCATGAGGGCCCAGGCCGCCACCTCGGGGTCCATGGGCCGGACCTCGCCCGCCTCCTGGGCGGCGGCGAGGCCGTGGACGTAGCTGCGAACGATCTTCTCGTAGTGGCGCCGCTGGGCCGCGGGCGAGACGAACTCGGCCTGCCGGATGATTCGGTACAGGGCCGGATGCTCCGCCGTGAAGCGGAAGAACGCCCGGAACCCGGCCCGTTCCGCCTCCAGGCGCGTCCCGGCCGCGCGGGCCGCCTCGGTCATCGCGTGCCGGACGCGGGCGTTGAGGTCGTCCACGACTTCGTCGAAGATCTCCTGCTTGCCCGCGAAGTAGAGGTAGAAGGTCCCGAGGCCGATCCCCGCCTGCTCGGTGATCTTCACGATCGAGGCGTCGTGGTAGCCGGCGGAGGCGAAGACGTCCTCGGCGGCGGCGAGCAGCCTGGTCCTGGTCCTCGTGCCGCGGGCGGTGCGGGGCTGGGCGCTCATGCCCGCTCCCCCGTCGCGGACCCGGCGCAGCGCTCGGCCCCGGCCCGCAGCCTGGCCCTCGCGACCTTGTGCAGGCCCGTGCGCGGCACCTCGTCGACGAATTCGATGGTGCGGGGAACCTTGAAGTGCGCGAGGACGCCGCGGAGGTGCTCCGTGAGCTCCTGGGCGTCGGTGGCCGCGCCGTGGCGGGCGACGACGAAGGCCAGGCCCGTCTCTCCCCAGCGTTCGTCCGGGGTGCCGACGACCGCGGCGTCCGCCACCGCGGGGTGCGCGAGCAGGGCCTGTTCGACCTCGGAGGGCGAGACGTTCTCCCCGCCCGAGATGTAGATGTCCTTGAGCCGGTCGACGACGCGGAGGAACCCGTCGGCGTCCCGCTCGACGACGTCTCCGGTGCGCAGCCAGCCGTCCACGAGGACCTCGGCGGTCGCGGCGGGGTCGTCGAGGTAGCCGGCGAACACGCCGGGGCCGCGGACCCACAGCTCGCCGCGTCCCTCGCCCTCGAGCTCCTGGCCGGTGGCGGGGTCCGCGACCGCGATCTCGACGTGCGGGTACGGGGTCCCCGCGGACCCGACGCGGCGCAGCGCCTCCTCGGGAGCCAGGCACAGCACGTTGGGGCCTGCCTCGGTGAGCCCGTAGCCCTGCGTGAGGGCGACGCCGCGGGCGTGCCACGTGCGCAGCAGCGGCGCCGGCATGGGTGCGCCGCCGACCACGGCGCGGTCCAGGCTCGTCAGGTCGGTGCGGGCGAAGCCGGGGTGCTGGGACAGCATGAGGTAGTGGGCCGGGACGCCCATCATGGTGGTGACCCTGCGCTGGGCGATGAGCTGCAGGACGCGGCCGGCATCGAAGCCGCGCTCGAGGACCACCGTCGCCCCGGTCCACCAGGCCAGGAGGGCGTGGATGTTCCAGCCGCCCACGTGGAACTGCGGCATGATGCACAGCACCACGTCGTCGCGGCCGACCTCCACCGTGCGCGAGAACGAGAGGTTGGTCCAGAAGCAGTTCGCGTGGGTCAGGACGGCGGCCTTGGCGCGCCCCCCGGAGGTCCCGGAGGTGAACACCGCGAGCAGCGGGTCGTCGTCGTCCACTCCGCGCCGCGGCACCGGGTCCCCCGCCCGCGGCAGACCGCGCTCGATCCCCTCGCGGCCGGGCCGCGCGGTCCGCGGCGGCTCGGCCAGGAGCGCGGTCGCGGCGGCGCCGAGTGCCGCATGCTCCGCCTCGATGACCAGGAGCGCGGGTGCGCACACGGCGAGCTGCTCGGCGAGCTCGGCCGGGGCGAGCCGCCAGGACAGCGGGACGAGCGTGAGCCCCGCCTTCGCGCAGGCGAAGAAGACCACGACATGGTCGGCGCTGTTGCCCGTGAGGGTAGCGATCCGCTGCCCCGGGGCGTACCCGGCGTCTGCGAGGGCCTCGGCGAGCGCGGCGGCGCGCTGCTCGAGCTCGCGGTACGTGAGGGTCACGCCGCGGTCGTCGACCGCGATGCGCTCCGGGGTGCTCCGTGCGCGGTCGGCCGTCCACCGTCCGAGGGTGTGCAGCCCGTCGGCGCCCTGTGCTCTCATGCGTCCTCCAGTACTCGGTCGAGCCGTTCCTCCGGCTCGGGCGCGCGTGCGGCACCGCGGCGGCGCGGCCGCAGCCTCGCGGCAGCGCCGGCGAGGCCGCCCGGAAGGAACACCACCACGAGGATGAACAGCGTACCGAGGATGAACAGGGGCTCGGACAGCGGGATCCGCAGCACGGGGGGCAGCTCCTTGATGGCCGGCGACGCCGCGAGCGCGGCGAGCCGCTGGTCGAGCAGCGTGTAGAGCACGCCCCCGACCACCGCGCCCCAGCGCGACCCGACGCCGCCGAGCACCACCATGACCAGGAGGGTGATGGTGAAGTCCGAGGAGACCGAGCTCGGCACGGCACCCGACTGCAGGAGCAGGAAGACCATGCCGGCCACCGCGGCCAGCGCCCCGCCGACGGTGAAGACGATCAGCTTCGGAGCGAAGGGGGCCAGCCCCAGCACCCGTGCCCTGAGCTCGTTCTCCCGGACGGCCTCGGCCACATGGCCGGCCCGGCTGGACTGGATCCAGAGCACGACCGCGTAGACCGCCACGAGCGCCGCGAGCGCGAGCCAGTAGAGGTTGCGCGTGTTGACCACGCCCACGAGGGCGTCCGGCAGGTGC
The DNA here is from genome assembly GCF_054782415.1 of Sinomonas soli. Classification (NCBI taxonomy): domain Bacteria; kingdom Bacillati; phylum Actinomycetota; class Actinomycetes; order Micrococcales; family Micrococcaceae; genus Sinomonas; species Sinomonas soli. The sequence continues at coordinate 65,909 of NZ_BAAGSN010000003.1, read as the reverse complement.
TCAGCGGACAGGCTCAGCCCCTCGTCGCCGCCGGTGGCCCCGCCCGGATTGCGGCGCACGAGCACCGAGCCCGCCTGGGCGAAGGCGAGCGTCACCATCGCGAACGGGATGCCCCCGACCCGCAGGCTGATGCTCCCCACAGCGAGGGCGAGGGCGGTGGCCAGCACGAGGGCCAGCAGCGCCGCGGGGACCAGGGGCAGCCCGAGGTGGCCGAGGATGACGGCGAGGCCGTACACCCCGGCGCCGAAGGAGAGGGCGTGGCCGAACGAGAGCAGCCCCGCCGCGCCCAGCAGGAGGTGGTAGCTCAAGGCCGCCGCCATCGCGAAGCACAGGGCGAGCAGCTGCAGCGACCCCGGGGTGTAGGTGGGGCCCGGCAGGACGCCCGGGAGGTCGATCGCGAAGAGCGGCAGCAGGGCCAGGACCGCGACCGTGGCGGCGCCGCCGGCGACCCGTCCCCAGGGCGCGGCGCCGCGGCGGACACGGTGCCGATGTTCCGCCCGGGCCGTCATGCCGCCGCCCCGAGGAGGCCGCGGGGGCGGACGAGCAGCACCACGGCGAGAGCGAGGACGACCACGAAATCACCGATCCCGAAGTAGAAGTTGGCGAACTGCTGGAGCACAGCGACCCCGACCGAGGCAATCGCGGCGCCGGTGAGGGAACCCAGCCCCCCGATCACGGTGACGATGAACGCGAAGATGAGCAGCGAACCGCCCAGCAGGGGCGAGACGTAGCCGAAGTAGTGGCTCGCGAGCACGCCGCCCAGGCCCGCGGCGGCGCCGCCGATCGCGAAGACGAGCGTGAACGCCTTCCGCACGTCGATGCCGAGCGCCGTCACCATGGCCCGGTTCTCCACGCCGGCGCGGATGATGAGGCCGTACCGGGTGCGCCGGAGGAAGACCGCGAGGCCCGCGAGGACGAGCGCGGCACAGGCGATCGCCACGAACCTGTCGTTGGGGACCTTGGCGCCGAGGATGTCGGTCGTGTCCTTGAACCAGGCCGGGCCGCCGATGTAGACGGCGTCGGTGCCCCAGATCCCGTCGAACAGCGCCACCGTTGCCAACGAGAGCCCCACGGTGACGAGCACCTGCTCGATATGCCGCAGGTACAGCGGGCGGATGAGCGCGAGCTCGGTGACCGCGGCGACGGCCGCCCCCGCGGCCGCGCCCACCACGAGCGAGAGCAGGAAGGACCCCCACGAGTCCGCGCCGAGCCGGCGCGCGGCCTCCCAGCCGAGGAAGGCCCCGAGCGTGAGGAAGGACCCGTGCGCGAAGTTCAGCACGCCCATGAGCCCGTAGATGAGGGACAGGCCCGAGGCCACGAGGAAGTAGAGGGCCCCCAGGCCCAGGCCGGTGACGAGCAGGAGGATGACGGTGCTCATCGGGCGGTCTCCTTGGCATCCCCGCCGACGCCGAGCAGGCGGCGCGTGAGCGGTTCGTCGTCGAGCAGGTCCCGGGCATCGTCGCTGCGGTGCACGACGCGCCCTCCCGAGAGCACGATGGCGCCGGCGGCGAGCCTGCGGACCACCGCGAGGTTCTGCTCGACGAGCAGGATCGGGACCTCCCGGGCGGCGGCCTCGAGCGCCACGGCCACCTCCTGGACGACCTTCGGCGCGAGGCCCTTGGTCGGCTCGTCCACGAGCAGGATCCGGTTCTCGTTCAGCAGCGCCCGAGCGAGGGAGACCATCTGCTGCTGGCCGCCCGAGAGCGTCCCGGCCGCCTGGTGGGCCCGGCGGACGAGGTCGGGGAACAGGTCCGCGACCAGATCCCGGCGCTCCTTCGAGCCGCGCCCGCGGACCGAGAGCTGCAGGTTCTCCTGGACGGTGAGCTTGGAGAAGACCTCGCGGTCCTCCGGCACGTAGCCCACGCCCCGCTGGACGATCCGGTGGGTCGGCTCCCCGTCGATCCGCTCGCCGGCCAGGGTGACCCGTCCGCGGCGCCCGATCAGGCCGAGGACCGCCTTGATGGTGCTCGTCTTGCCCACGCCGTTGCGGCCGAGCAGTGCCGTCACGCCGCGGTCGGGCACGTCGAACCCGACGTCCTCGACCACCTGCTGGCCGCCCACATGGGCCGAGAGCCCCTCGATCGCCAGGACCGCGGTCATACGGGCTCCCCCAGGTACGCGGCCTGCACGGTGTCGTCGGCCATGACGGCCTCCGGGGTGCCGATGGCCAGGAGCCGCCCGTGGTGCATGACGGCGACACGGTCCACGAGCCCGAGGACTACCTCCATGTGGTGCTCGACCATGAGCACCGTGGTCCCGCGGTCCCGGTGGAGGCCGCGGATCACCTCGGTCAGCGCGCCCACGTCGCCCGAGCCGACGCCCGCCATGGGCTCGTCGAGCAGGACCACGCTCGGGTCGGTCGCGAGCATCATCGCGATCTCCACCTTCCTCTTGTCTCCATGGGAGAGGTCCTGCGCCCGCAGCCCCTCCTTGTCGGCGAGCCCCACCTCAGCGAGCCGCTCGCGCGCGCGGCGGGTGGCGGCGTCGTGCGTCCGCGGGAAGGCGAGGACCGAGAGCGAGCCGCCGAGCCGCGCCTGGGCGGCGAGGCGGACGTTCTCGAGCACGGTGAGCGCCCCGAACAGGCTGGAGGTCTGGAACGTCCGTCCCAGCCCCGCCTTGGCCCGCCGGTGCACCGTCAGGCCGGTGACGTCCCGGCCGTCCAGGAGCACGCGGCCCGCGGTGGGCCTGGCCAGGCCCGAGAGGACGTTGAAGAGGGTGGTCTTGCCCGCGCCGTTGGGGCCGATCACCCCGAGCATCTCTCCCCGGGCGACGGCGAAGCCGACCTCGGCGAGGATGCTCGCGCCGCCGATCGCGAGCCCGAGGCCCTCCACCGCGAGGGCGGGACGCCCCGGGCCCGCTGCCACGCCGGTCAGCCCTTCTTCTCGGCCGGGGCCACGGCGTCGGCCGGGACCGCCTTGACCAGCTGCGGGGCCCAGGCGCCGTCCTTCTGGACGAGCTTGGCCTGGTACATCGGCTGGACGAGCACGTGGTCCGAGGCCCGCACGCTCTCCTTGCCCTTGGGCCCGTCGAACGAGTAGCCCTCGAGGCCCTTGACCATGTCGTCCACCGACGCGCCGGACTTCACGGCCTGGACGATCATCTGGCCGGCCACGAAGCCGTCCGGGGTGAACAGGTCCGGCTTGGCACCGGCGGCCTCGACGTCCTTGACCATCTCCTGCTCGACGGCGTTGTTGCCGCCAGCGCCCGGGAAGTAGTGGCTGAGGAAGCTGATCTTGCCGCTCGCGGCGCCATAGGCCGAGAAGGTCGAGGCGTCGCCCAGACCGGTGACCACGGGGGCGGCGTCGAACACGCCCTGCTGCGTGAGCGACTGCCACATCGCCCCGCTCGTGGCGCCGGCCCACGCGACGAACGTCATGGCGGGCTTGGCGTCGATGATCTGGCGCGCGAACGGGGTGAACTCGGTGGCGTCCTCGGGGACCAGGACCTGCTGCACGGTGGCTCCCTTGGCGCCCAGGACGGCCTTGACGGCCGCGACGTTGCCCTGCCCGAAGGCGTTGTTCTGGGCGAACACCACGATCTTCTTGCCCTGGAGGTTGTCCACGAAGGTGCCGGCCGTGGCGACGTCCTGGAGCGACTGCCGCCCGGAGCGGAACGTGTACTTGTTGACGCCCTGGAGCGCGTCGGTGGCGGCCGGCCCCGAGATGTAGAGGACCTTGTTCTGCTCGGCCTGCTGGGCCAGCTTGAGGGCGACGCCCGAGACGACTGTGCCGGCGAGGATCTTGTAGTCCTTGCCGATGAGGTCCTTGGCCTCGGCGACGGCCTTGTCCGGATCGCCCCCGTCGTCCTGATAGGTCAGGTTCAGGGTCGCATTGCCGACCTTGCCGGTGCCGCCGGTCGCGTACTTGATCCCGGCCTGGAGGCCCTGGTAGTAGGCCGCGCCGTAGGCGGCGAGCGGGCCCGTCTTGGAGTAGACGATGCCGACGTTGACCGTGCGGGCCGAGTCCGAGCCGCCCCCGGCGGCGCTGGAGCTGCTCGGGGCGCAGCCGGTCGCGGCGAGGCCTGTGGCCAGGGAGGCGGTGAGGAGGAACTTCGTCGTTGCCTTCACGCGGGTGCCTTTCGTGCGGGTGGTTCGGAGGGTTCCGGCGGACTGGCCGGTTCAACATGAAAGGTGATTCAGGTTACGGAAAACGTACGACGGCGAGGGGGCGCCGTCAAGGGCCCCTCCCCTTCCGCCGAGGTCACCCCCGCGGGAGCGCACCAAAAAGGCCCGGAGCCTCCGTGAGGAGGCTCCGGGCCCGGGGAGCTCGGCGTCGCTCTAGCTCTCGGCGTGCTGCCGCTGCCCGGCGCGCCAGCGGATGCCGGCATCGATGAAGTCGTCGATGTCGCCGTCGAGGACTGCGGCCGTGTTCCCGACCTCGTGGTCGGTGCGCAGGTCCTTGACCATCTGGTACGGATTGAGCACGTAGGAGCGCATCTGGTCGCCCCAGGACGCCTTGACATCGCCCGCGAGCGCCTTCTTCTCGGCGTCCTCCTGCTCCTTCTTCAGCAGCAGGAGCCGAGACTGCAGGACGCGCATGGCGGCGGCACGGTTCTGGATCTGGGACTTCTCGTTCTGCATCGAGACGACCAGACCGCTCGGGATGTGCGTGAGGCGCACGGCGGAGTCAGTGGTGTTGACCGACTGGCCGCCCGGACCCGAGGACCTGAAGACGTCGACGCGGATCTCGTTGTCGGGGATGTCGATGTGGTCGGTCTGCTCGATGAGCGGGATCACCTCGACGGCCGCGAAGGACGTCTGGCGGCGCCCCTGGTTGTCGAACGGGCTGATCCTCACGAGACGGTGCGTGCCGGCCTCGACGGAGAGCGTGCCGTAGGCGTACGGGGCGTTGACCTCGAAGGTCGCGGATTTCAGGCCCGCCTCCTCCGCGTAGGAGGTGTCCATGACCTTGGTCGAGTAGCCGCGCCGCTCCGCCCAGCGGAGGTACATGCGCATGAGCATCTCGGCGAAGTCGGCGGCGTCGACGCCGCCGGCTCCGGCGCGGATCGTCACGACGGCCTCGCGCTCGTCATACTCGCCGTTGAGGAGCGTGACGACCTCGAGTTCCTCGAGGGCCTTGGTGATCGAGCCGAGTTCCTTCGACGCCTCGGCGAGCGCGTCGTCGTCGCCCTCTTCCTTGGCGAGCTCCACGAGGACCTCGAGGTCGTCGATCCGCTCCCCGAGCTTCTCGACCCGCTCGAGCTCCGACTGCCGGTGGGACAGCCGGGACGTGACCTGCTGGGCCTTCGAGGGGTCGTCCCACAGGTCGGGGGCGCCGGCGGCCTCGCTCAGCTCGGCGATCTCGGCCCGCAGCGAGGCGACGTCCGTGACCTGCTCGATGGAGGAGTGGGTGGCGCGGAGGGCGCGGATCTCTGCGGGGAAGTCGATGTCAGCCATATCCATCCAAGATTACGCCATGGCCGCGGCGCGGCCGCGCGCCCGCTCAGTAGCCGGGGGCGGCGGGCATCAGGAAGTACTGCTCGAGGGTCGGCACGCCCCAGGAGCGCATCTGGGCGGCGGCGTTGGTTCCCACGTACCTCAGGTGCCAGGGCTCGAAGGTGTACCCGGTGATCCCCTGGAAGCCGTCGGGATAGCGCACGATGAACCCGTACTTCCAGGCGTTGGCCGCCGCGAACCTCCCGGCGGGGGTGTCACGGAAGCACGCCTGGAGGCCGCAGGGGGCGCCCGGGTTCCCGATGTCCATGGCGAGCCCGGTCTGGTGCTCGCTGAACCCGGGGCGGGCGGAGATCGTGTCGGCGTAGGCCTGACCGTAGCGGGCCACGTAGGAGGCGTAGAGCGCCGCCTGGTCGCTGTAGGAGCGGTACCCGCTGACGGTGGTGATGGAAACCCCTGCTGCGGCTGCGTCGCCGATCATCCGGCGGAGCGCGCCTGCCGCGTCTGCGCGCATCTGCTGGGTGCCGACCCAGACCAGGGAGGGCGGGGCGTACGCGAGCGGGCTCAGCGGCCGCCTCTTGTTCACGGCGACGAGCGGATTCCAGTCCCAGAGGCGGTAGGACATCGGCGCCGTGGGATTCCACGTGATCTGGCCGCCCCAGAAGCTCTGCGTGCACGTGCCCGCGCAGGCCTCGGCCGAGGTCGGATAGCCGAAGGGCCCGTTCTCCCACCCGTACGACGCCCAGTACGCCCCGATCGCACCCCACACCGGGTTGGTTCCGGAGGCCGGCGACCAGTACACCTTGCCGCCCTGGAAGTCCTGGTAGCAGCCGCCCCCGCGCAGGCCGCAGTGCTCGCCCCCGAGGGCATAGCCGAGGCGCCCGGTCTCCCACCCCAGCGACGCATAGCGCTGCAGGATCGCGCCCCACACAGGGTTGGCCCCCGACGCGGGAGACCAGTAGACCTTTCCGCCCTGGAAGTCCTGGTAGCAGCCCCCGCCCCGCAGGCCGCAGTGCTCCTCGCCCAGCGGGTACCCGAGCTGGCCGGCCTCCCAGCCCAGCCCCGCCCATCTGGCCTCGATGCCTCCCCAGGTCGCGTGGGCTCCGCTCGGGCGCGAGTAGTGGATGCTGCCGCCCTGGTAGTGCCGGACGCACCCGTCGTCCCTGAGCACACAGCGTCCGGCGTCGGTGGGGCTGCCCAGGCGCCCTGCGCTCCCGCCGAGCCGCTGGTAGGCGGCGTTGATCGCTCCGCCGTCGTCGAGTGCGCTCGCCGGCGAGGCCCCCATCCCACCGGCGAGGAGCACCGCGGCGAGGATCGCCGCGCATCTGCGGAGCAAGGTTGTCATGACGTCCCCTGATCTCGGGCCGGCTGGCGCGGTCCGCTCGTCATCTTTCCGCATCGTAGGGCTGGCCCTGGTGGCCTACAAGGGGCCAGCGGCCCGATCGGCGTCACCTCAGGAGCTTCGCCCTCGCGCTGGAGGTCGCCTCGATGGGCACGCCGTCCGGAAGGATGAAGTTGACCACCGGGATCCGGGCGACGGCGGTCAGGGTCACGGTGGCGGTGCGTCCGTCCGGGCTGCCCGTCGCGGCCGCCACGGACAGGGCTTCAAACCGGGCCGCGGAGCCGTCGCGGGCGAGGTACGTCGCCACGACGCCCCGCACGCGCTCCGGCGCGAGGACCGCGGCGGGGGGCCCGTCGCCGGTGGCGGCCTCGTCCAGGGTGAAGCTGTCAGCGGCGGCCACCGCGGCGCCGTCGGCCGCGGAGAGCAGCTTCTTGAACTCGATGTGCACCGCGGAGACGGCCATCACGGTGGTCGCCACGAGGAGGCACAGCACGGTGAACCCGATCGCCAGCACCGTCAGCTGGCCGGATTCGTCCGCGGCACGGCCGTGCCGTACAGGGCGCATGACGGCGCCCGCCCAGCCGGTCATCGGAACCTCCCCACGATCTGCGTGGCCGAGGCATCGATCCGCCCGACGGTCAGTCCGAACGCCGAGGTCACCGGGCTGAACGGCAGGGGGACCTCGACGTGCACGGACGCGCGGACCACGGCACCGGCCTGAAGGCACGGCTCCCGGTCGCAGGCGACCTCGAGGCGGCTGGTCTGCTCGGCGAGCCCGAAGTCCGCCAGAGCCACCCGCACCGACACCGCAGCCGCTGCGTGGGCCGATGACTCATCCGCTGCCCGGGCGAAGGTCTTGGCGGCGTGGTCCGCCGCCGCGGCCGCCGCGAACGAGGCCCCCTGGAGCGCCGCGACGGTGAGGACGAAGTAGACCACCGGGACGAGCAGGAGCACACCGAGGAAGACGAACTCGACGACGGCGCTCCCGCCCTCCCCGCGGGCGTCTCCCCGAATCCGCCGGACCCAGTCACTGCAGCGGCGCATGGCCCGCGACCTCCATCGTCCCGGCGGGCCCCATGAGGCCGACGACGGGGATCGGGGCGACCACGCGCACCTCGAGGGTCCCCACGCCGGAGGTCTCGGACTGTCCGACCGTGATGCGCGCCGCGTACTGGGCCCCGACCGCCCCGGTGATGAGGTCGGCGGTGCGCTGCCGGGCGTCCGCGGGCGTCCGGTCGGCGAGCGTCCCGTACCGGGCGCCGGAGGCTGCGGCGTCGATGAGCACATTCCGCACGTGGAGGACGAGGGCAAGCTGGACGACGGCGAGCGCCAGCGCCGTCAGCAGTCCTCCGACCATGACGAAGTCCGCCACGGCGGAACCGCGCTCGTCCCTCGCGCCGTCGTGCAGACGCGGGCCCATCGCTACTTGCTGACCCGGCTGATGGCTTGGTTGAACAGGCCCTCGAGGGCAGGTCCTGCCACGGCGAGGAGCCCCATGACGAGGACGGCCGACATGAGCGTGATCATGACCCAGCCGGGCACGTCGCCCCGCTCTCTGGGGCCCTGGGTCAGACGCTGCGTCAGCGTGGCGGCGAGCATCGAGAGCGCGATGCCGGCGCGCGTCAGGGTGGTCCTGCGGATGGTCGGTTTCATGTCGGTTCCCTCTCCCCCGATCGGGTGCTGCGTGAGTGTGATGAGTCGATGGTCAGAAGCCCAGGGTGATGGCGGCGACGCCGGGATAGACCGCGAAGACGACGGTCAGGGGAAGGACGCCGAAGACAAGGGGAACCATCATGCCGATCTCCTTCTTTCCGGCGGCTTCCATGAGCTCTCGTTTGGCCACATCGCGGACGTCCTGTGCCTGGGCCCGGAGGACGTCGGCGAGCGGCGTGCCACGTTCGATGGCGATCGCCAGGCCGTCGACGAAGCGCGAGATCGGCGCGAGGCCGAGGCGATCGCCCATGGCCTGCAGTGCCTCCACGAGCGGAGTCCCGGAGCGGGTGTCCGCCAGGACTGCCCTGAACTCGCGGGCCAGCTCCCCACGGGAGACCCGCGCTGTGCGGTCCAGTGCCCCGGCCGCCGTCTCCCCCCGCGCCGACGGCCAGGGCCATCATGTCGGCGACCGAGGGGAACTCCGCGAGGATGCGCTGCTTTCGTCTGCTGATGGCCAGGCCGAGCACGTAATCGCGCGCCATGAATCCGGCTCCCGTGGCCACAAGGACCATCAGGACCGCGAAGAGTGCATTGAGTCTCCCGGAGAACGCCGCCGCGACCGAACCGAGCGTTGCGAGCGCGAAGGCGGCTCCCGCCCAGAGGAGCTGCTCGGCCCTGAAGTCCACCGCATTCTTCCCTGAACCGGCCTGCGCGAGGCGTCGGGCCAGCGCGGCGTTCCCGAGGTTCAGCCGGCCGAGCGATCCCGCGGCATCGCGCAGGAGCGGGCGGAGGATCTGTTCGAGCGGTCCGAACGGAGTGATGTTCGCTTCGGCATCCTGCAGAAGGCGCGAACGCCGGTCTGCGGACCGCAGCTGGGGAGCGACCCGCTCAGTGAAGGTGGTCCGCCGCATCACGGGCAGCCGCACGAACGCCAGCCAGAGTCCTACCCCGCCGGTGGCGCCGGCGAGCACGGCCAGCGCCATAGTGCCGCTCATCGGAGCACCCGCTCTTCTTCGGGGAGCGCCGCGATGCGGAGCATGAGCCGGTAGCAGAACGCGGAGACCCCGAGTCCGACCAGGAGCACTGCGAGGCCGGTGGGCCGGGCGTAGGCGGCCATGGCCTCCGGCCTCGTGGACATCAGCAGGAGCACGATCCACGGCGCGGCCACGGCGAGGCGGGCGGCATTGACGGTCCAGGACTGGCGTGCCTCGAGCTCGCTGCGGGTCCGCGCGCTCTCCCTGAGGAACTCGGACAGGGTGCCCAGCAGCCGGCCCAGGTCAGAGCCGCCGACCTCGCGCGTGAGGCGAAGGGCCTCGACGATCCGGTCGGCGACCGGGTCCCCGAGCCGGTCCTTGAGCCGGTCGAGCGCGAGCCCGAAGCTTCCGCCGGAGCGGTAGTCCGCGGCGAAGTCGAGGAAGACGCCGCGCAGCGGTTCGGGACCCTTGTAGCCGAGCTGCATGAGCGATTCGGGGAGCGAGAGGCCAGCCCGGATTGCGGAGCGGAGGTGGTCCACGACGTCGGGCCAGAGCTCGCGCAGGACTGCGGAGCGGCGCTTCGCCTGCCAGCGGACGAGGGCCGCTGGCAGCCCCGCCGCGAAGAGCCCGAAGCACAGCGCAACGGGGGCGGCAGCGGTCACCACGAAGAACGCCAGTGCCACGAAACAGCCGAGTCCCGCGCTCGAGAAGACGAGTCCGGCGGGCGAGACCCGCTGGAGCCCCGCCTGCGCGATGAGCCGCCGGAGCCTGCCGGGCACCCGAGCCCCGGACGGCCGCACCGGCAGCGGCCAGAAGGACCACCAGACGAGGAAAAGGCCGATGCCGCCCGCGAGCCCCACCGCCGCCGCCATCAGGCGGCCTCCAGGAGCTGGAGCACGTCGATGCCCGCGCGCTCGAATTTCTCGGTGGGCGGCATTCCCGTGGGCCGGGGCCGCAGCGCGCCCTCCGCGTCGAGTGCGAAGACCGAGGAAGTCTCGATGATGCCGTCCTCGACGCGTTGCCCGACCGCGAGGATCTCGGTGACCTGGCGCCGCCCACTGGCGTGGCGGCTGCAGTGCACCACGAGGTCGATGCAGGCAGCGACGGTCGGCACGACGAACGACGAGGAGATGTTCGCCCCGGCAAGGAGCGGCAGGGTGCACAGCTTCGTGACCGCGGCGCTCGCCGAATTCGCGTGGACGGTGCACATCCCCGGCAGGCCCGAGTTGAGCTGTGCACCCTGCAGCCGTGCGGCCACAGGACGCATAGGACGTGCGTGAACGAACCAGTGACCCCTCCGCCAGCCAACCTCGCTGCGATCCGCGAACACGCAGCGCGTATCGCCGCTCAGGCACCTTCGCTGCAGCCTGCCACTGCCGCTCAGCTGGCCGACATCCTTGCACGGCACCTGACCTTAGAGGACGCAGCGTGAGACGACGAGGTTCCCAATCGGACGAACGGTCAGGATCAAGAACCGCTGCGATCTACGTCCGCATCTCCGACGACAAGGCAGGAGAATCGCTCGGAATCCAACGGCAAGAAGAAGACTGCCAGAAGCTGGCAGCTCAACTCGGCTATACAGAGATTCGCGTGTTCTCTGACAACGACGTCAGCGCCTTCAGCGGCAGGCGTCGTCCTGCCTACGAAGACATGCTCAGCCAGCTGGCGGATGGCCAGATCTGCGCGGTCATCTCATGGCACGGGGACCGACTGCATCGTTCTCCCCTGGAACTCGAAGCGTATATCGACGTGGTCGAGCGAAACAACATCGAAACGCACCTCGTAACTGGAGGACGTGTAGATCTGAGCACGCCAACTGGCCGGATGATCGCTCGCACAGTGGGCAACATGGCGCGCTACGAGTCCGAACACAAGGCGGAGCGGATTGAGCGAGCACACCGACAAGCTGCGGAGCAAGGCAGATGGCGAGGCGGCACCCGGCCCTTCGGCTACGCGGCAGACGCCATAACTTTGGACCCCGTCGAATGCGAACTCGTGCGGGACGCCTACCGCGCAGTGCTCGACGGGACTTCCCTTGGTGAAATCTGCCGACTCTGGAACGGCGCGGGCATCCGAACAACGACCGGACGGGCGTGGGGAATCCAGTCCCTCAAGCAGCTCCTTCTCCGCGAAAGGAACATTGGCCAGTCGCTCTACCGAGGAATCGCTGTCGCAACCGGGGTCTGGGACAGGCTCGTCGACGAAGCGACGTTCCGGCAAGTCCGCCTCATCCTTACCGACCCTTCCAGACGGCGGAGCCAAGACAACCGCAGCCGTTGGCTGCTCGCCGGGGTCGCGCAGTGCGGAGTGTGCGAGCTCGACGGTTTGGCGGTGACCGTCCGATCTGCCACGGCAACTAGCAGGGGTCGATCCTGGACCATCTACAGGTGTCGTGGCGGCCAGCACCTTGGCCGTCGGGCCGACGCAGTAGACGCTTTGGTCGAGGAGGCAGTCCTCGCGTACCTGGAACGTCCCGACACGGCCCGTACGCTTCTCGGTCACCTGCCTTCGGGCAGCTCAGAGCGAGGGGACAGTAGCCGTGAAGAGGACCTTCTGCGCCGCCTGGCCGACGCAAAGTCTCTGTGGATCGAAGGACTTATCGGGGCGGATGACCTCCGTGCCGTCAAAGCTGAGGTAGAGCGGAAACGCCAAGAACTGTCGGCTGCACTCGTCCCGCCCCGCGCACGCCCAGTTGTCGCGAAACTGAAAGAATCCCTCGACATTCGTGCGGCTTGGGGGGCACTCACAGTGGGCGAACGAAAGCAGCTCGTAGGCCTACTCATGGCGGTCACGATTCTGCCGGTGCCGACGAGCCGGCAGCGCCGATTCCATGAGGACCTCATCCGGATAGATTGGAGGGACCGTGGTGGCTCGTTCCCTGAAATCCAGGGATCGTAGATGCGTGCAGGTTTCGAACCAGCGACCCTCTGTTTACAGAAGGGAGGTCCCGCCGATCCCCGGACCGTCCCGAAACTGCCGCTTCACCTGCGGAAACGCTCCAATAGGTGGTGCCGACGCTACCCGCGAGTTCCCGCCGTGTCACGTCAAAGTGGGTGGTTTATGGGTGACCGACCTCGACCCTGATGGGCAGCGGGCCGCCGGTGTGCGACCCGAGATCGCGGGTTCTTCCAATACTCATGGGGATCCTGCACGGAGGGCTGGACACTCCCGGTCGCGCCGTCAGCCTGGCCGAGCACGCGGACGCGGTGCCGGAGAGCAGAGCTGGATGGTGCCGGCCGGCTGCAGCGCGGGCTGCCGCGTGCTTCGGCGATCAGCCCTGGCGGGCTGCGAGGAGGGTCGCCGCCTCCTGCCGGGTGGTGCCGGAGGACTCGATGTGGGCCAGGGCGGGTGGGATCTCGCGGCCCTTCTTGCGCATGGCGGTGGCCCAGAGGCGGCCGGCGCGGTAGGAGGACCGGACGAGGGGTCCGCTCATGACGCCGAGGAAGCCGATCTCCTCGGCCTCCTGGGACAGCTCGACGAACTCCTCGGGCTTGACCCAGCGCTCCACGGGGTGGTGGCGCTCGGAGGGGCGCAGGTACTGGGTGATGGTGATCAGGTCGCAGCCGGCCTGGTGCAGGTCGGCCAGGGCCTGGGAGATCTCCTCGCGGGTCTCGCCCATGCCCAGGATCAGGTTGGACTTGGTCACCATGCCATGGTCGCGGCCCTGGGTGAGCACGTCCAGGGAGCGCTCGTAGCGGAACGCGGGCCGGATGGCCTTGAACAGGCGCGGGACGGTCTCGACGTTGTGCGCGAACACCTCCGGGGCGGCCTCGCAGATCGCGCTGATGTGCTCGGGCTTGCCGGAGAAGTCGGGGGTGAGGATCTCCACGCCGGTGCCGGGGTTGAGCTCGTGGATCTTGCGGATGGTCTCGGCGTAGAGCCAGGTGCCCTCGTCCTCGAGGTCGTCGCGGGCCACGCCGGTCACGGTGGCGTAGCGCAGGCCCATGGACTGGACCGAGCGGGCGACCTTGGTCGGCTCGAAGCGGTCCAGCGGGGAGGGCCTGCCGGTGTCGATCTGGCAGAAGTCGCAGCGGCGGGTGCATTCGGAGCCGCCGATGAGGAAGGTTGCCTCCTTGTCCTCCCAGCACTCGAAGATGTTCGGGCAGCCGGCCTCCTCGCAGACGGTGTGGAGGCCCTCCTTCTTCACCTGGTTCTTCAGCTGGACGAACTCCGGGCCCATCTGGACCTTGGCCTTGATCCAGTCCGGCTTGCGCTCGACCGGCACGGCCGCGTTGCGCTGCTCGATCCGCAGCATCCGCCGGCCCTCGGGGGCGATCGTCATGCCAGGGCTCCTGACGTTGAGGGGTCCACGCGGTGGCGGTCGGCCAGCGTGGCGACAGCCTGCTCGACCTCCCGCCGGGTGTGCTGCGCATCCCAGCCGAGGAAGACGGCGCAGTGGCCGGCCACCTCGTCGATGAGCTCGGCCGTCACCAGTCCCCGGAAGGCCAGGGAGGTGCGGCGGATGAGGATGTCGATGGCGTGCCCCACCTGCTCGTGCAGCGCCATCCACTCCAGCTCGCGGACGCTCAACTCCTTGGTGCTCTGGAGCAGACTGTCCTCCCCCGCGCGGAGGAATTCAATGACTTCCGAAGCACGCGTTCCATAACGGGCGAGGAGGACCTCGGCGCGGGCCGCGTCGATCTCCCCGCCTGTGTGGGCCTTGAGCCAGCGCTCGGTCGCCTCCGGCGTGGACGGGAAGTCGTGTCCGCCGCCGATCGGCAGCTCGCCGGTGCTGACCTTGCGGGGGCTCCCGAGGAGGCCGAGGACCTCGTCCGCGAGGTGCTCGGAGAGCGCCCGGAAGGTGGTCCACTTGCCGCCCACGAGGCTGAGCATGGTCTGGCCCGAGCCGCCCGGCAGGGCGGCCCGCTCGATCCGGTAGTCGCGCGAGACGAAGCCGGGGGCGGTGTCGTCGTGCCGCGGGAGCGGGCGGACTCCGGAGAACGTGTAGACGATGCTGTCCTTGCCCACCTCGATGGTGGGGAAGACGTGGTGGATGAGGTCGAAGAAGTAGGCGATCTCCTCGTCCGTGCACGTGGGCGTGAGGTCGTCGCCCGCATCGATGTCCGTGGTGCCCACGAGGACGCGGTCGCCCATCGGGTAGATGAGGACGATGCGCCCGTCGCTGTGCTCGAAGAAGATCTCGCGGCCCGCGCAGGCCCTGAGCAGCTCGGGGTGGTCGAGGACGATGTGCGAGCCCTTCGTCCCGCCCATGAACCGGGTGGGTGCGCCGAAGGAACCGTTGGTCTCGTCGACCCAGGCGCCGGTGGTGTTGACCACGACGTCGGCGCTGAAGTCGAACTCCTCCCCGGTGAGCTTGTCGCGGAGCCGCACCGCCGCACCGTCCTGCGCTGCGTTGCCCGCGGAGACGCCCACGGCGGAGACGTAGTTGGTGGCGCGCGCCTGCGGACCGGCGGCAAGCCCGTCACGCAGCACGTCGAGGGTCAGCCGCTCGGGGTTGTGGACGGAGGCGTCGAAGTAGGTGGCGGTGTACTTCAGGTCGGGGCGCAGCAGCGGGAGCTCGGCGAGGGCCTTGCGGCGTCCCAGGAAGCGGTGGCGCGGGACCGTGCCGCCGTTGCGGGAGAAGGCGTCGTAGAGGCTCAGCCCGAGCTTGATCAGGACGGCGCCGCGCTCCTGCGGCTTCCCGGAGCGGTGGGTGAGGAACCGCAGCGGGGCGTTGAGGATGCCGGAGAAGGTGGAGAAGATCGGAATCGTGGTCTGCAGCGGCTTGACGTAGTGCGGGGCGATCCGCAGGAGACGGTTGCGCTCCACCACAGACTCGTTGACGAGCCGGAACTCGCCGTTCTCCAGGTAGCGGATCCCGCCGTGGATCATGTGCGACGAGGCGCCGGAGGCCCCGTCGCAGTAGTCGCCGCGCTCGACCAGGGCCACGTCGACGCCCTGGAGGGCGAGATCGCGGAAGGTGCCGACGCCGTTGATCCCGCCGCCGACGATCAGGACCTTCGCGTGGGGCCTCGCCTTGAGCGACGCGACCCCCGTGCGGGGGGCGGAAGTCGGGTCGTCGTGCGGCAGATCGGCCACAGTATCCTCCTAATGCTTGGTTCTGCCGAAGGCAGCAATATCAGCTGCACAGCCGTGCAGGGGTGGATGTGAAGGCCACTGAGGCGAGCGTGGCGGTGGCCGGGAGGAGCAGTGCGCGCAGCTCTGAGGCAATGACCCGACGCACGTCCGCTGCGCTTACCCCTGGAACCGAGTCGGCAACTGACCCGACGGTTTCCGGTCGGAAATCGAGGCTGAGTGAGCGGTAGGCGTCGGCGAGAGCTTCGCGGACCGGTTCGGCGGGTTCGACCATGACGACGGCGCTGAGGAGGTATCCGTCCTTGGTCAGCCGCTGGCCTGTCCCGACCAGCTTGGCCCTGCCGGAGTCATTGACGCTGTATTCGCCGCTGCAGTACTCGCCGGGAACGGGGCCGATGCGGGCATCGACCCCCAAGGTCCTGAAGGCGCGGGACAGTGCATCGCCAAAGAGCAGGAAGCGTTCTCGTATATGGAGTCGAGATGAAGGGTGGCGTCCCCACAGGTGGATGACGAGGTCACCTATTCCGTAGATGGCCAGATGGCCCCCGACCGGTCGGATGATCGGTTCGAAGCCGCGCTGCGCCAGACGTTCCCGAGCCTCTGGGTATCCTGGCCGCCGTGAATCGAGACGGCTGAACGCTGCAGTGGCGTAGGGAACGGAGATGTTGATCTCCGCTCGGCCACCGTGGCCGAGGGAAGCAAGGCGGCGTGCGACCAGCTCCATGTCGTCGCGTCCAGAACGCCTTCCCTGCTCTTGAACCAGGAACAGGGGACCCGGGCCGAAGGGAGCAGGTGCGCTCATGCTGACCCCTCTGCCATGCTCTGCCGGGTGACGGTGCGGACGGCGTCCTGCCATCCCGCATACAGGGCCTCGCGGCGGTCCTCGGACATCTGTGGCTCGAACACCCGGTCCAGCCGCCATCCGGTCGCGAGGTCGTCCTGCCCCCAGAGGCCGACCCCCATGCCGGCCAGGTGGGCGATGCCGAGGGCCGTCCTCTCGAGCTCCGCCGGCCGGCGCACCGGGATGCCGAGGATGTCTGACTGGAACTGGCAGAGCAGGTCGCTGCGGGCCGCGCCGCCGTCGACCTTGAGCTCGGGAACGGCCAGGCCCGAGGCGCACAGGACGTCGACGTTGTCGCGGGTCTGGTACGCCATGGCCTCCACCCCGGCGCGGACCACGTGCTCGGCACCGCTCTCGAGAGTCAGCCCGACGATGCTGGCCCGGCTGTCCCGCGACCAGTGGGGCGCGCACAGCCCGGCGAAGGCGGGCACCACGTAGACGCCGCCCGTGTCCGGCACGCGCGAGGCGACCTCCTCGATCTGCTCCTCGGGCTTGAGCACCCCGAGGCGCTCGCGCATCCACTGGAGCGTCTGGCCGCAGTGGAACACGACGCCCTCGAGCTCGTACGCCGTGGTGCCGGCTACTGTCCAGCCGACGCTGGCCGTCAGCCCGTCCACGACGACCGGCGTGGAGCCGGTGTTGGCCGTGAGCACGCCCGCCGTGCCGTAGGTGTTCTTGACCGAGCCGGACTCGAAGCAGGCTTGCCCGAACATCCCCGCCTGCTGGTCGGCCATGATGGCCATGATGGGGACCGAGGCGGTCCCCGGCAGCCCCACGTCCTGCGGCCGCATCTCGCCGAAGTGCGAGTCTGAGGCGAGGGCCGGGGGCAGCAGGCGCAGCGGGATGCCGCACGCTTCGGCGAGCTTCTCGTCCCAGTCGAGCGCATCGAGCGAGAAGAGTGCCGTCCTGGACGCCTCGCTGTGGTCCGTGAAGTGCGATCTGCCGCCGGTGAGCTGCCAGAGGAGCCACGTGTCCACGGTGCCGGCCGCGAGCTCCCCCCGCTCCGCGCGGACGCAGGCACCCGGGACGTTATCCAGGATCCAGGCGAGCTTCGCCGCGCTGAAGAAGGAGTCGTTGAAGAGGCCCGTCCTGCTCCTGAACTCGGCGTCCAGGCCATCCAGGCGCCAGCCGTCGATGATGGCGTCGGTCTGCTTCGACATCCACATCAGCGCCGGGTGGACGGGTTCGCCGGTGCGCCTGTCCCAGACCAGGCACGTCTCGCGGTGGGTGGTGATACCCACCGCCGCGAGATCGTCCGTGGTCGCGCCGACCTTGGCCATCGCCGCCTGCATGCTCCGGCGCTGGGTCTCCCAGAGGGCCATCGGATCGAGCTCCACCCACCGGGGCCGCGGGAACGTCGGGACCACGGGATTGCGTGCCTCGGCGACGATCTCGCCCTCGAGGCTGACCAGGACTGCTCTGGCGCTCGTAGAGCCCTCGTCCAGCGCGAGGACGTACCGCGCAGTCACCGGACCGGTCCCCCCAGGGCGCTGTCCGCCTGCGCGTCGGCGCGGCCGGGAACGGCGAGGCGGGACAGCCAGTCGAAGTACGCGGCGACCTCGCTGGCCTTCCTTTCCTCATCCCAGCCGAGGTGCGAGCCCAGGATGGCCGCGGCCTCCTGGACAGCCGGGACCCCGTGGTCGGGTTCGAAGGCGAGGAGCATGCGCCGGGCCAGCACGTCGGTGAGCGTCTTGGCGAACTCGTGCCGCACGGCGAAGACCAGCTCGGCGGCGATGGCTCCCGTTCCCGGGTCCAGCACGGCGAGGAGGCTGCTGTCGCCCTCGGCCTCGCGGACGACGTCGAGTGCTCGGCTTCCATAGAGGGCCACGAGCCGGTCTGCGGTCACCGCTGGCAGGCCACCGGCCAGAAGGTGCCCTCGGGCCTCCTCCAGGTTCCCCGCGGCCCCGGGCAGCGGGAGGTTTGCCGTGACGCAGGCAGGGCTCTTGCGGCCCAACCGCTTGAACACGTCGTCGACTGCGTCCTGAGCGAGCTGGCGATACGTTGTCAGCTTCCCTCCGACCACGGTCACCAGGCCGGGGAGGTCGGGGGCGTGGTCGTGGAGGATGTGGCTGCGCGGCACCCGCCACTCGGGCACCCCGGGGGCGTACGGCAGCGGCCGGACCCCGGAGTACGTGAACAGCACGTCGTCCGGCGTCAGGTGCGCCTCGGGGATCAGCTCGTTCACCTCGCCGAGCAGGTACCCCATCTCGTCGGCGTCGCACCTGGCCTCGCCCGGATCGGCGTCGAAGCGGAGGTCGGTGGTGCCGATCAGGTAGCGGCCCATCCAGGGGATCACGAGGACCAGGCGACCGTCGGTCTTGGACTCGTAGTAGACCACGTCGGAGGGCGCCCCGGGGAATGGGTCCACCACGAGGTGGCTCCCCTTCGTCCCGCCGTTGAGCCGCGGCTGCTCGGGCGCCCCGCGCCGGAAGATACGGTCGATCCACGGACCGGCGACGTTGAAGACGACCGGCGCGAGTGCCTCGTGCATCTCTCCCGTGAGCATGTCGCGGAACCGGACGCCCGCCACCTGCCCTGCCTTCATGACGGGCTCCTCCACCCGTGCCTTGGTCCGGATCACGGCCCCGGCGCCGGCCGCGGCGACGGCCACCTCGGCGCACAGCCGCTCGGCGTACTCGACCTGCCCGTCGGTGAACACGACCGCGCCCCGGAGGCCGTCGTCGGCGATGCCGGGGAACCGCCTGCGTGTCGCCTCGGCACTGAGAACCTCATGGCCCTCGGTCTTCTTGTCGAACGAGAGCGCGTCGTAGAGGTACATCCCCACGCGGATCAGCGACGCCGGACGCCTGCTGTGGGAGTACATTGGCATGAGGAGGCGCAGCGGCTTCACGAGGTGCGGGGCAAGGCGGAAGAGACGTTCGCGTTCGCGCAGCGACTCCCGCACGAGGGGGAAGTCGCGATGCTCGAGGTAGCGGAGGCCACCGTGGACGAGGCGGCCCGACCAGGCGGATACCCCGCTGCACAGGTCGTCCTGCTCCAGCAGGATCACCCGCAGGCCGCGCACCGCGGCGTCGCGGGCGATTCCGAGCCCGTTGATGCCCCCGCCTACGACGATGAGGTCGAACGGGGCAGCCAGCTCCTCCATTGCAGTTTCCTTCCTGCCGGAACATCGCTAGAATAAATATTTAGCAGTCGCATGGACATTTACGAGTGTCTGCTGCGGCGATCCCGGTGTCAAGGGTCGGGGGTTCCCGTGACGGCGCCCGCCGCGCGATACTCCTCCCTGACAGGCAAGAAACGGAGCACCATGGCTGACAATGACACCCAGCGTCTGATGATCAAAGTGGCGCGGCTCTACCACACGCACGGCGTGCGCCAGACGGAGATCGCCAAGCGTCTCCAGATCTCCCAGTCGCGCGTCTCCCGGCTGCTCGCCCAGGCCGAAGAGGCCTCGATCGTCCGGACCGTCGTCGCAGTGCCCCAGCACATCCATGCCGAGCTCGAGGAGCAGATCGAGGCGCGGTACGGGCTCAGCGAGGTCCACGTGGTCGACACGGTCAGCCACGACGAGTCCGAGGTCAACAAGGATCTCGCCCACACCATGGCATCGCTCCTCTACGAGCTGGCGTTCGAGGTGAAGACGATCGCCTTCACCTCGTGGAGCAAGACGCTGCGGCTCATGGTCGATGCCCTCCTGCCCCTGCGGACGCGCGGCGAGTACGTGGTGGAGACCCTCGGTGACCTCGGCCCGCCCGAGCTGCAGCACGATGCGGCCCGCTCCACCCAGCAGTTCGCCACGCTGACCGGCGCCCAGCCGGTCTTCCTCCGGACCCCGGGAGTCGTGCCCAGCCGCGAGATCAAGGAGCTCCTCATCGCGCGGGACCCGTATGTGCGCATGGCCATGGAGATGCTGGACTCCATCGACATCGCGCTCGTCGGCATCGGCACCTGCGAGCGGGACCCCGAGCTGCGCTCCGGAGACAACTTCTTCACGGACGAGCAGTTCGAGCATGTCCGGGAGCGGGGCGCGGTCGGCGAGGTGTGCCTGCACTTCATCGACGCGGAGGGGAATCCCATCGACTCCGAGCTCGAAGACCTCGTGGTCGGGGTGACGCTGGACCAGCTCCGGAACGCCCGCCACCGGTGGGCCGTGGCCGGTGGGGAACGCAAGCACCAGGCGGTCCGCGCCGCGGTGGCCGGAGGTTGGGTGGACACCCTCGTCACCGATGCGGGAACCGCGGCCTTCCTCTTGGGTGAACCGGCCGGCGCACCCGCCGACGCCGCAGAGGCAGTGGCCCGCACCGCCCCCTGACGGCCCCGAGGGCATCGATTCCCCATGGACCGTTGACAGCAGTGTGATCCGCATCGCACCATGAGTGCATATTGAGTGCATCTACGAATATCAATTCACTGCTGTCATCGGACCGCTCGGTCCGTCGCTCTTGGAGGTAGCCGTGCCTACTGCACTGGACAAGTACGCGGACATGAAACCGCAGTGGGACTATCCGGTGGTCATCGAGTCCCACATCAACGGGGTCCGCACCAAGGAGATGAACCCTAACACCCCGATCACCTACGAGGAGATCGCCGAGGACGCCATCCGGTGCTGGGAGGCCGGCGCGGGCGCCATCCACGCCCACAACACGAGCTTCGACCTGCTCGGCGAGAACGCCTACAAGGACTACATGCGCACGTGGGAGAGCGTTCTTGCCAAGTACCCGGACATCACCTGGTACCCCACGACCTGCAACAACCTCCGGCTGCAGCCGGAGGAGAACGGCCTAGAGCATGTGCCGTTCCTCTACGAAGGCGCGAACGTGCGTATCGGCTGCGTCGATACCGGTCTGACGCTCTTCGCAGTGGACACCGATCAGGAGGGGTACCTCTCGGGGCCAGAGTTCGGATTCAACTTCCAGCGCGTCGCCAGCCAGGTCAAGATGTTCCGAGAACGCGATCTTGCCATGGTCTTCGGCATCTACGAGCCTGGACATCTGCGACACGCGATGCACTACGTGAACCGCGGGCTCTCGACCCCCGGTTCGATGTGGGACTTCTACCTCATCGGCGACTACGGCCTCACCGCCACCGAGCCCATCGGCACCAACGGCATGAAGCCGAGCCTCGAAAGCCTCTACTACTACCTCGGGATGATCGAGGAGGCCGAGGTCAAGCATCCGTGGTACGTCTCGGTCTGGGGCCAGGGTGCGCTGGACGACACCGGGATCCTGCGCAGGGCCATCGAGCTGGGCGGCCACGTCAAGACCGGTCTTGAGCTCTTCTACGACCCGGCACGCAACCCGACCAACCTCGAGCTCCTCCAGCAGGTGCAGGAGATCGCCCGCGAAGTGGGCCGCCCCATCGCCACCCAGCAGGAAGCACGGGCCCTCTACAACATCGCTTGAACGGCGCCCGGCGCCCCTTGGCGCCCACGAACTTCATCCTCCTACCCCCCCATCTCACGAGGAGGCGCAATGGCTGCGCACCACGAAGGCGAGATCCGTCCCTTCACGATCTCCATCCCCGAAGAAGACCTCAAGGACATGTACGAGCGGCTCCGCAAGACCCGCTATCCGCAGGACTTCGCCAACGACGACTGGCGGTACGGCTACAACACGGCGTACCACAAGCAGCTCGTCGACTACTGGATCGACGAATACGACTGGCGGGACGTGGAGCGGCGGATGAATGAGCTGCCCCACTTCAAGACGGACCTGATGGGCGTGCCACTCCACTTCATCCATGCCAAGGGGAAGGGGCCCAACCCGATGCCCCTCCTCATCCACCATGGGTGGCCCTGGACGTTCTGGGACCTGCGCAAGGTAATCGGCCCCCTGACCGACCCCGCGAGCTACGGCGGCGACCCTGCGGACTCCTTCGACGTCGTCCTCATCTCCCTCCCCGGCTACGGGTTCTCCTCTCCGCTCACGGAGCCGGGATGGAACTGGTGGCGGACTGCCGACCTCGAGAACACGCTCATGAAGAAGGTGCTCGGCTACGAGAAGTACGCCACCGCGGGAGGGGACTGGGGCGCCCTCGTGGCCCAGCAGCACGGCCACAAGTACGAGAAGGATGTCTTCGGTGTCTACACGCACTTCCCGGCCCAGATGAGCCACTACCTCGCCGAGCACCCCGACGCCCCTCCGGGGGTGAAGTTCGACCCCGTCCTGGGCCTTCCGGCCGCGGAGGAGTACGACGACTCGACCGAGAAGGGATGGTTCGAACGCGGCAAGCTTTTCGTGCAGAACGAGAGTGGCTACGGGGAGATCCAGCTGACCAAACCGCAGACGCTCGCGGCCCTCGTCGCCGACTCGCCCGCCGGCCAGCTGGCGTGGATCACCGAGAAGCGCTACTTCTGGGGACTCGAGGAGCGAGGTGTCGGAACCGAGCCCTTCGAGCGGGTGTGGCCCAAGGAGGACCTTGTCACGACCGCGGCCGTCTACTTCCTCACCAACACCGGCGGGACCTCCTCGCGCTACTACTGGGAATGCCGCGGGAACCCGTGGCGACCCAGCCACGACCGGCTGCCCGTGGTGGGGGCCCCCACGGCCGTGTCCATCTACCCGGGGGAGATCTACAAGCCGCCGCGCACGTGGACCGAGAAGTACTTCAACCTCCAGCAGTACCGGGTCCACGACGAGGGCGGCCACTTCGCCCCCCTCGAGGTGCCAGACACGTATGTCGACGACGTGAGGACCTTCTTCCGCACCTTCCGCTGACGCCTCGCCCCCAACCCAGAGAGGGAGGATCCTGCCGCGCAGGATCCTCCCTCTCTTCGTCCCGCCGGCTTCCTTCCGACAGCGCGGGGATTTGATCCCTTGACACGTAGAAGTGACGTGCCGCACACTCGAAGAATCCAAATGCAGACCCTGAATTCTTATTCAGAAGGCCTGCAGGCAATCTCGGGCCATCTCTTACGAAGGAGTCACTGATGCCCCTCAGGAATACGATTCGTCGGCGGCTGGCGGCCGGTGCGGCCGCAGTCGGCCTGCTGGCGGCGATGACGGCGTGCACCTCGACGTCGGCTGCGTCGTCCAAGCCGATCGACAAGAAGGACATCGTCCTCGTCGCCTCGGTCATCAACACCACCAACCCCTACATGGCATCGATGATCCAGGGGGCCCAGGCCCTGTCGAAGAAGCTCGGCGTCCCACTGGAGATCGTCGACTCCCAGGGGAGCTCGCAGACGGAGATCTCGAAGATCCAGGCCATCCTCGCCCAAGGCAAGAAGGTCGCACTCATGGTCAACACGGTCGCGAGCTCTGATGCGCCGCCGATCGTCAATGCGGTCAAGGCCGCCGGCGGCTACGTGAGCGTGTGGTGGAACAAGCCTGACAACTACGAGCCCTGGAACGTCGGCGACAACTTCGTCGCATTCCAGAAGTACTCCGGGGTCCAGAGCGGGGAGTGCACGGCGGACGCCCTCGCGAAGAGCATCGGCGAGAAGGGGAACATCGTCGCCCTCGCCGGCGTGCAGGACAGCACCACGAGCCAAACCCGCGTGGCCGGGCTGAAGGAGGCTCTGAAGGCCTACCCGAACGTGCACCTGCTCGACACGCAGCCGGCCAACTGGGACCCCCAGCAGGCGGTGGGCGTGACCCAGAACCTCATGGCGAAGTACGGCAACCAGATCAACGGCATCTGGTCGGCCGACGACGGTATGACCATCGGTGCGATCCAGGCCGTGCAGAACGCCGGGCGCATCAACGACGTCAAGTTCGCCACGGACGGCCTCTACCCGCAGGAGGTCGCCGACATGCAGAAGCACATGGGCAACGACGCGATCGTGGGCGAGACCTTCCACCGCGGCTTCATGGCAGCAGCGATCGGCCTGTACACCGCCTATCAGGCGGCGACCGGTGCGATCAAGCCCTCGGAGCTGCCCCACGAGAAGCGAGACAGCCTCTTCAAGCTCAGCTGCGTGACCCCGCAGAACCTCTCCGACTTCACCAAGTACGACAGCAACATCGACGGCTGGATGGACGACCTGGTGAAGGACGGCCCGTGGGATACCCCTCCCACCCCCCTGGTCGGCGGCGGTCCGGAGAAGCTGCCCTGACGGCCCCGCGCGGCGGCTCCGTCAGGAGTCCGGGCGGAGCCGCCGCGCACCGCGACAACAGCAGGTGAGAGAGCAATGACAGCAAACGACAGCGGCACGGGCCTCCTAGACCCAGTACCCGCCCAGAAGAGCCCCACCCCGAGCCGGCGCCGCTTCGACGTCAAGAACCTCGGCGAGGCCGCCGCCCTGATCGCCCTGATCGTGGTGTTCGCGGCGCTCAACCCCACATCCTTCCTCAGCCCGGACAACGCCCGGACGATCCTGGACCACGCCGCACTTCCCCTGGTCATCGGAGTCGGGTCGACCCTCGTCATCCTGACCGGCTCCATCGACCTTTCCGTGGAGGGCATCATGGGGGCCGCAGGCATGGCCTTCGTCCTCCTCTCGGCCAACAGCCGCGGCACTGCCGACCTAGGCTTCTGGGCCATTCCGGCCGCCCTGGCAGTCGGTGCCGGACTTGGACTGGTCAACGGCCTCGTGCACACCCGCCTCAAGGTGCCGTCCTTCATCGTGACCCTCGGCGTCTGGTTCGTCGGGCTCGGCATCGCCACGCTGCTGTTCGGCCAGGCGTCCATCCCGTTCCTCTCCGACCAGGGACTCAAGTCTTGGCCGACGAGCCTCACCCTCGGCATTCCGAACTCGTTCCTCCTTGCCGCCATGGTGGCCCTGCTCGGCATCGGCGTCACCCGGTTCACCCGCCTCGGCCGCTTCGCCTACGCGATCGGCGACAGCGAGGAGATCGCCCGGGCCAACGGCGTGCCCGTCGGCAGGTACAAGGTCTACGTCTTCGTGGCTGCAGGGGCCTGCAGCGCGGGCGCGGGAATCCTTGCCAGCCTGCAGCTCGGCGCGGGCTCGGCCACGGTCGGAACGGGCAACCTCTTCCTCACCATCGCCGCCGTCGTTATCGGCGGGACCTCCCTCGCAGGAGGGAAGGGCGGGATCCTCCGCACCGCAGTCGGGGTGCTGATGCTCACCGTCCTGAACAACGGGCTCATCCTCAGCGGCGTCAGCCCGAACCTCCAGTCCGCGGTGTCCGGAGCAGTCCTCATCGCGGCTGTCCTCGCCGCAGCCTGGCCCCATCGCAGCAGATTGAGGATCGTCAAATGACCCACGCCTCCGTGGCTCCCGCCACAGCACTCAACAGCCCCGCCCTGAAGCTCACCCGGGTCTCGAAGTCCTTCGGCCCCGTCCAGGCCGTGAAGGACATCTCCCTGGAGATCCCCCGGCACGAAGTCGTCGGCCTGATCGGTGAGAACGGTGCCGGCAAGTCCACGCTCCTGAAGATCCTCACGGGCCTCCACCAGCCCGACTCGGGCGTGATCGAGGCCGACGGCCGCGAGGTGAAGTTCCGCCGGCCGCAGGACGCGGTGGCAGCCGGGATCGGCGTCGTCCACCAGGAGCAGTCGCTCCTGACGAACCTCTCCGTGGCCGAGAACATCGCGATGAACGCCCTCTCCTCGAAGGATGCGGCCACCCGGTACGGCTTCTACCGCTGGAACCGCCTCAACCAGGAAGCCTCGAAGGTCCTCGAGCGTGTCGGCTCCACCATCGATCCCCGCACGACCGTGGGCGACCTGTCCTTCGTGGACCGCCAGATGGTGGAGATCGCCCGCGCGCTGCGCGTCGACGAGGCCGTCCATGCCGCGCCCCTGGTCATCCTCGACGAACCCACGGCCGTCCTGGAGCGAAACGAGACGGAGATCCTCGAGCGCGAGATCCGCGCCCTCAAGCGCATCGGCTCGGTGCTCTTCGTCTCGCACCGGCTCGACGAGATCCTCCGGATCTGCGACCGCGTGATTGTCATGCGTCACGGAGAAGTCGTGGCCGACCGGCGGCGGGAATCCGTAACCGAGGACGACCTCTTCCGGCTCATGATCGGCCACGAGGCCAAGGCCACCCCGAAGCAGCGGGCCGAGCGGAAGGCGCCCGAGCCCGCCGTGCTGGAGGTCAAGGACCTGAAGAAGAAGGGCCAGTTCAAGGACATCTCCTTCTCCCTCGCCCCGGGCCGGTGCACAGCCATCGTCGGCGCCCTCGGCTCAGGACGCGAATCCCTCAGCCGAGCGATCTTCGGCGCCGAGACGTTCGACTCGGGCACGATCGCCGTCGCCGGCGGTGCCGTCCGATCGTGGTCCATCCGCAGGGCCGTGCGCTCGGGCCTGGCCTACATCCCCGCGGAGCGGAAGGTGGAAGGCATGGTCGGCGGCTTCAGCGCCGCCGAGAACCTCACCCTCGCCCACCCCGGGAAGGCCGCGTGGGGTCCCTTCCTGAAGCGACGCACGCAGGCGAAGGCGACGGCCGACTGGTTCGAGCGGCTCGACATCCGGCCGCGCAACCCGCGCCTCCGGCTCGCGAGTTTCTCCGGCGGCAACCAGCAGAAGGTGGTCCTCGCCAAATGGCTCGCATCTGACGAGCTGAAGATCCTCCTCCTCGACCACCCCCTCAGAGGCCTCGACCCCGGAGCCGCCCAGACGGTGAACGAACAGATCCGTGCCGCTCAGACTGCCGGAGCCGCCGTCGTCCTCCTCCCCGACACGCTCGAGGAGGCGCTCGAGATGGGCGACGACGTCCTCGTGATGCGCGACGGGGAGATCACCGGCAGCTTCGACCTCTCCGTCGAGTCGCCCACAGCCCTAGACCTCCTGGAAAAGATGGTGTGATCCCATGACACACAACGCCGTTCTCCGACCGGAGCCGCTCTCCGCCCCCTCCTCGGGCAAGCAGAAGCGGGCGAACCTTCGTCCCGCCGGCCTATGGCAGACGGTGGGCCCAATCGCCGTCTTCATCGCCCTGTTCGCCCTGGTGGCCGTCCTGACTCCGACCTTCGTCACGGGCGGCGGTCTCGGCATCCTGACGGTGCAGGCAGCGCCCATCCTGCTCGTGGCCCTTGGCCAGGCGATGGTGCTCAACCTCGGCTCCATCGACCTCTCCAACGCCGCCACCGTGGTTCTCTCTGCGATGATCCTCGCGCAGGCGCTGGAGCCCCTCGGGCCCGCGGCTCCCCTGCTCACGCTCGTCGTGGTGACCCTGATCGGCGCCGTGAACGGGTTCCTGATCGCCTTCGGCCAGATCCCGTCGTTCGCCCTCACGCTCGGCACGCTCGGCATCGTGCAGGCTGCATCACTCGAGGTCAGCCACGCGACAACCGTCTACGCCACCGCCAACACGGACCTGCTCGCCCCGCTGTTCGGCACCGCGATCGCGGGCCTGCCCATGGCCTTCTGGGTCGGCGTCGTGTGCGCCGTCGTTCTCTGGGCCGTGCTCCGGTTCACCCGGGCCGGGCAGGGGATGACCGCCGTTGGCCTCAACGAGAGCGGCGCCCTCTTCTCCGGCCTCAGGACGCGCTGGCTGAAGGTGGCAGCGTTCGCCCTCTCGGGCCTGCTGTCCGGGCTGGCCGGTGTGCTCGTCATCGCCCAGGCGGGCGCCGCCTCCTCCTTCGGGCTCGGTAGCGATCTGCTGCTCCCGGGCATCACCGCCGCGATCGTGGGCGGCACGGCCATCACCGGCGGTGTCACGAATCCGATCAACATCGTCTTCGGCTCCCTCACCGTGGGCCTCGTGCCCATCGGCGCGACGGCGGTGGGCATCAGCCCCCAGGCCCAGAGCCTCGTCTACGGGCTCGTCATCATCGTCGCCGTAGCCCTGACCATGGGCAGGAAGCGCCAGGGCGTGGTGAAGTAGCCCCGGACCGCTCACCCAGCCTCCACGACCACCATCCGGGCCGCCCTTA
This sequence comes from Sinomonas soli, assembly GCF_054782415.1. NCBI lineage: Bacteria > Bacillati > Actinomycetota > Actinomycetes > Micrococcales > Micrococcaceae > Sinomonas > Sinomonas soli. The sequence continues at coordinate 37,927 of NZ_BAAGSN010000003.1, read as the reverse complement.
GCGGGCGGCCCGGGCAGCCAGAGAAGGAACAGCCCGATGCCCACCCTCACATCGATCCAGCCCCAAGAGGTGTTCTCGTTCTTCGAGAGCCTGTCCAACATCCCCCGCGGCTCCGGCAATGAGAAGGAGGTCGCCGACTGGGTCGTCGACTTCGCCCGCGAGCGTGGCCTCGAGGCGACGCAGGATGATCTGCACTGTGTCCTCGTGAAGAAGCCCGGTCAGCATGGCTTGGAGGGCGCACCGCCGCTGATCCTCCACGGGCATCTGGACATGGTGTGCGAGAAGGAGGACGGCGTCACCCACGACTTCGAACAGGATCCGATCGAGCTCCTCCTCGACGGTGACTTCGTCACGGCGAACGGGACCTCCCTCGGGGCCGACAACGGCATCGGCGTCTCCTACATCCTTGCGCTCCTGGACTCGAAGGACATCCCGCATCCGCCGCTCGAGGCGGTCCTGACCGCCATGGAGGAGAAGGGGAAGGTGGGAGCCGCCCAGTTCGACACGTCGAAGCTGTCCGGGAAGCGGATGATCGACTTCAACTGGATCACCGACAAGGAGATCCTCGCCGGCTGCAGTGGCGACGTAACCTTCACCGTCGACGTGCCCGCAGAGTGGGCGCCGGTGCCGGACACGCACACCGAGACGCGCCTGCTCAAGGTCCGCGGCCTGGCTGGCGGCCACTGCGAATTCGACATCCATCTGGAGCGTGCGAACGCCGTCCTCATTCTGGCGCGGGCTCTGACGACCCTGATGGACCGGTTCGACGTCAGGATCAGCGACCCCTACGGTGGAGCGCAGAACAACGCCATTCCGGCGGATGCCCAGGTCGTGCTGTCGCTGCGGCCGGAGAACGTTTCCGGCGTGGCCGACGCCGTCTCCGAACTTGAGCGCACGCTGCTCAACGAGTACCGCAAGGCCGATCCGGGCATCCGGCTCGAGCTCGATTCGGCGGAGCGCCCGGGGCACGCCTTCTCGGCGGCTGCGGGGGCACGCTTCGCGCGGCTCACCGCGCTGATCCCGAACGGCGTCCTGAGCTGGAGCCTGACGGTGCCGGGCATCGTGGAGAGCTCGAACAACCTCGGGACGGTCCGCACCACGGCGGACGGTGCGCGGCTCATGTCGACCATCACGGCGGCCGTCACCTCGCGCAAGCACGAGATCCTCGACAGGGTGCGCTCGCTGGTCGCCCTCGCGGGCGGCGGCGCGTCGGTCGAGCAGTACGGGCTCGACGCGCCGGAGTTCCCCTACCGGCCGGACTCGAAGCTCCTCGACGTCGCCCGGAAGGCCTACTCGGAGGTCATGGGCACCGATCCCGAGGTCCACGTCTCCCAGTGCAGCCTCGAGCTGGGCATGTTCAGCCAGAAGCTGCCAGGCCTCGACATCATCTCGATCGGCACCGAGCTCCATGACCTCCACTCCCCCAAGGAGTCGGTGAACTTCACCTCGGTGGCGCGCGTGTGGCCCCTCATCCGCGAGGTGGTGAGCCGCCTCCACTGACGGCGACGACGCGAACGGCTCCCCCGGGGCCGGGCTTGAGGGCCCGGAACCGGGGGAGCCATTTGTCTTTCCGGGTTTCGGGGCCGGGTGGTCGCTCGCCGGCCACCCGGCCCCACGGAGCGCAAGAGGACGGGTCGCCGTCGATGCTGGTGGGGCCTGCTGCCCTGGACCTTCCGGCCCGAGCACCTCGGCGGCGCGACCTGATGCTGGTGCAGGGCGCCCTCCTGCTTGTGGTGACGTGCAGGCCATCCGGCAGGGGTCATCGACCAGTTAGTGGAAGGCACGTCGTCAGCCGATAGGGGCCTCATGGTCGCGGTTTCCCCTGGTCCTGCTCGAGGAGGCCCCAGCCGCCGCGGTCGAGGGATCCCGGCAGGGAGCGAGAATGTGTGCGGGCCCTCGCTGTGTTAAGCCGGGAAGACAGGCCACAGTCCGCTCGCAGGGTGTTCCGTCGTAGATCAGCGTCGCTGCCCACTTCCTGCCTGGGCACGGCAAGAGGGCGCCCCCGGCCTTCCCGGCCGGGGGCGCCTTATACTGCAGTGGCCTCAGCCCGCGCTATGCGGTCTCCAGGCGGTCCTTCACCGCGGTGAGGAATCGGGCGCCGGTCGCGCCGTCCACGGCCCGGTGGTCGCACGTCAGGGTGATCCGGGCCCGAGGGCGCCAGCTGATAGTGCCGTCGCCATCCCTGACCTGCTCCTCGCGCGTGGTGCCGATGGCGAGAATCGCCACCTGGGGCACGTTAAGGATGGCATCGAAGTAGTCGATGCCCAGCATGCCCAGGTTGGAGACGGTGAAGGTCCCGTCCGAGACGTCCGCCATCGTCAGGCTTCCCTGGCGGGCACGCTGGGCGAGGTCGCGCCTCGCCTCCGCGATGCCCGTCAGGTCGAGCCGGGCCGCATCCTTGACGACCGGGACCATGAGTCCCGCCGGGGTGTCGACGGCGAGGCCGAGGTTGACCTGGCCGAAGGCCGTCACGGCCTCATCGGCGTAATGGGCGTTGATCGCGGGATGCTCCACGAGCGCCGCCGCGCAGGCGGCGAGGATGGCGTCCGTGACCGTGGCCCCCGGGGCGCGCTCCTTCACGGAGAGCGCCGCTCCCATGTCAGCGCTCGTCGAGAGGTGGAATGCCGGCGCGCCCCAGGCGGCCGCCATCCGCCGCGCGGCCGTGCGCCGGATGCCCTTGAGGGGGGTGGTGACGCTGTCCTCGCGCTGCTCGGTGGTCACTGCTGGACCAGCTGTCGGCGGTGCTGGGCCTTGCCGGCACAGCCGTAGAGCTTCATTTTCTGGACGGTTGCCTCGATCATGCGCTCGCGGCCTTCTGCCATGGCCTCCTCGAGCTGGCGGTCGCCGCGGGCCCAGACATCCTCGATGCCCGAGCGGAAGGCGAGGCGGAGGTCCGTGTCGGCGTTGAACTTGTGCACGCCGGCGGCCATCGCGGCGAGGATCTCGTTGTCGGGCACGCCGGAGGCGCCGTGCAGGACCAGGGGGATGCCGACCGCGGCCTCGATCTGCTTGACGCGCTGGATGTCGAGCGGCTGCGGCTTGGCGAGGGGCACGCCGTGGACGATGCCCACGGAGATCGCGAGGAAGTCGACCCCGGTCTCGGCCACGAACCGCTCGGCCTGGGCCACATCGGTGTAGTACGAGGACCAGTCGACCTGTTCGTCGGCGTTGGGGATCTTGCCCAGCTCGGCCTCAACGGGGATGCCAAATGCGTGAGCCACCTCGACCACCCGGCGGGTGGTGCGGATGTTCTCCTCGAACGGAAGGTGCGCGCCGTCGTACATGATGGACGTGAAGCCGAGCTTGATCGCCTCGAAGACCTCGTCCCACGGGCCGTGGTCCAGGTGGATGACGTAGTCCGCGTCCGATTCCTCGGCGATCCGCCGGGTCATCTCGTAGGCCTTCTTGAGGCCCATGTGCGGGACGATCGCCCGTCCGACCTGGAGGAAGACCGGAGACTGGGCCCTCTCCGCGGCCCTGACGAGGGCCTCGGTAGTCTCCTCGTTGTGCATGTTGAACGCTCCGACGGCGTAGCCGCCGCTGGTGGCCTCGTCGACAATCTGGCGGGGGTCAACCTGTGACATGGTCCTGTCCCTTCCTGCTCTCGGCCCGGTCAGGCCGTCTCGATGTAGGCCAGCACGGCGCGGACCTCGACGGTCTCGCCCTCGGGGACGACGATCTCCGTCAGGACGCCGGAGGCGGGAGACTCGAGGGTCTCCTCGACCTTCTCCGCCTCGACCTCGGCGAGCGGTTCGTCTTCGGCGACGCTGTCGCCGACGTTCTTGAGCCACGTGGCAACGGTGCCCTCGCTCATGCCCATACCCCACTGCGGCAGCAGGACCTCGACTCTAGCCATGTCTTTCTCTCCTTCAATCGGTGTTCTGTAGGACCGTCACATCCGCGGCGCGGGCGACGTCAGTTCTGGGTTGGAGGTGCTCGCCATCAGGCCGGTGACCCGCCGGATGGCGTCCTCGATCTTGGCCCGGTTTGGGTACAGCTGCTTCTCCAGCGCCGGGCTGAACGGGATCTGCGTGTCCGGCGTCGTGACCCGCATGATCGGCGCCCTGAGCGACTCGAAGGCCTCCTCCGCGACGATCGCCGAGATCTCCGCCGCTGCGGAGCACGTGCGGTGCGCGGGATCGGCGATCACGAGCCGGCCGGTGCGCTGCACGGACCGGATCACCGCCTCAGTGTCGAACGGCACGAGGGTGCGCGGGTCGATCACCTCGACCGAGAGGCCGTCCTCTGCCAGGGCCTCTGCCGCCGCGAGGGCCTCGGGCACGGCGCTGGAGATCGCCACCACCGTGACATCGCTCCCCTGGCGTGCCACCCGGGCCTGGCCGAACGGGATCCAGAACTCCTCCTCGGGCACCTCGCCCTTGCTCCCCCAGAGCATGCAGGCCTCGAAGGTCAGCACCGGGTCGTCGGTGTCGACCGCAGTGCGCAGGAGCCCCTTGGCGTCGTACGGGGTGGCGGGAACGATGATCTTCAGCCCGGGGACGTTCATGAACATCGGGTACGGGCGGTCCGAGTGGTGCGCTCCGGTGTTGAGCCCATAGAACATCGCCGAGCGGAAGACCACGGGGATGGAGGCCTGGCCGCCGAACATGTACCGGTTCTTGGCCGCCTGATTCACGAACTGGTCCATGGCCATGTACAGGAAGCTCGAGTACGAGAGGTCCACGATGGGGCGCAGGCCCGTCATCGCGGCGCCGATAGCCGAACCTACGATGACCTCCTCGGAGATCGGGGTGTTGCGGATCCGGTTGGACCCGAACATCTCCAGGAAGTCGCCCTTGTCCTTGCGGGACTTGCCGGCGCCCGTGGTGCCGTAGACGTTGGCCTCGACGTCCTCGCCGATGATGACGACCCGCTCGTCGGCCTCCATGGCCTCGCGCTGGGCGGCACCGATGGCGCCGAGGTAGCTCATGACAGTCATGCGATCGCTCCGATCGGTTCGGTGTAGAGGTCTTTGAAGGCGACGCTGGGGTCCGGGTAGGGGCTCTCGTCGGTGAAGCGCACCGCCTCGTCGACCTCGGCCACGACCTCGGCCTCGAGGGCGTCCAGCTCCTCGGCGGAGGCCACCCCTTCACGTTCGAGATGCTGGCGGAACAGGACGATCGGGTCGCGCTCGACCCAGGCCGCCTTCTCGCTCGCGTCGCGGTAGTCGGTGCCGAGGCGCAGGCCCTCGGAATGCTCGTTGAAGCGGTAGGTCACCACCTCCACGAGGGAGGGGCCCTCTCCGCGGCGGGCGCGCTCGACCGCCTCGGCCACGGCCTCGTGGACCGCGAGGACGTCCTGGCCGTCCTCGACGCGCACGCCGGGCATGCCGAATCCGGCGGCACGCTCGGCGATGACGCCGGAGGTGACCGTGTGGGCCGGGGTCGAGAGCGCGTACTGGTTGTTCTCGCAGAGGAAGACGACGGGCAGCTTCCAGACGCCGGCGAGGTTCATCGCCTCGTACAGGCAGCCCTGGTTGGCGGCGCCGTCCCCGAAGAACGCCAGAGAGACCTTGCCGTTGCCGAGCACCTTGCTCGACAGCGCCGCACCCGTGGCGATCGGGATCGAGGAGCCGACGATGCCCGACTCCCCCAGGCTGCCGACGGCGAAGTCCGCAAGGTGCAGGGAGCCGCCCTTGCCCTGACACACTCCGGTGGCCTTGCCCACGAGCTCGGCCATCAGCGGGCCCAGCGGCGAGCCCTTCCCGATCGGGTGCCCGTGGCTGCGGTGGTTCCCGGACATGTAGTCGCCGTCGCCGAGCGCCATGCAGGCGCCTACGACCTGGGCCTCCTGGCCGATGCTCGTGTGCACGGTTCCCGGGATCTGCCCGCGCTTGACCATGCGCGAGGCCCGCTCATCGAAGCGGCGGATCCGCAGCATGCGCCGCTGCATCTCCAGCTGGGTGGTTGGGGAGAGATCCATCATTCCTCGCTTTGAGTAAATATTCTTAATCTGAATTGAAATTCTACCGATGGGTGCGGCCATGGAGCAAGGGCTTCTTCAACCTGGTTTCCTAGGCCCTGGCGAACGGGGCCAGGAGCGCGTCGATCCGCGGCAGGATGTAGGTGGGCTGCCGGTCCCGCGGAAGCCGGCGCGCCATCTCCTCGGTGCTCTCACCCGTCAGGACGAGTGCGGAGTCGATGCTGGCCGAGGCAGCCATGGCGATGTCGGTGTGCAGCCGGTCGCCCACCATGAGGCACTGCGCCCCGGGCAGGCCCAGCACCTCAAGCGCCGTCGTGAGCATGACGGCCGCGGGTTTGCCCACATTCGCCTCGCACTTCGCCCCGGTGCTCGCCTCGATGGCGGCGATCACCGCCGCGGCGTCCGGTTCGCCCCGGCCCTGCGGCATGGGGCAGTAGGCGTCGGGATTCGTCGCGACCAGCCGCGCCCGCCGGTACTGCCACAGCGCGTCGAACGCGATCTGCAGCTTGCGGTAGTCGAAGCCGCGGTCGTAGCTGGCCACGACCACATCGACCTCCCGCGGGTCCTCGGTCAGGCGGAAGCCCGCCGCTCTGATGGCCCGCACGAGGGGGTCCTCGCCGATGACGAAGACCGCCGCGCCCGGCGCCTCCCGCCGCAGCCACGCAACGATCGTGACCAAGGGGTTCACGATCCGCTCCGGCGAGGTGGCAAGGCCGAGCCTGGTCAGCTTGTCGGCGTACATCTGGGGGTCCTTGGTGGGATTGTTCGACAAGAAGAGGGTCTCCCGGCCGGAGCTGCGCAGCCCCCTGATGAGGTCCTCGGCGCCGGGCAGGAGCTCGTCTCCGAGGTAGATCGTGCCGTCGAGGTCGAAGAGGTAGCCCTCGTAGGCCTTCACGGCCGTGGCATCGGGCACCCCCGGCGCCCCGGGAGCCGGCGCCCTCATGGCCGCGCCGCCTCTGCCAGACGGGCGAACAGGGCCCGGTTGGACGGGTAGATGTCCCGGTAGACGTCGTAGAGGCGGTCGTAGACCGTGGACTGCTGCGGCCGCGGCTCATAGGAGACGCCGAGCCCGCTCATGGCCTTGGCCGCCGCCGCGACGGAGTCGTGGAGGCCCACGGCCGAGGCCGCCAGCATCCCCGCGCCCAGGCAGGTGCTCTCCGGCTCCCGGACCACCGAGACGCTGCGCTGCATGACGTCGGCGATGATCTGGCACCATACCGGGCTCCGCGAGCCGCCGCCCAGGGCGATGATCTCGGCGACCGGCTCCGCGAGGGCCTGCTCGGCCCCGGTGGTCAGGAGGCGCTGCTCGAAGGCCAGCCCCTCGAGGAGGGCGCGGTAGACGTGGGCCTTGCCGTGGATGCCGGTCAGCCCGACCAGGACTCCCCGGGCGTGGTGGTCCCAGTAGGGCGTGAGCGCGCCGGTCCAGTACGGGAGCGCCAGTAGGCCCTCGGCGCCCGGGGGCAGCTTCGCCGCTGCGGTCTCGAGGATCTGCTCGGGAGTGAGGTCGAGGCCGAGCGCGCCCTGCGTGATCCCGGAGAACTTCTCGACGAACCAGGTCAGGTTGATGGTGCCGCCGCCGATGAAGGTCTCGAGCGTGTACGCGCCTGGCTGGGCCGCCGAGAGTGTCCGGTATTCCTGGGCGTAGGAGTAGTGCTCGGAGAACGTGCCGGAGACGATGCCGCTGCCGAGGTTGAGGTATGCCCGCCCGCCCACCGTGGCCCCGGACCCGAGCTGGGCGCACTGGCCGTCCCCCGCGCCGGCCACGACGACAACGTCGCGGGGAAGACCGAGCTGCCACGCGGCGTCGTCCGTCAGATGTCCCAGCACGCTCCCGGGGGCGCGCAGCTCGCTGAGCTGGCCGCGCTCGAGGCCCACGGCGTCCAGGAGGGACTGGTCGTAGTCGAAGGTCGTCATGTCGACGAGGCCGAGCGGGTCGGCGGAGGCCCAGGAGGTGAGCCATTGCCCGGTGAAGCGGTGGACGAGGAAGCCGTGGACGTCGACCACCTTCCCGATCCGGGAGACGGTGTCGGGCTCGTTGGCGGCCAGCCAGTGCAGCTTGTACCAGGCCGGCGTCGGATTCGCGGGCTTTCCGGTGAGCCGGTGGATCTCCTCCGTCCCGTACGCGGAGACCTCCTTGGTGGCCCGGGTGTCCAGCCAGAGCATCGCGGGCCTGAGGGGGAGGCCCGCGGCGTCCAGGCAGACGAAGCTCTCGCGCTGGTGGGTGATGCACACGGCGCCGATGCGCGAGACGTCGACGGCCTGGGAGGCCCGCCGGATCGCCTCGACAGAGGCCGCCCACCAGTCTTCCGCATTCTGCTCGCCCCATCCCGGATGGGGCTGGCTCAGGCCGAAGGCGCAGCGCGCCTGGGCGAGGGAGTCTCCGCGGGAGTTCCACACGACCGCCTTGGCGGCGGTGGTCGAACAGTCGACGCCGATCACGTAGTCCCGCTGCATGGTGTCACTTCCCCCCTGCTTCCGCCTTCGCGCCGGCGCGCGCGGCCCGCTCCAGCACCTCGTCCACATCCTGCGGCTCCCACCATCCGAGGAGTGTGAGCAGGTCCACGACCGTGAAACGGTTGCGCATGAGCGCGCAGTTCTCGACGGCCCAGCGGCCCAGCTCGGGCTCCACCCCCGGTTCGAGGTCGGAGAGGGCGGCAGGTGCACCCGCTTCGGTGAGGGCCGAGGCGATGGCGTCCGCGGGGCGGACGAGGCCGCGGAGCTCATCCCGGGCCTCGGCCCAGTCGCCCAGCAGAGCCGTGATGCGAGGGAGGTTCCGCTCCACGGCGTCGAGCTTGGCCGAGAAGTCCTTCCAGCATTCCTCGGCGACCTGCAGGCTCGGATCGACCCGTTCGAAGGCGGACAGCATGCGCTCCCGGCCGCGGCCCCGGTCCAGCGCCTTCGTGGCGATCCTCGGCCGGTCCGAGGCACGCTCCAGGCGCTCGAAGAGCATCTCCCAGGCGGTCGCGGCGATGACGGCACCGGCGCCGACCTGGGCGCCGTGGAGGCCGATCGGCAGGCCGTGGCCGCCGCGGTACTGGTCGAGCATGTGGCTGATGAGGTGTTCGACGCCGGAGAGCACGGCCGTGGTCCCTGCCACCCCGGTGACGATCCCGCGCAGGGCGAGTGCGCGCGCCAGGGAGGCCACCGCATCGGAGCGAGCCTCCCGCACTCCGGCGCTCCAGCTCTCGAGGTCCTTGCCGACGGAGGCGAGCAGCGTCACCGCGCTGGGCTTGAAGGTCGGGTCGGTCCCCACGAGGGAGGCGAGGCGCCAGTCCGCGGGCGCCACGAGCATCGAGGTCATCTCGCCGAAGCCGGCGCGGTTCATGGCCTCCGGTGCGCCGGCGATGGTGCGCGTGTCCGAGACCACCGCGTCCGGCCAGGCCGAGGGCACCGTGCGCTTGACGCCGTTGCGGAGGACCACGGAGACGTCGTCCGTGAAGCCGTCCACGGAGGCGGCAGTCTGCACCGTGAGCAGGACCGGCCGCTCTCCGGCCTCGCCTGCCCGCTGGACGGCGACCTTGGCGATGTCGCTGATGGTGCCCCCGCCGATGGCCACCACCGCTGCCTTGCCCGCGGCCGCCTCGGCCGCCTCGTCGAGGATCGGGTCCACCACGTGGAGTTCCGGGTGCCCGTCGTCGAGCACCGTGCGGGTGACGTCGAACTGGTCGGCGAGCTGCGCCTCGACGGCGTCCTTGACGTTCTGCTCGCCGCGCAGGATAGGGGTCCTGTCGACGAGGAGCGCCACGCGCGCCCGGGCAGCCCCGTTCCGCGGCGCGGCCGTGGAGGCCAGGAGCTCGCCCAGGGTGGCCGGGACGGCGCTCATCGCGTCAAGGCCGATGATGAGCTGGCCGATGCCGCAGGGGGCGAGCGTCCGCTCTGGATCGGCCTCGCCGAGCATCTCGGCGATCGGTTCGACGATGTACGTCTCAGTGGACATGGAGAATCCTCTTCTGCGCGGGGCCCGGCGTCATGAGCCCTGACGGCTTCGGCTGGCGCGGTCGGTCAGGACGGCGACGATGATGGCGACCCCGATGACCACGGGCTGGAGGTTCGGGGAGACATTGAGCAGCGACATCCCGTTGTTGAGGACCCCGATGATGAGCAGGCCGATGAACGTGTTCAGCATTCCGCCCGATCCGCCGGAGAGGCTCGCTCCGCCGATCACGACCACGGCGATGACGTTGAGGAGGTCGGCCGTGCCCGCCGTCGGCTGCGCGGAGTCGAGGCGGGATCCGACGATCACGCCCGCCACCGCGGCCAGGAGGCCGGCGATCATGTACACGCCGATCTTGATCCTGGTCACGTTCAGGCCGGACAGGCGCGCCACCTCGGCGTTGCCTCCGATGGCGTACAGCGCCCGCCCGGTGGGGCGGAAGCGGAGCCAGAAGGCGGCGAGGACGAAGATCGCGACCATGATGAGCCCCTCGAGCGGGATGCCGAGGACGGGCGTGCTGGTGAGGGCGAGGTACCAGTCCGGGAAGTCGTTGATGGGGTTGCCGTTGGTGACGTAGAGCGCCAGGCCCGCGCAGGCGGACATGGTGGCGAGCGTCGCGACGAAGGGCTGGATGCGCCCGTAGGTGGAGAGGATCCCGTTGACCAACCCGACGGCCGCGCCGGTCACGAGCCCGATCACGACGCACAGGCCGAACGGCAGGCCCGCCGAGCGGAACAGCCACGCGCTGACCATCAGGGACAGCGCGAGGTTGGAGCCCACGGAGAGGTCGATCCCGCCGATGAGGATGACCAGCGCGGCCCCTACCGCCATGATGCCGAGGTCGGCGTTCTGGCTGACGATGTTGGACAGGTTGCGCCACGTGAGGAAGTAGGGCGAGAGGATCGAGAATACGATCATGACGGCGATGAGTCCGAGCAGCGGGCCCGGGAGGGCACGGAGGGCGCGGGCGGCCCCTGAGCGGAGGCCGGCGGGAGAACTCTTGGCCGTGAGCGTCGCGGGCGACGCCGTGTTCTGGACCGGCTGGTCCCCGCGGGACGCCGAGGGCTCTCCGAAGGATGCCCGGTGAGTGGTGGTTCCCATGACTGCTCTCTCTATCGCTGAGGTGTAGCGGCCGAATGAAAGGCCAGGTCGATGACTCGTTGGGGGGTGGCCTCGGCGCGCGAGAGGATGCCCCGCTGGCGGCCGCCGGCCATGACGAGGACCCGGTGGGAGAGTCCCAGGACCTCTTCGAGCTCGGAGGAGACCACGATGACCCCTATCCCCTCGGCTGCGAGGGACCTGATGATCTCGTAGATCGCCATCTTCGCCCCCACGTCGACCCCCCGCGTCGGCTCGTCGACGATGAGGACCTTGGGATCCTTCACCAGCCACTTGCCGATCAGGATCTTCTGCTGGTTCCCTCCCGACATGGACTTCACGGGAAGGGTCATGTTGCCACGCACATCCAGCCGGCGGCCCTGTGAGGTGGCCACCTCGCGGATGGCCTTCTTCGTGACCAGTCCCCAGCGGGTGATGCGGCGCTCCCACGGAAGCGTCAGGTTCTCCTCAGCGGTCCGGTCGAGGTTGAGCCCCTGGCCCTTGCGGTCCTCGGGCACCATGACGATGCCGGCCCGGATCGCGGACCCGGGGCTCGTGCAGGGCAGCCTGCGCCCCTCGAGGATGACCTCGCCCTCATCGGGACGGTCCACTCCGGCGATGGCGCGGACCACCTCGGTGCGGCCGGCGCCGACCAGGCCCGCGATGCCCAGGACCTCGCCCTGCCTGAGCTCGAAGTCGATTCCCTCGAAGGCCCCGCGTCGGCCCAGCCCGCGGACCTTGAGGACGGTGTGGTCGCGGCTCGGCTGAGGCGGGATGTGCTCGTACGTGAATTCGCGCCCCACCATCGCGTTGATGATGGCTTCCTTGGCGACGTCTCCGGAGGACCAGGACATGACGCGGGAGCCGTCGCGGAGGCAGACGATCTCATCCGCCACGTCCCGGACTTCGTCGAGCCGGTGCGAGATGTACACGACTCCGGCTCCCCCGGCGCGGAGGGTGCGGATCCTCTCGAGCACGTGCTCGGTCTCCGACTCGCCGAGGGACGCCGAGGGCTCGTCGAACACCACGTACCGCGGCTTTCGGCTGAGGGCCTTGGCGATCTCGATCTCCTGCTGGAGTGCCATCGACAGGCCGCGCACGAGGCGGCGGACATCCACATCGACTCCCAGGGAGTCCATGACCGACTTGGCCTCCTGCCGCATCCGGCCCCAGTCGACGCGTCCGGCACGCTGCGGGACCCTGCCGAGGAAGATGTTCTCGGCCACGGACAGGTCTTGGATCAGCCTCGTCTCCTGATGGATGAGCGCCACGCCCTGCCGCAGCGCCTCCGCTGGGCTCGATGGCGAGTAGTCCGCACCGTCGAGCGTCATGCGCCCTCCGTCCGGCTTGACGACCCCGGTGATCACCGAGCTCAGCGTGGACTTGCCCGCCCCGTTCTCACCGACCAGTCCGACCACCGTCCCCGGAGCGACCCGGAAGTCGACCGACTTCAGGACTGTCACTCCGCTGTATGCCTTGACCAGGCCTTCGGCCATCAGGCCGTCAGCGCCTTCTGCGCCCATGATCCCTCCCACCCGTGCGGACCCGTCGGGTCACTTGAAGGACTTGGCGTCTGGACCGTAGAAGTCCTCGACCTTGTTCTGGCCCACCGTGGCCTTATCGATCAGCACCGTGTCCTGGTACTGCTCCTGAGGGATGTCGCCGCCCTTGCCGTTCATGAGGGCAATCGCGTTGTCCACGGCGAGCTTGCCCATCTTGTAGGGCTGCTGGGCCTCCGTGCCCTGGGTGAGGCCGCTGGCCACGGCGTCGAACATCGTGGGGAAGCCGTCGATCCCCACCGAGAAGATCTGCTTCCCGGCCGCCTTGGAGGCCTTCGCCGCGCCGAGGGCCATCGCATCGCTCTCACCGAAGACGGCCTTGACGTTGGGGTGGGCGGTGAGGATATTCTGCGTGGCCTTGTAGGCCTCCGTCTCGTCCCAGTTGGCAGTCTCCTCGGCGACCAGCTTGATCCCGGGGTTCTCCTTGAGCGCGTTCTGGCAGCCCTGAGTGCGCTGGGTCTCCGCGGTGGAGCCCAACACGCCGTGCAGGATGGCGAGTTCGCCGCTGCCGCCGATCTGCTTGAACATCCAGGTGCACATATCGTGGGCGGCCTTGACGCTGTCCGTGGCGATGTAGGTCGCCAGCTTGCCCTGCCCCGACTCTGGCCGCTGGTCCACGGCGACGACGGGCACCTGGGCCTGGTTTGCCGCCCGCACGCCGGCAGCCGCCGCCGTCGAGTCCTGGGATGTGAAGATCAGGGCGCCGATCTGCTTCGTCAGCAGGTCGTTGACCTGCTTGATCTGCGCAGAAGAGTCGTTGTTGGCCGAGGTGACGTTGACGTCGTAGCCCTGCTTCTTGGCCTCGTCCTTGATTCCGGCGACCTCGGCGACATAGAAGAGCGACTTCTGGTCGGCCACGGAGACGCCGATCACCTTCTTGCCCCCGCCAGATCCCGCCGAAGCGTCTTGCCCACACGCAGCCAAGGGAAACACTGCGAGGGCCGCAGCAGCCATAGCGCTGCCGAGCCGGATCGCCTTCCGTGAGGTCATTCTGGTCTCCTTTGTCTCAGATGCACGTGTGATTCTGGGTTTTTATGCAGTATATAAATTGCTATGCGACGATGTTGCGACGTGGATCACAGCATTGTCAAGAGGGGCCGTCCCCACGCCCCCCAGGACGGTCGCCGAAACGGATGGCAGAGCAGGTCATCGACTTCGCTCAGGCCGCGCTCAAGGTCGTCTTGGTCCTCGCCGTCACCGTCCACGCCGCCCGCCTGACCACCGGCGCCTGGCTCGCCGCCCCCGTCGAGGACGACCCGTCCCCGCTCGGCCTCGGCGACGGGCTCCCCCTTCGAGCGACCGTCTGCACAGACGCCCCGCCGCCGCTCAGGCAGGCCCGGGCCATGATGCGGTTCCCTGCGGCAGCGTCGTCGGGACGAATGACTCGTGCTTGGAGGCCCGAGAGATGGATGATCCGCTCCGCCGGAATCTCGGCACAGGGGGACCTGGGGCCGACGCCTCGTCTGGGCACTCCGCGGTGGCGGCACGGCCGTAGACGCGGCCGCCGGCGACGCACAGGTCAATCCCGCCGCTGCAGTCGGATTCTCGGCCGCCTGCCGCCCATTGTCCTGCCGGATGCGTATGGCAACCAGCAGGGCGTTCTCCGCTTTGCCCTCGGCAGACCCGAACCTGCTGTCCGTGCGAGTCAGCCCGTCGTCGTCCCTGGAGGCGGCTGCTGGCAAGCCAACTGCCCCCGGTCTCGTTCTTCTTCGCATTGATCATGCCCCACGCGCCCCGGGGCCCGCTCGCCCGCGCCATCACGCGACCTCAGTCGTGGAGGCGATCCACGCCACGACGGAGGCGCGCACGTAACGGACGTGGCCCTAGATCTCGAGGGCGCGAGGGCACAGCCCGGACGAACGCCGGTTCCTGTGGGAGGCAGCCCTGCGGGATGCCGACCCGCTCCCTGCGACCCTGTACCGGCCGGAGCCGCACGGGACGTCCACCCTAGACGTCGTCGGCCCGGTCCCTGAGTGGGACGCCGAGGCGGACATGCGCCGCAAGCCGCGCCCGGCGCCGTCGTCCCGGCAGGCGCGCCGGCCCCAGGGCGGCGGCGTCGGCGGGGCTGCGTTCCTCGGGGTCGTGCTCGTGATCACCGCGGTCGCATTCCTGCTGCTGCCCCGCATGCTCGGCTAGGAGTCGTGCCATACTTGGCCTCGTTCCCCGGCTCGGGGTGGGCGTCAGCATCCCCCAGCGGCATCGAGACTCGGGGCGTCCTGCCCTGACAAGAGCACGTTGTTCACGTTCGATGCGTCGTACTTGATGTGGCCGGTCGAGTTGCCCGGGACGAAGGTCTGGAACTCGATGAGCGCATTGCCGCTGCCGCCGAGCGCTGTCGCCAGCGTGGGACTATGCACCTCCTCCTCGTAGCACTCGTCGGGTTCGCTGCTCGTCTGCTTTCCCTGCCAGAGGACGGCGGCGTCCTTCGGGAACTCCTTCATGACCAGGGCCTGGGCGGTCGCCTGGGATAGATGGGGTGGCAGGCACATCGAGTAGAAGCTGGTGCCCTGCATCGCGTAGTACTCATCCCCGTTGGTGCTGCACCCGGCGGTGGTGAACCTGGGGTTGTAGGCACTCCCGGGCACCCTACTGGTGTCGGCCGTGTGGGTGCTGTCCCACTTCTCCTGGGTCGCTCCAAAGCCAGTCAGGTCATTCACAGGACCAGGTGCGGGTGCAGCGGTAGCCGGAGGGGCGGATGTCGTAGCGGTCGCTGCCGGGGTGCTCTCCGAGGTGCTCTCTGCGGCTTTGCTGACTGTGGAGCTGCTGGAGTCCGCCGCCGGCCCAGGGCTATCAACACCCGCACAGGCAGCAACTGTCGCTGCCAGAAAGACGGCTGCAAGTAGCAGCGAGGTGCCCCGGGCGGCCAGCCTCTTCCTGCTGGGCCTCTTCCTGCTGGGCCTCTTCTCCTTGTCGGCTCCGTTCATGATGCTGCTCCCCCGTGGCCGTGGACCAACCGATTCTGTTGCACCTTCACTAGCTACTTTCGACCGGTGTGATCGCGGGCTCAAGCCCTCATCATGAACCGCCGGGCGGCGCCCGGTGCGGGTGTCGCCAAAGGGGGTGGGGCCGGGGCGGAATGCACCGGGGGCCCTCGCCCTGGCCGGCGTCCTCGCAGCGGGCGAGGGCCAGGCCACCTCGGTCAGGATCGCGACGGTGCGACGCCTCATGCTGCCGCCGCCTCGGACTCGGCGGCCAGGGCCTTGAGGACCCGCTGGACCTTCGGCCGGGACACTCCGAGGGCGGCTGTGATCTTGGCCTGGGACAGGCCCTGGTCGGTGAGCTCGGCGATCCGGGCGCGCAGATCGCCCTCGTCCAGCTCGGCCACGGGTGGGGCTACACCCGCCAGTACGGCGTGCTGGCCCGGCTCGAGCCTTGGCCGGGCCCAGGGGGAGGGGATCACGATCGTCTGAAGGTCACCCCACTCGTACCTGACGCTTCCGCACGGGAACCTCCGGTAACTCAGGAGGAGCTCGGGGAGGTCTTCGCGCCGGATCTGTCGAACGTTCGTGTTTTCGATCATGAACGCCATGTGTGCGGTGAGCCGAGGAGCTCTCACCGCCTCGGTGGGTGAGCCCGGCAGACCTCGGAGGGATCCGCCGTCGAAAGTGGGAGAGTAATGGGAGACTTACGTCGCCGAGGCATGGGAAACCCCTCTCAAAATCTGCGTTCCCGCAGGTGAGAGAGGGGTTCGTGGAGCCCCCTGCCGGATTCGAACCGGCGACCCTCTGTTTGTAGACCGAGGTTGTGCACCGCTACCTGCGGATACCTCAATCCGGCCTCTGACCTGCGAAAACGGCTTGATCTGCTGCTTGAAGAGTTACCGTCCGATACCTTGGGATACCTCCAATGTGGGGAGTAAATCGGAGACCAAGTTTCGAACGACAGTGACCCACATAGGCTACGACAGTCGACCACCAGACCAAGGCCAGGGTCTTCCTCGGACTAGCTCGGGGCGCTTCCGACACCCTCGCGCCCCGCGTCCTGGGAGTCCGAGCTCAGGAACAGTTACCCGCTGCGAGCAGCCCTGCCTGAGAGGTCAGGGCACCCGGTCTCCATCGACGCCCGGCCCGGACCCTGCACCGACGAGCAGGTGGCCCGCGCCGAGGCCGCTGCCCGCACCGAGCAGCACCTCAGCCTTCACGTGCTCGTCGTCGTCGCCGAGCACTTCCCGCACGGGGTTCCGGGCACCGTCGCCGTCGCGCTCGAGGCGCAGGCCGTGGACTCGGGCCACGGCCTGCACCTGGGGTTTGAGTTCGTCGACGAGGCGGCGCCGTGCCCGCTCGACGGCGTGGCCTGACCCGGGGGCTGGGTGCGCGGAAGGCGCCCGACCGGCCAATGGCCTCCCTATGGACCGGGCGCCGGCCGGACGCCTCCCGCACGTCCACGCACACGATCGGCCTCAGCAGGGATCGGGAACCGTCGGGCGCTGCCCCCTTGTCTATCAGAGCGACCCGCACCGGCGACAGGGCCTGCCGGGCACGTCGGGCAGCCGCCCGGGCGTGTCCGCACACATGGTGTCCATGCACCGCGAAGAGAAGCCCGCCCCGAAGCTCACCCCGATTAGGCTCGACGCCCTCTGCGCCGTCGCCGCCGGCCAGGTGACTAAGCACTACGAGCTCCGCGGCCCCGGCCTGTTCTGGGCGGTAGACCGCCGCCGCGCACCGAAGGCCGCGTACGAGTGGCTGCACGGGAACGGGCTGATCCGCCAGACCAGTGCCGTGTCCCTCACCGGCGGCGGATTCGAGCCGGCCCGCCCCGGCCACCACGTGCTCGAGGCCGCCGGGGCCGACGCATGATCCGCCGTCGCGTCTGGTTCTGGGCTCCGCAGCGGCACTGGTTCGGGTGGCGGACCCTGCTGCCGTTCTACCGCGGCGAGGACGAGCACGGGCGGGTGACCGTGGTGCTCGGCTGGACGATCACCGGCCGCGCCGTGGTCGCGCTCTGGCGCTGCACGAACGCGCTCTGCATCGCGTTCCGAGAAGCCGCCTGACCCACCCCGCCCCCTCGGCGCTGGGTCCCCTGTGCGGCGCCGGTGTACGCGTCTAACGGTGCCGTACGATCGGCTCGTCACCGCACCGACGCCCGAGGGGGAACCATGTCCAACCCGTACCAGGACCCGCAGCAGCCCGACCCGCACTCCGCCGAGCGCCCCAGCCCGTACTCGACCGAACAGCAACCGTACCCGCCGGCGCCCTAGCAGCAGGCGCCGCAGTACGGTGCACCCCAGTACCCGACCCCGGCCCCGTCCAACTACCAGGCCGCCCCGCCCCTGTGGGCGCCCTACTACGGCATCTCCGTAGTCGATCCAGACCGTTGAGCCTCTGAGGATCCCCTGGATCTCGCCAAGGAGGAGATCCTTGTGTTCGAGCTTGCCGTCGCGGTACAGCCGGGAACGAACCATCCGGCCATCCTAACCACGCCTGCGGTTGTTGAGTCGCTGACCCTCCAGCCATTCAAGACCGGCACCCGAGGCGACCATGGCACGAGGAGCCCGGATAAGTATCCTCCACGTGACGCAAGTGGACAGCGTGGTGTACCGAGCGAGTCACAACTGAAATGTCATGGGCCTAGGCCATCATGGGCTCTATGACTACGACTGTGCCTGAAGCGCTGGCCCATGCGCTTTCGGCTCCATATCGGCCTCAACATTCGTTCCCTTGGTCTCGCAAACCTTGGATGGAGCGGATGCATGACCTGCCCGACGTTCTGAACATGCTCGATGCTCTCCCCGACCGTATTGATCGGCGGCTCGTGGCAGAAGCGGTTTCGGCTGAACTCGCGGCTGGACGGGTGCTGCCCGGGTTTATCGCTGCCATGGTGTGGGGATGGGGTGACAAAGGCGGACGCGGCGCCGTCCGAACTCGATGGATCCTGACGGGCGTAAAGGGCTCCGGCGATGACGTGGCGTCCATTCCTGTGGATCCCTCCGTCGCAGACAGACTCCAGATAGGGGCGAAGGCAGTTCGCGGCCTTGGTGCTCTTGGGGGCTTCCGTGAGATGAACACCGACGCTCGCATCAAGCATCTTGGTTCTTCTTACTACACAAAGTGGCTCTACTTCGCCTCAGCTGCACCGGAGGCTGAAGGCGCGAGCGCGGCGCCGATCCTCGACGACCAGATCATCAAGTGGTTGGGCCACGAAGCCCACATCTGGTTCAGGCCAGGCTCCACGAAAGCCTACTCGGCCTACCTCGAGCTGCTGAGGAGCTGGGGCGAGCAGTATGACCGCACGCCTGTTCAAGTCGAGACCGAAATGTTCAGGCTGGCCACCGGCCGCGGCTGAACCACGCGCATCGTACGTTTGCACACCGAAGACTCCCCGCGAGGAGCTCGATAGCGTGCGACGAGGCATCCTTCAACGTACGGGTGGTCAGCCCTGCAGCTGTTGGACGTTTCGCTCTTGCGCGGATCTCGTCGGCCCAAAGCCTCTTGGCTCAGTCTGATGGTCGGGCACCAAGCACAAAATTGAGTGTTGCCGCTCTTGGCCGCGACCATCTCAGGCACGCCATCGATTCGTCGCGACTCTAATGGACGTTCGGCTGAGGCTTTCGGTTACTGCTGAAGTCGAAACTGCCAGCTGTGGGTCCTGGCCTTTCAGGTTCTTTGACCGACGCGAAATGGGTCGGCTCCATCAACATCGGGGTGTTCGCGCCCGGAAGAAGTATGCGCGCTCGCCCGACCATGTGCTCCCATTCTCCGGGAGTAGCCCAGTCGGGCCCTTCGAGGTCCATCCACAGCTCGTGGGAATCCTCGCCTCTGCGGCGCATTGAGGCCGTCGCGAGCGGTGGGATAGCTTTCGCGTCCGCGATGATGCCGTGCCCGATGTGTTCGATTCCGGCGCTGGTCACGGCCCAGTCGCCAGGGCCTTTCTCAATGAGGTGGCCGGCGAGCTTGCCGTCGGCCCGTCTCGATTCGAAGGCGAGGGCAAGGGCATCAGTGAGCCTGTCGATGGTACCTGGCCAGTCCACCTTCGATGTGACGTCCTTCAGACCACCGTTCTGGAGCTGCTTCATGAGGTAAGCCCCGAACTCTTCGGGGGGTGCCCCCGGCTGCCACACGTACTCCATCGGAGCCCAGAAGCCGCTCGGGGGCGGGTCTTCGAGGATGACCGGAGCGACACGGAGGAAGTCTCTGCCTTTAGTCCGCACAGGAGTGACGTAATGGAATCCGATGACGACCTTTGGGATGCCCTCGGATGCGGGGACCGTCACCCCGTGCAAGAGGTCAATCGCGTGCGCCTTGTTCGCCGCGACGAGGGCGTCGGCGAGGGTGTAGAAGTCAGGACGGGAGGCCGCCGCAGCCACCGTTTCGTCCTCGGCCGTCATGTAGCTTTCGAAAAGGGCCTTCGCGCTTTCCACGCGCTGTTCGAGTTCCTCGACGCGAGCCTCGAACCTCTCCTCGACCGCCTCGGCAGCGGTCTCGAACTTCCGCGTCGCAGCCTCAACGAAAGCTCTGCGCAGGCGCGGCTCGATGAGGCCCAGGACGCCAAGGAGCAGCACGGAAGACGCCACATTGATCCAAAACGACTGCCACAGGCCGCCCCGGGCTGAATCTTTCGCAGTCACGACAATGAACCAAAGCGTCGTGCCGCCGACCACTAGGGTCGCAACGAGCCAAGGGAGATTCGGGCGGGTCCGTTCCGGCCGCTCGGGCGGGCTCACGATGAACTGCCTTGGGCGGTCAAGATCCTCAGGATCACTGGCATGAGTCCAATCTTGCAGGAACCCAGCAGACATGGCCGACATGCTCGCCGTTGACTGGAAATGTGCGGCGTCCGCGAGCCGATCCTCACTGCGCCGGGACACACGGGGGGGTCAGGCATCGCCGCCGCGATCCGAGCCGACTTCCCGGATGCCGTCGTCAAAGTCCGCAAGCTCCAACGCTGAGAGGCGACACCACGCCGACCACCACCCGCCCAGCACCAGCGATCCCGGGTAAGCACTCCACGAGGCGCTCCAGGCAAACGCCCGCGAGATCGGCGTCCTCGCCCTCGACGCCGCCGGTTATGCGAGGCCGCCCGTCGAGCAGACCTACGACCAAGACCCCGCCCCGTTCGGACGAAGATCGACGACATCTCCGAGCGGAACGGTATGGTCCCGCTCGTGTTGGTGGCCTCCAGCTACACCCCGACACCGGCTCCGCCTGCCCGGCAGGGAGCGTGAAGTGGGTCGACCCCTACACCGAGACGACGTTCCTGGACGGCCTGCACGAGCTCGGCATCGCCGAGCCGTACGCCCAGCAGGACTATGTTCTGGCCCGGAGAATAGAGAGCGCCCCGACCAAGCAACACGGTCGGGTTCTCTTGTGTTGGGGCGGGCTGCTAATACTCGCAGGAGTATCCAGCGCTGATGCAGTCGGCTCCAAGCACATCGAGCTCCGGCTTCGCCTTGTAGGCCAGGTGCGCCAGTTCGGACGCCTGCTCGGTGGTGATGGGGGAAGGGGTGCCGGACGACACCCCCGCGGCACTCAAGGTTCCCTTGCCGAAGCAGATCTGATAGCTGCCGTTTCCCGAGGCGCCCATCGGGTCCGTCGGGTCGTTGCTCACGAACTTCGAGCAGTCCGACAGGTAGCTGTCCGACTGGTAGTTGATGGCGACCTGGGGGTATTGGACTTGGCCGTTCTGCACCCAGCAGAGGATCTGCACCCCCACGGCATTGTTGTGCCCGGTGATCGCACGCATTGACGTTTTCAGCACGGCGCTGGGGCCGAAGACCTGCTTGAGCTGCCCGGCGAATGACAGGCTGGAGCAGTCCTTCTTGCCGGATGCTGAACCGGTAGTGGCCGGCGGGGAAGCCGTAGTCGCGGTGGCAGCCGGAACGGCGGCAGGCGCCATGGGCGCGGCACTCGCTGGGCCCGACGCCAGAGTCGACGCGGGCGTGGACTGCCCGTTGGATGCCGAGCACCCCGTTGCCAGGAACGCCAGGATCAGACTTAGCGCGGCGATGGTCCGTTTGAACCGCATGTTTCCCCCCATCCAGTCCTTCGCGCGGCCGGCTCGCCGCTCGTCGGAATCATTGCACGCCAAGAGCGTTCCGCGCCCCCGGAGGCGCCGCCACGCCGGTGTGTGACGCCCACCAGGGGATCTTCGGTGCCCGCGTCTTGGCTGGAGTGCGGTGAGGTCGCCCTCAGGCACGAAGTGGCTGGCGGCATCGGGGGGCCTAGGCGGTGCTGAGGTTCCTGGGGGCCGAGAGAACCAGTAGCTGGCCACCTGCGCCGTGGGGTAGGACAGCGCCATGTTGAGCACGATCCAAGCGAGCGTCGGGGAGCCCCGGACCGTGGCCACGATGCCGTCCGGCGGCGTGGGGGGGACCTGCGGAGGCTATCGTCCCCGGCCGGTATCGGGCAAGACTGCCCCGAGTCCGCCCGGGCGGCTGCAACGCGTGCGTCACCGGAGAGTACAAGCGCCCTGCTCGCCGGCGTGAACGCCATCAGGGCCGGGACGAAGCAAGCCGCGCCCGCACCGAGCCCGACAGTCTCTGAGGCCTGGGAGGAAAGTAGGGGGTCTCCCGCGCCGCGGAGGGCCCCCGTTCGCTGGGCCCCTCCGTCCGGCGTCGCGGGTTACCAGCCCGCCGAGCCCCGTGAATGGGAGAGGAACTCGACCGCTCCCTTGCCCGCTGCCTGCTGGACCCAAACCGTCCGGCCCCGCGCGCGTCCCCACCCCGGCCCGGGCCCGCACATAGGATCAGGGCCGTGAGCACGACCCCGCCGTCCCAGTCCCTGCACGACCTCGGCCTAGACGGCGCCTGGCTCGCCTCCCGCATCGAAGAGTCCCCGATCCTCCTCGACGTCACCGACGGCATGCCCAAGTTCGAACGCACCGTCCCCCGCAGCGCCGAGCAGTTCGCCTTCCTCCTGTTCGATCCGGCCGACGGGACCCGCTTCATCATCGAAGCCCAGACCGGGCCCGCCGACACCGACCAGCTCGCCCGCGCCCTCGAACTGTGGGAGACCGAGCGCACCCGACTGCCCGTGAACCACCGGGTCGTCGTCGCCGCCGAGCACATCCCCGCCGAGGTCGCCCACGCCGCGGCCCTTGCCCAGGCCACCGTCCCTGTCGAACTCCTCGAGCTCCACGCCGAGCGGACCGGCAAGATCGTCACCGTCCACGGCGAGCCTGTCCCCCTCCCGGGTTCGGACGACCCCATCGCCCCCACCCCCTGACCAAGCGTGTGCGAGCCGCCTGTCGTACTGCGCGGGCAGATTGCGCGCGGACCACGCTGCCCTCCCGCGTGCAACCTTCCGCCCGCCGCAATACGGAAGCATTCAAATCCATTCACTTGACAATTTCGGTCGCGCCTCCGGTAATGGGACATTTCCAGTCAGGGCTTCCCGAGAGCTCGCACAGCAGCGACGGCGGGGCCGGTACGTCAACTTTCTTGTGACACGAAGCAGTCAAGCGTCTTTGTAGGCTCGGGAGGAGGCTTCAACGCCTCTTGCCGCACTTCAGTCGCCGGGGCTAGCGTGACGCGCGATCGGGCAGTTCGCCCGGGCAACTGAAGACCATTGGGGGGATTGCATGGGTCACAGGATTCTGCCCATCAGGAGATGGGCCTCGGCCGCGATCGGCGCGGCACTGCTCACAACGAGCCTCGTCACCGGGGCGAGCGCTGCGAACGCCGGCCTGAGCTTCGACGGGTATGTCAACGTGACGCCGGGGACGGTCCCGGGGTCAGGAACAGTTTCGATCACCAGCGGAGACGGTGCCTCGGGAGCCTATTCGGTCGTCACCTTCAGCGACCAGCGGTGCACAGGACAGGGTGGAAGCTACCTCCATCCGAACACGACAGCGTCCATCACCATAGGGTCGAGCACCTACACGGCCCCGGACGTGACGCAGTGGACCCGTGCACAGTCGAACGGCTACCACTTCGACAACGTGACATGCAAGGACGCCGCCGGGAACACACTGTCCGGCGTGGCGGTGTCGGTGACCGAATACAGCCTCACCTGGACAGCCGACTACTCGTGCCGGCCCGCTGGAACAGCCGTGAGTGCAAGCATCGCCTTTTCCGGAACCCCGTCCAACTGGGTGTATGGCTCTCCGACCACCATCCCGGCCAACGGGCAGCTTCCGGCGAGCTGCTTCGGGTCCCCCGCGATCCTCGTCTCGCCCGGGTCAGGTGCAGCCGGTTCGCTTTTCGGTGTGAGCGGCTCCAACTACCCCAAGGGCGCCGTGAGCGTCCAGTTCGACAGCACGGATGTGGCTGACCTGACCGTCGGCGTCGACGGGAAGTTCTACACCCCGGTCACGGTCCCTGCGGGTGCATCGGCAGGTGCCCACACCGTCACGGTCTCCTCGCCGAACACCAGCAAGAAGACTGCCACGTTCACCGTCACCGCCCCTGCCCCGGCACCGAAGCCGACCCTGGGGCTCTCGGCCCGGTCGGGCAAGACGGGGACCGCCTTCACTGCGACGGGCAGCCACTACACCCCGGGGGAGGCCGTCACCCTCGAGTTCGACTCAGCCGTGCTCGGCACCGTCAAGGCCGGCGCTGATGGGACGTTCTCCTTCAATGCCACGGTACCGGCCGACGCGACCGCGGGTGGCCACAGCGTGATGGCCGCCGTTGAGGGCACCGGCACCCAGAGCGCGCAGTTCACTGTCGTTGCCGACCAAGGCCCGTCCCCTTCGCCTTCGCCCTCGTCTTCGTCGAATTCGGGTGAGGGCTCGGGCACCGGTACGGCGGCCGGCAATGCGGAGACCGGAGCAGGCTCCGGAGGTGCGGCCATCAGCCTCCAGCAGTCGGGAACGCCGGGGACCGCCGCGTCGGGCAGCAACTCCCTGACAGCCGGCACATCGGCCGCTGCAGCGCCCGGCACAAGCCGGGGCCTCGCGGT
Source organism: Sinomonas soli (assembly GCF_054782415.1). Classification (NCBI taxonomy): domain Bacteria; kingdom Bacillati; phylum Actinomycetota; class Actinomycetes; order Micrococcales; family Micrococcaceae; genus Sinomonas; species Sinomonas soli. Next base: position 13,577 of record NZ_BAAGSN010000003.1, on the reverse strand, counting down.
GCAGACCGCCGTGGCAGCGGGTTCGGCGAGCACCGACAGGACGGCCCTGGCGGGCTGGAGTGTTCTCACCGGCCTGCTGGGGCTTGGCTTCGGTGCCATCGCCGTACGGCAGCTCCGCCGACCGCGTCGCCGCGCCTAGGCGCTCAGGCTCCCCGCAGCGCTTGAGCACTACGCCCGGGCGCAAGGCGCGGCAGCCTGTCGCCGGACACCACGAGAACATAAACGTGGTGTCCGGCGGCGGTTCCCCACAGAAGTCAGCAAAATCCACCCTTGGACCGGAGCCCACGGCTATGACCCACAGCAGGCCTTCCACTGATGGTGCCCGCGGCAGATGACAGATCGTCCCGGTCCTCGCCACCTTGGCCGCGCCCCCAGGACCCCAGTTCTCGTGGGCAGCGCCGCGGTGGTGGCCCTGGCGGCAGCCCTAGCAACAGGGACGGCGACACTTGCGCCGTCTATTCACCGTGATGCAGACGCTCCGCGCATGATGGCGGCCGCTGCGGCCGTACCGTCCCTGGCGACGTCCGCAGCATCGGCCAATGGCCCGTCGCCAGCGGACCACCCGTCCGCGGCCGTGCCCCACCGCCCCGCAGCCGCAGCACCGCAGCGGCTCGACTACCCGGCCGCCGGGGCCTCGGTCGCCGTGCACGCGCTGACGCCGACGGCGTCGGACCTTGCCTCCCACGCCATCGAGCCGCCCGACACGAAGGACGCCTACTGGCTCACCAACTACGGCAGGCCCGGCACCAGATCGACCGACACTACCTACATCGTCGCCCACCGCTGGGTCGGTGCCGACGCCCCCTTCAACCACATCGGCGAACAGGCCAGGCTCGGCGACAAGTTCACCCTCACCACCGCGGCCGGTGCACTCCCGTACCGGGTCGTCGCCGTCCAGGAGATCGGCAAGTCCGAACTCGCCGCCTCGCCGATCTGGGACCGCGTTCCCGGCAGGGTCGTCCTGATCACCTGCGACTTCAGCGACCCGTGGGGGAAGAACACCGTCATCACCGCCGACCCCACGCCCTGAGCGCGGGCCGTCCCCCTCGCCCGGCGACCGATCATGTCGGCTCCTGACGTCCCTTGCAGCCGCCGCGGCGCGGGCCTACCTTCGGCGCATGGATGCAGCCCCGCCTCTCGTCCCGCGCAGCGTTGTGCTGGTCCACGGCATGTGGGGCGTCCCCGATGACTGGCGCTGGGTCCAGCGCATCCTGACCAGCCGCGGCCTCCACGTCGCGACCCCAGACCTCCCCTCCCACCGCGACCCGGCGGCCGGCCTGCTCGACGACGTCGCCGAAGTCAACTCCGCCATCCGCGCCTGCACCGGCCCCGTCGTGGTCGCCGGCTGGTCCTACGGATGCGACGTCGTCGGGGTCGCCGCCGAGGGCCAGGGAAACGTGGCCCGGCTCGTGTACGTGTCCTCGGTCCCCCAGCCCGTGCAGCCCGGCACCCGCGACGGCACCGCCTTCGATGGCGCACCCGGCATGGTCTGGGACGCGCACGGCCGCTTCGTCCCGGCCAGCGGGTGGTGGAACGACGAGGGCATGGAGTTCACAGCGGAAGGCCGAGCCCACCTGGCCGCGCACTCGCGCCGCCCCGTCACCAGACGGACCCTCACCGATCCCATCCCGTCCTCGGCATGGACCCACCTGCCCACGACAGTCCTGATCGGAGAACGCGACGCCTTCAACGGGCCCGAGCCGTGGACCCGCGCGCGAGAGCGGGTGCAGGACGTCCGGGTCGTGGACTGCGACCACTTCCTCCCGTTCACCCTGCCCAGCCTCGTCGCCGACGTGATCCTCGAGCCCCTCCCTCCCTTGAAGCCGACGGGGCCGTGCCGCCCGGCCCCTGACCCGTGTGACAAGCTGTAGTCCATCCGGCGCACATATGATGCCCGCATGAACACCGGAACCCCCGAGCAGCCACCCATCGACGAATCATTCGCGCTGGCTGGGGCCTGGCTGGCCGACCGCATCGAGGAGAATCCCTCCCTCCTCGGGCTCGGCGACGGGACCCCCTCGTTCGAGCACACCGTCACCCATCCCCGCCCCGACCAGTTCGCGGTCGTCCTCTTCCACCAGGCCGACGGCGTCCGGCACGTCATCGAGGTCCAGCTCGGCGCCGCCGACACCGACCAGGTCGACCGCGCCATCGGCCACCTCGAGGAAGAGCGCGCCAACCTGCCGCTCATCCCACACCGCGCCGCGGTCGCGGCCGAGCGCATCCCCGAGGACGTCCTCGCCTACGCCCGGGCTGCCGACCAGAACCTCGACGTGATCGAACTGCGGGTCGAACCGTCCGGGGAGCTCGCCACCGTCCACGGCCACCTCGTCCGCTCCCACCCAGACCCCGCGCACTGACCCAAAGGGCCGGATGGCTTTGAAGGATCTCTTCACGGGGACTGCCCGATAAGCGCTTCTCCGAATACCCTGAGCTCGTGGGTTCTGGCTGCTGCAGGGAGGGGAGCCGTGGAACGGCTGACGTGGGCGCAGAAGTACAGCAAGAGGACAACGGGCATCTACGTCCGCATGACGAAGACGGTGGTGCTGGGCCACGGCTTCCTCATCCTCGCGCTTCTTACGGGGCTGGCCATACCACGGTTCACGGGAGCGTACGTCTGGGCCTGGGTGGTGATGGCCCTCATCTTTGCCGGCGCGTTGGTCTGCATGGTGGTCGTGTGCGCCATGCTCGTTCCGTTCTACGCTTCGGCCCGCGTCGACCGTCAGCGGAGGCGGGCTGGTCTGCCACTCGACCGGGCTGACGCTCAGCCGGGTCCTGCTCCGGCCGGGCGGTAGCCCCACCACGCACGCGACCATCCCCGCGCCGACCGACCAGGGCGGCGTGGGCGGGCGATAGCCCCAGACCAGAACCGCTGCCGGGCCTGCCGGGAGGGGCGGGGCTGCCATGTTAGGAGGGGCTCGGTCGCTTCGCGACCTCGCCCGCAGGGCGAGGCGGTCCCCGTCGTGCACCCCGTCATGCCCCTCGAAGTGTTCCCCCTCGTTGTGAGGGTCTTCTTGTTCCGCGTGGGCGGGGCCGCTGCGCGGCCCGCCCGCCGTGGCGGGTGGGCGGCGTGGTGCCCGGTCCGTGGCGCGGGCCGGGCGGCTGCGCCGCCGGGCCGGGCCCGTCAGGGGTCCGGCCCTCGTCCGCGGGGTGGGCTTTGCCCTGGGGGTGGGCCTGGCCTTCCCCTCGGGGTGGGCTTGTCTCGGGGTTGGGCCTTCGGCCCTGGTCGGCCTGCGGCCTCCCGGCGGGGCCGGGGTTCTTCGTGTGCCCCGGCTCGTCCGGCGTGGTGGGGTGCTGGCGGCTGCGCCGCCGGGGCCGTCGCTGGTCCGGGTCGGTGCCTCGTGGACAGGCCGGTGGGTGGTGGGGCCGTCTCGGTCCCCGGCTCGTCCACCTGCGCGCACGGCGTGGTGTCCCCCGGTGGGCGGCTGCGCCGCCCCCGCTGCACGCACCCCGGCCTCCCCTCGGGACAAGGCCTTCTGCTCGCGGGCACAGGCCCATCCCCGCACACGGCCACCCCCAACCGGCGGGCCAACACCACCCAGGCCACCTGCCTGCTCCCCGCCCCGCGCAGCGGCACGCCCACCACAACGCACCCCGATGAGTCTCCCCGCACCCACCAGCCCGCCGCAGGCGCACACCCACCCGCACACGAGCCACCCACGGCTCCCCGGCACCCGCCTGGGGGCGCAGCCCCCGATGAAGTCTCCCTAGACCCAGCCACCACCCCAGGCGACACGCCCGGGCACACCCGGCCACGCGCGCGACACCGCCGAGCCGCACACACCAAGGACGACAGGGCGAACCACGGCGAGGACACCTCCCCGCCCCACAGTGAGCCCCACCGTGCACGGCACGGCCAACCCGAAGGTGAAGGCCAAGGCCCGGTCCCCGGGCAAGCCCCGAGGGCCGCTGCGCGGCAGGCGAACCCTCCACGGAGGACCCATGGTCTGAGAGGCCTGTAGGGGCCTCGGGCCGGGCAGGGCCAGGAACGTGGGTTTCAGGCGATTCTCAGCGGGCCCTGCCCGGATGGGATCGGCGTGAATCCACGGTATGGGGTTTCTGGGGCGTGGGGCCTGTTTCTACGCATGTCAGAAGGCATGGACCTGCACCTGATCCGCCTCGTCCGCACCGGGACCCTGGACACCAACCCCACCACGTTCGGCCAGCGCGCCGGGACGTTCGCCAGCGCCGTCGCCCAGCACGGGGCCGCGACCCTGCTCGCCCGCCGCGACACGGCCGGCCTGCACGGGGCGGTCCTCCTGGACGGGAAGGCGATGGCCGCGCGCGGGCACATCCTGCTCGCCCAGACCGTCGGGGCCCGCGCCGAGCAGGACCACCTGCCCGAGGGGCTCGGGGACACCCCGGCCATCGGCCGGCTGGTGCACCAGGACTCCACGGTGCTGCGCGAGACGCAGGCCGGGATCGACCCGGGCGAGCTCCCCCGCCTGCTGGCCTCGGCGATGCCGGAGGACTCATGGGTGGCCGTGACGATGCGCGCCCCGTCCAACCGGGAGCGGAAGCACTGGTCGGCGTGGCTCGCCCACCGGCTCGGCACCGCCGTCCCCACGCACCACTCCATGTCGCAGAACGCCATGGCCGTCACCGTCACTGCCGGCGCCGCCACCGAGGACCAGGTCAGGGCCCTGCTCGTGCAGCTGGCTGCCGGGATGCCCGGGTTCGACCTCGGCGCCACGGTCGAGTTCCCCCGCACCCGCCACCGTGCCTGGCTGGGCCTGCCCGCCGCCGCAGCCCTCGCGGCCCTGGCCGTGTTCGCCCCGTCCCTCGCCGCCGCCCTCCACGGGGTGGCCGGCGCCGGCGAATGGCTCCCCACGGCGCAGTCCCTGCTCGGGTCGGTGCGGCCCTTCCTGTTCGTCGCGGCCGCTGCCGCGTTCATCGCCGGGGCGGCCGCCTGGACCGGGCGGATCCCCTCCCCGGACACGGCCCTGCGCCGCGCCCTGGCCGCCGGGGCGTTCCCGGCACCGTCCACCCGCCGCGGCCGGCCAGCCCTGCCGCGGCGCGAGTCCACCGTCCGCAAGTACCGCGGCGACGGGAGCACGTGGGAGAAGCGCGTGCCCGCCAGCGACGGGGACTACCCGCTCGCCCCCGAGGTGTTCATGCTCGGCCCGACCGTGTTCACCGCGATCGTCTCCCCGCACGCCGGGGCGCTCTCCGGCGCGGCCGTAGCCCGCACCCGGGCGACCCCGCCGGCACTGCTCTCCCCCGTCGGGCCCGTGCTCGGCACCACCACGGACGGGCCCGCGCACCTGCCCGCCGCGTCCCTGCCGTTCGGGTGCGCGATCGTCGGCGCCCCCGGCTCGGGCAAGTCCCTGATCGTGCGCGCCCTCTTCGGCTGGCACTGCCTCGAGCGGGTCCGCCCCTCCGGCCGGCCCGGCCACCCTGGCCGGGCGAACACGCTCATCGCGTTCGAGTCCAAGGGCGACGGCGTCGCCCGCTACCAGGGGTGGGCGCACGGCCTCGGCGACACCACCCTCGTCGTCGACGTCGCCGACCCGACCACCCCGGCCCTGGACCTCTTCGCCGTCCGACGCCCCCGAGGTGCTCGGGGCCCTGTTCCCGCGGGCGGTGGAGGTGCTGCCCGTACGGGCCGGAGGAGACCGGCTGGTGGAAGGTGGACCCCCTCATCGAGTTCGCCGCCGCTCATCCGGAGCTCGAGCGGGTCGCGTGGATCGACCACCGGCTGGTGGGCGGGGAGGACCCGGGGCTGGGGCTGACGTTCCAGACGATCGCCGAGGAGGCCCCGGCGGCCGCCGGGGTGGACGCGCTGCTGCTGGTCCCCGTCCCGGACACCGGGGCGACCGTCCGCGACGTCGACCGCATCGGGGCGTTCCTCGCCGGGTTCCCCGACCCCGGCCCGGTCCCCGTGGACGAGGACTTGGACTGGGAGGACCCTGCCCCCGCGGCCGCGGCCGTGGCCGCCGAGCCGGTGGACCCGTTCGAGGACGACGCCCCGGCCTGGGCAGCACCCGATTTGGTCCCCGCTGCCGCGGCCGCGGACCCGTTCGCGGATGATGAGGATGACTTCGTGGCCACACCCAAGGCCGCCGTCGCCCCGCCGGCCCCGGACGACGACGAGGACGACTTCGTCGCCGTGGCCAAGAAGACCGTCCCGGTGCCCTCCTACTCGGAGGACGACCCGTTCTTCTGACCGGCACCCGGGCCGGCAGTCCGAGAGCCTAGCGCACCGGCCGACACCGAACGTCTGGACCGCGCACCGCGACACCGTCCGGGCTCGGCTCCGTGGCGGGTCCTAGTCGAGGAACTCCACCCGTTCGATCGCCTCCGGAGGCATTGGGTGGTCCGCGCGAACGTCAGCGGAGACACCCTCGAGTCCGCGGTATGCGCCGAGCAGGATCCGGCCACCGCAGGGCCGGAAAACCATCTTGCGGGCGAGGTCGGCACACAGGAGCAGATGGATGGCCGCCGGACGGGACCGCTGTTGCAGGGGCGCCAGATGCTCTTTCGTGGCGGTCGAGAAGTGGATTCCCTCGCCTCCCCAGTTGCGGAGAAACGGCTCTACCCCACTACACCGATCCTCGAGAGTCCGTCCGATGGTCATCCAGACGAAGCGACGCTGTCCTCGGAGGATTCCGGTCGGATCGACCGCGGGGAGGGAAACTCCCTTGGGGGCGTCACCTGCTGCTGCCGGGATGAGCCCGCGGCGTGCGGCCTCGTCGACGCGGTGGTCGGAGAGCTCACGCGAGTACATCCTGAGGCCTTCGGCTCGGATGGCTTCGGCTTCGTAGTCGAGGAGCCGGGTGAAGTGCCGGGCAGCGATGTGGTGTCCGGACATGGCGTCCCATAGGGTGTCATCAGCCTCGTAGGGAACCTCGAGGTCGGCGAGGTACTCCTCCTCCGGAGGAACGAACCGGTGAAGCAGCTCTACGATCCTGGCAAGCTCCGGTGGCCAGGTGCCGGTTCGGGCGACGGCGATCCTCACTCGGCCGGCTGCTCTTCCTGCTCCGCGGGCTCGATGAGCTCGGCGCCATTGTTGCGGACCTGCCCGACCTCGGGGCCGACCACGCGCGGGATCAGATCCGGTTCGGGGACCGCGTCGATGAACCGGGCAATCTGGGACTTGTCCGTGAGCTCGGGGTCGAGCCATTCGGCCCACATCTCCTCGGGAAGTACCAGAGGCGAGCGGTCATGTATCGCCCCCAGAGCATCTGAGGCGGGTCGGCTCAGAATCGTGGAGGTCATCAGCTAGGCGCCCGGGGCGTCGTCGTCCTCGACGGACTTGTCCCGCCAGAACTCGAACAGGCCAGCGAAGGCCAGCGGCCGGCCCTCCTGCTCCGGGTGGAGGTACGTGGGGGTCTTCCGCGACCCGTCCTTCTGCCACTCGTAGTAGCCATCGCCGGGCACGATTGCCCTTCGCTTGACCGCGCCTGAGCGGAACGTGGGCTTCTCGAGGACAGTCTCGCTGCGCGCTTTGATCGCGCGACTGCCGACACTCGGGTCCTTGGCCCACGCCGGCACCAGGCCCCACCGGGCCGTCTCAATCCGGCGGCGATCTCCCCCGTGTTCCTCTCCAGCCGCTCCGTCAAGATCGGCACCCGCTGCGTCGGGGCCACATTCCACGACGGGCGGGTGTCCTCACCGACGAGCTCGGGCGCCTCGAAGTCAGCCACCAGAGCAGAGGCCCGCTTGGCAGTCACATAGCGTCCGCACATGCGCCCAGTCTGGCAGCTCGGCCCGTCAGGCGGGCCGGGGCGCTCCGGCAACGCCGAGATAACGAAGGATGCGAATACCTGACTACGCCCCATTCATTGAGAGGAGGAAGAACATGAGCAACGATGCTCGATCGGCAGCAACATACAAGGCAGTCTCCGATGTGCTGGATGCCCTGAAGGTCCTTTCCGAGGGGCCTCCAAAGGGAGAGCCACCGGAACCGTTCGCAAAGATACAGTGCACGGGTGCTGGGAGCTGGACCTGGTGCGAGACCGATTCGGGTTACTACTGCATCTGGTACGGCAACCAGCTCGTTAGCTGCGCATACAGATAGCCTTGGACATGGCATCGGGGACGATCTTACTGATCGTCGCTGCCACACTGGTCTGTGCCGGAGTTCTCAAGATTCCGGCACGGACGTCCCTCGTCGATGCGGTCAAGTCGTCGGGGCTGCCCCGGAACCTAGCAGGTTTGGCGCAGTTCGTCCCGCTCGCTGAGATTGCCGTTGGTACATCGATGCTTCTGCCGCCGACTAGGGCTCTCGGGACGTCTTTGGCCTCGCTCATGATGTCTGGGTTCCTTGCGTGGCAGGCCGCTGTGCGCCGCCAGGGCCTTGATGTTAGGTGCAGCTGCTTCGGCGGGGCTGGGCGCACCATTGATACTTGGACCCTGGCGAGGTCAGGCTCGCTTCTCTTGGCTGCATGGATTGCCCTCCTTGGGCAGATCGCCGCGCCTGTCATTGCTCTAGCTGAGCTCGGCCTCTGTCTCGTGACCGGATCCATAGTCACGGTACTGACCAAAGGACCCCGATCAGCTCCCCCTCCGTCAACTGCTATGCGCTTGCTCGACATCACGGTGCGGTCGCCCTATGGCACGACCAGAGAGCTTAGAGAACTCCAGTCGGACGGCCGCCTCACTCTAGTTGTCTTCTTGTCGCCCAATTGCGATCCGTGTCGAGAACTCGTGAAGGACCACCTATACAGCTGGCTTCTTGAGGCCGCTGGAAAAATGAACATTGTGACCTTGGTTGTCGTGCCAAATCTCGACGGAGACGTTCCCGTCGCCGACGGCGTCCTACTGGTCGGCGGAGATCATCTGGGTGATTTCGGTGTTCGCGGCACACCAAGCAGTTTTCTCGTTGAGGGCGGGACGGTCATCGCCGGTCCCCACACTGGCACTTGCGAGATCGACTCCGCGCTGCGAAAGGCTCTACAGTCGGGCTCTGCGGCTAAGGCATCCGACCTATGAGGCAAAGGCCTAGAAGTAGAGGTCGGCCAACGACGACCGCCGCCCCCGTCTCCTCAAGTCACAGCACTCGTGAGTGCATTCGTCCGCACACATGCAGGTCAGAGACACGACGCGGACCACCACAACGCGACCATCGCGCGCTCCCTCCCGCACCTGTCCAACGCCATGTGCGCCGGCGTCGGCGCGGTATCCGGCGGCCACCGCCACGGCACCCACTCCATCCTCGGAGTCGCCGCGTTCGTAGCCGTCGCCTGGGCCGCCGGGCTCTGGACCATCCACACGGACTGGTTCGGGCAGGTAGGGATCGGCGCGGGCATCCTGTCCGTGCTCCTGGTGGCGTTCGCGGCGAAGGCGCTGAAGATCATCCCGGACTCGATGCGGAAGGCCCCGTGGGCGGTCGGCCTGACTCTGGGGGCTTTCATCGCCCTGTTTGCCCCGCAGGAGCAGGGCTGGTTCCCGCTCGCCATGGGCGTCGGCGTCGTCGTGCACATCCTCGGGGACATGCTCACCACCGGCGGCGTCAACCTGACCTGGCCGCTGACTGTGAAGCCGCCGCGGGCGATCGCGAAGCTGCCGGTGATCTCGTGGATGTGGAAGCCCAACGGCTACTTCGCCGTCCCGGTCCTGGGGAACGCGGGCTCGTGGCGGGAGTGGCTGCTGCTGGTGCCCATCGGGGCGTACGCCATCGTGGGTGTTGGGGCGACCCTGGCCGGCATGGGCAAGTCCGGGTTGACCGCGGTCGCCCTTGCTCTGGGCATGCCCGCTATCCCCTGACCCGCGAGGGGCCGGGGCCTACCGGCCCTGGTCCTTGAGGGCTGCGCGCAGCTGCCCGGACCGGGACCCGACCCGGTTGGTCCGGCCAGCGCCGTGACGGTGGCGGGCGTTCTGGTCGGCGTGGGTGCCGGCGGCGCCGGAGGCGGCGAACGCGACACGGCGGCTCACGAGCTCCTCGGGCAGGGCGAATCCGGTGTCCTTAGGCTGCTTGCGGGCCAGGATCGGGCGTTCCTTCCGTTCGGTTGCCGGGGCTGGTCGTGCCCCGCGCCCATGTGTGCGGCAGCCCACCCCGGGGCTCGAGCAGGACACAATCCGCCCCGTCCGTCGACTTCGGGATCCGGCAGCCCTTGGGGTGGTTGAATCAGCTGACGCATCCGCGCAGCACCCTGGGGGACGACATGCTGGTCTTCAATCCGCCGCCGGGCTGGCCCGCACCACCCGAGGGGTGGGCCCCGCCGCCCGGCTGGGTTCCTGACCCGTCGTGGCCTGAGCCGCCCCCTGGTTGGCGGCTCATGGTCGAGGACGAAGTGCGGATGTGCCCGGCCGACCTCACCGAGTCGCTGGACCTGCCCGAACCGCAGTTCGTGACCAAGGAGGCCGTCGCCTCCGCCTGCCAGTCTGTGGCGGACGCGATCGCGATGCGCGTCGCCGTGTACGCGGGCAGGACCGGCCAGCCGCTGAAAGCCGCGCTGCGGGAGTGCTCGGAAGCCGTCGACAGCGCCATCGAGCACGGCCGCTCCTACGTGTTCGACGAGCTCGTGGTCGGCATGCGAACCTGGACCGCTTCCTTGGATCCAGGCAGTGTCCGGCACGAGTTCGCGATGAAGCAGATGCGCGTCATCCTGGGCCAGCGCGATGAGTTTCCCCTGACCGCCCGGGCCCGGATCTCCAGGGTGCTCACCGCCGCAGCCGAACCGGCACCACCGGCCCAGAGCGCCACCGGCACTGGCAACACCCGGACAGAACCCGCCCCCGCTGCGGCCCCGGCGGCCGCCGAGGCCTATTACGCGTTCACGGCGCTGGTACCGCTGCGGAAGGCCGTCGGCCGCTGCGCGGCCTGGGCATGGGTCCACGGGATCATCTGCGCCCTCGGCACTCTGTTCACCGTCGCGACGATCGGTGCCGCCTCGTCCGCTGGGGGACGGTACGTCGTGTTTTGGGGCGCGATTGTCTTCGGCGCCATCGGCTGCATCCACAGTGCCATCCGCTATGCGAAGGGCAAAGAGGCCATAGCCGAGCTCGAGCGGCGGATCGGGGCGGCCAGCTGACCTAGGCCGGGCCGCACACATGCCCGGCATGAGCTCCCAGAACCGCCAGCCCAAGGGCCAGCCCAGCGGCGGCGAGTACGCCGCCAGGGTCAACGCCGAAGCGGACGTGCAGCTCAAGCCGGCCGGCACCCCCGGGCCCCGGCGTGGTCCGTGTCCGCCACGTCTCGGCCCCGGGGCCGAACAGCTGCCGCTGGTGCGGCCGCGAGCAGAGGACGCACGGGCTGTTCTACGCCCGCTCGGTCGGCAACCACTACTACACCGAGCCAACCCCGCAGCAGCGGCTGGCACCGATGCGCGCCCGCCGGGGCACCGAGGGTGTCTCCTCAGGCCCGCGGGCAGCTCATTCGGGCGACTGCGTCCAGTCCTCGGAGTCCTTCGAGAAGAGCACCTCGGCAACATAGCGGTCGAATCGCTCGTGCTCCTCGTCCGTGAAGTCGGCAATCCCGACGTACACCATGACCCTGCCTTCGGCCTGGCCCGCCTCGTCGAACCCTCGGCCTCACCCCCGAGCAGTTCCTCGC